>NZ_LR594660.1:300000-600000 GCF_901827155.1 Variovorax sp. PBL-H6
AAGGGCTCACAGTCCCTCCGCGCTTCACCAAGGCCGCCGTTGGGGACCCGGTGGCGAAAAGCCACAACTTCGTGAACTACGTGAAGGCTGCGCCCGAGTCGCTGTTCAACACGCTCGCCGAGAAGGCCGCGTACGCGAAATTCGACGGCCACCTGCCTCCCTATCCGGACGAAATCCATGACTACCACTACGCGAATCGTGTTCTGGTCGTCGGCGCAAAGGTGCCGGACGCAGCCGAATGGAATGCAAAGCTCGCAGGCGCCTTGAAGAAGCTCGGCCCGGCCAAGCACGCGAACGCCGTCCTGGTGTTCACCGCCGACACGGACCCGAACTACGCGCAGGCCCTGCACCAGAAATGGCTGGGCGGAAAGAAGAACGACATTATTGTGGTCATCGGCGCGCCCAGCTACCCTGAGGTCGAATGGGCCCGCGTCGTGACCTGGTCCGACAGCCAGCTCTTCAAAGTGCAGCTCCAGGATGCCATCCAGGACCTGAAGACCGTGACGCCCGATTCCGTCATCGCCTTGCTCACAGAGCAAACGATGAAGGGCTTCGAGCGCAAGAAAATGTCCGACTTCGAGTACCTGAAATGGGAAATCGCCCCGCCTACGTGGCTGCTTGCCCTGCTGTTCGTGCTCTCGCTGGTCGCCAGCGTCGTCACGTCAATCAAGCTTGCTAACAACTCCGAATCGTCGGGCGGCTACATGCCGCGCCGGTTCGCACGAAACGCTAAAAGCCGGCGCTAAACGCCCCTGCCTCCCAGTTCATCAATCACCAAGGAAATCACCCCATGAAGAAAAATCAACACGGCTCGGCCGCTGTCGGCATCCTCATCGCAATCGTCGCCCTGTTCGTGCTGATTGGCGCGGTCTTCGGTGTCAGCTACATCTCGGCCTACAACGCCGGCAACACCATGGAGCAAGGCATCAAGGCCACGCACCAGAACAACCAAAACATCCTGGCGACGTACTCGCAGAAGGTCCTGGAGGCCGCACAGGTCACAGACATGATGCGCGACGACCTGGTGCGGGTGACGAAGGCAGCCATCGAGGGCCGCTATGGCGCTGATGGCTCCAAGGCGGTGTTCCAGGCAATAACCGAAACCAACCCGCAAGTGTCGGAAAAGCTCTACCTGAAGCTTCAGCAAATTGTAGAGTCCGGTCGCGACGAATTCAAGGTCAACCAGACTACGCTCATCGACAAGAAGCGCGTTTACCAGCAGGAGCTCGGCTCCTTTTGGCGCGGTATGTGGATGCGCATTGCCGGCTACCCGAAAATCAACCTCGACGACTACAAGGTTGTCATCACCGAAGGTGTCGAAGCAACCTTCAAGAGCGGCAAGGAATCGGCACCGATTCGACTGCGCGCTTCCCAGCAATAAGCCTCTGGCTTGATTTCGAGCGGACCCTCTCTGGGTCCGCTTTTCTTTGCTCCTCGGACTGAGGCAGTCCACCGCCAAGAAAAGGCGCCCCGACGGCGCTGTGGCGGTCGGGGCGGAATGGTTTGTTTAGGCTAAGGTGGCCGTTAGAGGTCCTCGGTATGCTCCGCTTTGAGGCGCCGTTCTGTGAGGTCGAACCAGCCCTCCAGGCGCTGAAAGATTTCAGCTTGGGAGAACATGTCGCGGCTTTCACCAATGAGCTGCAACAGCTGAGCCTCTTTGCCGCTGTACGCGACCCAGTCGGGCATATGCCGGCAGAGGTGAGCGCAGTAAGCTGCATGGGCCTCGAAGTTGAGCTTCATGCCGAAGGCGTCGGCTAGGCGCGCTTGGATGCCATAGGTGCGGCACTCGCGCTCCGTAGCCTGGCCGGTGACAGGGTGTTCGTACTCGCGTCCCGCAATTTCGATTTTGCCCAGGTTGAAGGTGAAGCCGCCCCAGGGGTTGCAGCGTTCATCGAACCTGTCCGGGCCGAACTCGACTGCGTGGGCCAGGTCGTGGCAAATCGCTCCGAATTCTGACGAGTAGGCGTAGCGCCCACCAAACACGTATTCCTTGTAGCCCTCTTGTTCTAGGTCGAAGTGAAACCCTGGGTGCCGCATCAGCGGAATGCGCGCGAGGCGCTCGTCAAATACGCGACGCAGCCGCGGGATGCGCGATTGGGGGATGGTCTTCATCCCCAGTCCAAAAATGTCTGCCATGTCGTGTGCTCAAGTGGTCCTAACGACGTCTAGCGACGAGGGCAATGCCCGCGAGCGCCCCCTACCTGCCGCGCGCCTCCTCTTCCTCCATGCAGGTCTCGCACCAGCCCGTGGGGTCGCCAAGATGTGCCTTGGCCAGGGCGAGTGTCGGATGGTTGACGACGTGGCCATGTGCTTCGCAAATCGTTGCCCAGGGACCTCCGCTTTCATCCAGGTCGGCCTGGGCGGCGGAGTACAGACCCACAAGGTGTCCGGTTTTTCGGCTTTCGCGCTGCAAGACGCACCCCGCAAGGTCTGCGAACTCGTATTTCTTGACCGCTCCAGTCATCCCCCGCTCCTTTCGCCAAATCAGCTAAAACTAAAACGCATCGGCGCACTTTTGAGATGCTAAAATGTATCATACGACAATGCGCTTTAGGCGGCGGCTTCGTGCTTCGAGTCCGGCGCCGCGATAAGCGCAGTCCATATACAAAGCTTCCGCTGAGAAGCGTGTTGGCCTCAAACTATGAACACCCTCGAAATCCATTGCGAACTCGGCGAGCTGAGCCGCCCCTTCGTCTGCGAGCCGGTCCAACCCAACCAGCTGGTGCACCTCACGCTCATCGTCGACGGCAAGCCCTTCGCCTCCACGAAGGATGAGACCACCGACGGTCCCCGCCTTGACGGAAACATCCTACTGGCAGGTCGACTGCGCGGGGCGCAACTCTTCCTCCTGAACTGTGAGTGCGGTGTGCCTGAGTGCGCCGGCGTCTTCGAGCCGGTTCATGTCCGTAGAAGGACGGGCGCGGTCTCCTGGACGTTCTCGCAGGCTTACTTCGACTACCTGCGCAGCAGGGGCTTCGTCGAGGGGGAGCCGCGGGAAGTGTCGTTCGAGTTCGACCGCGCCGCCTACGAGAGCCTTCTAGAGTCAGCTGAGGATTTCGCGGTAGCCGCTGAAGGGGGCGGCAAGGTCGCTCTCCTCGGCGAGAGCGAGCGCCCTGTTGCCAAGTCCATCCTCCTCCAACTCGCGGCGGAGCGCCAGCTGATGGCAGCTCGGCTTGCCAGCCGGTGGTTCGTGTCCTCGGCGGCCGGCCGGCAGGGCTACGAGGTCATCCGTCCCCGCTCGGTTGCGGGGCGGACGCCCGATTTCAAGGGTGCATTGCCCGAGCGGCCCAGTGTCGACCGGGGCATCCGCATAGGGGTGGGCTCGCCGGAGCATCACCTTGTCTACCAATATCAGTTCGACGACCGGTCTGGAGCCGGGCATTGGGCCTACTCGTACACGCAGGTCGACGGCACCTTGTGCGACTTTCCGCCACCGTGGGAGGCGTGAGCCATGGCCAACGTCGCGGCCCACTGCCGCCCGGGCCACCACGCTCATGCGGGCCATACGCCGGTCTGTGCCTGGCCCGCAGATTGCTACGTCCAATGGGGGACAAAGGGACTGGTCTTGCGCCGAGACGGCGGCGAGCCATACATCACAGCCTACTTCGAAGCGTTCCCCGAGACGTTCATCCGAGGAGAAGGCTCCAACGTAGAGGACGCGGAGCGAAACGCATTTGCCAAGTTCGAGCGCTATCAAGCTTGTCCGGGCCACGAGTTCGAGCGCCGGGGGTACACGAACGGTGCAGGGTTCTGCAAGCACTGCGGGATGTTCAAGGGCAAGGCGTTCCTTCCGGCGACCTCGTGCACCGTATGCTCAACGCCAACTGATTACAGCTACGGCGTCGATGCCAACAAGGTTTCCCATTGGTACTGCGAAGACCATGAGCAGCTGCGGCCGCGGGACACGCAACCGAGCTTCGTCGACCGCCTACGTGCCTCCAACGAGGACTAGGCCCCGGGCCAGCCCGCCTTCAAACTTCGATTTCCGAGTCATAGCCCCCAGGAGCACCATGCGCCCAATTGTCCTGCCAGTCATCCACTTTGCTGAAAAGGCCCGTGCCTTCCACAACGCCGCGGTTGCCTTTGACGCCGGGTGCGACGGGGTGTGGCTCATCTCGATGGACGGGCGAGATTCGTTGCTCGAGCCCGCTGCGCTTGAAATCAAGGCTGCCTGGCCGACCAAGCAGGTCGGCATCAATTATCTGACCCTGCCGGCCGTAGAGGCCATTAGGCGCAATGTCGCAGCCGGGCTGGACATGACCTAGGCTGACAATGCGCGCGTGAATACGACGGAGGACGACGCGCTGGGCCTTCCGATTGCCGCCGAGCTACGCAAGTATCCTGGGCACGCGTTTTTTGGAGGGGTGGCGTTCAAGTACCAGGCGGCGGAGCCCAACCCGGGCCTGGCTGCGCAGCGCGCGGTTGAGTTCGGCATGATTCCAACCACGAGCGGGGAGGCGACCGGCAAGGCGGCAGACGTCGAAAAGCTGAAGCTCATGCGCGCGGCGCTGGGTGAGGCCCCGCTCGCTATCGCCAGCGGAATCACCCCGGACAACGTCGACCTGTACGCCCCCTACCTCACGCACATCTTGGTGGCAACGGGGGTCTCGGCGAGCTTCCACGACTTCGATTACGAGTTGCTAGCTCTCCTCATGGGTCGGCTCGAAATGGGGCGTGCAGCATGAGCGCCGGCGCAAGGGCTGTCCGTGGCGGCCTCGAGAGAGTCTCGCTGACAGGCCCGGATGACAACACCTCCGTCGATGCGTTGGCCGAGCTCGGACGCCGCTACCCGTTTGTCGAATGGGCGCTACTTTACCTACCCGAGAAGGAGCGGCTGGCACGCAACCCGACGAGGGCTTGGCGAGAGCGCTTTTTCGATGCGGGGGCCGCCGGCGGTTCGGCCGTTCACCTGTGCGGGCTTCAGGCTTTTGCGGAGCTGAAGGCCGGCGCCCTGCCAACGGACATCCTGCAGGCTGGTCGGCTGCAATTGAACATCAATGCGCGCGGGGTGGTATTCAGCGTGAGCGAGACGCTCGACCTCTACCGGCGCGCGCTGGACCTCGGGCCTGACCTCATCCTCCAGCGCCATGGCGGCACTACCGCGGCAATCGAGCTATTCCTCGGTCACCTCGCCGGCGATGACCGGTCGCGCGTCCACGTGCTGCTCGACGAGTCAAAGGGCCGTGGCGTGAAGCCCGATGCCTGGACCATTCCGAAGGGGCTTGGGAGCGCGTTTCTCGGTTTCGCGGGGGGCATTTCGCCAGGCAACGTCGCGACCGTGGCGCGAGCAGTCGATGAACTGAGCGTAGCTTACTGGCTGGACATGGAGTCCGGTGTGCGCACGGAAAACGAGTTCGACATCAGTAAGGCGAAAGCCGTTCTCGAAACGGTCGCCGAGTTCGTGGCGAGCTAGCAGCTCAACCTGCTATTTCGCTGGCGCCAAGAGCTTCAACAGGAAAGCGGCGACCAGGAAGACAGCCCCGCCGCGCAAGCTCCAGCGGTCTACCCAGGACCATCGTGACAGTTCGGCTTCGAGTACAGCTATTACAACGGGCGCCATCGGGTCCTCGGGGCGTGACTTGGCCTTCGCGTCTGAGACAACCTTTCGAAGGTTGTCGACGAATCCATAGAGCCCGTCGTTGCGCCAAGCCGTCACCACGAGCAGGATGCCGCTGACGAGGCCGCACACGTCAGACCATGTTTCTAGGGACACGTGGCACGCTCAAAGAGATATCACCCGACGCGGCTCGCTGGTTTGGCCTTCCAGGTCTTCCAGGCCAAGGACCAATCGCTTTCCGGCTGCGTGTGCCAATCGGACGAGCGTCAGCAATGAAGGACCGCGCTCCATCTCTCCTGTCTCTAGGCGGCTGATTTCGGCCTGGCCAATCCCGCTGGCTGCCTCTAGCCCCTCCTGCGACAGCGCACCTTCCTTTCGCATCTCCCGGAGGAATGCCCCAATTTGCTTCAGCATTTCGTAGTTGTCGAACCCGAACCGGACTTCTGGGTCTTGAAGCAGGCTTGCTTCAAACTCCTCAGACTCGCGCGCTTGGGCAGCGGCATCGTTTACGTTCATTCGTCCCATGGTCTTCTCTCCTTCAGGTTGACCGCCCCCACGCGCGTGCACGCGCATCCGGCGCGGACTTTGGAAGACCGACTCGTGCGGTAGCCTGCCAGGCGTCGATGGCAAGAAGGGTCACTACGCCAGCCTCGACCTGATAGACGCACTCGACTCGGCCGAACAGGTTGTATGAATACTCCACCCCGTACAGCGTAGCGTAGCCCCCGGCACCGGAGGTCAGGTATTCGCTGGGGGCCAGGGGCTCGAGGCCGAGGTCCATGGCATGGTGGCGAGCAATCATCATCCCAGTACATTGTTTCACCGCCCGGCCGGGCGCCTTGAGGACGTCGAGCAACTCGAGCCGGGCGTCCGGGTGGTAGATGGGCAGCACGTTCAAATTATGGGCTTTTCCACATGGAATGCAAGTCTGCCCGCCAAAGCAATCCTGACCTGCTTTTTTGTGCCGGCTGCGCTCCTAGCCGCGCTCCCCCGGACGCCGGAGGGCTGCTGCTTCACAAGGCTCGGTTTCACGCCCCCGGACGAGCATCCCGACGAGTTGCGCTGGTCAGACCGGATTCGAACACCAAGGCGGAATCCATCTTCCAGTTCCTCGGGGAGCGCTACCCGAGCGATTTCACGCTCGAGACGGTCGAGCTGTATTAGCGGAAGCCTGCCCGGGCCAAAACGGCTCGGTCTTCCTCTACAGCCTTCGCTACCGCAGCGCAAACTGGCTCGTAGTGGCCCTGGAAGAACTCTTTGACCCGGGCGAAGCAGGACAGGGCGCGGTGAGCCGCCTTCTCGACATAGTGGCGGTCGAGCACCTCCCAGCTGGCAACCAACATGAATGCGCCGACCACGGCTTCGTTGTTCAGTTCGGCCAGGCGCTTCTCGGGCGTGCGCCCCGTCTTCCCCACCTTCAGGAAGTCCCGCTGAAGGGGATTCCCGACGACGTAGACGTGCCCTTGCGCCGCTTGGAGGTAGTCCCGCACCGCTTTCGTCGCGAAGTCGCGCCAGTCGTCCTCGAACGGGTGCGCGGTGAACGAGCGCATCACATCGCCCTTTCCCTGCCGTAGGGCCGAAAGAACGAGTTCTGCGGTACGGGGCGCGTCATTGGCGTCGAAGGCGCGCTCGAGGGCGGCGATTGAGACCAGGTGAGGAAGCTGAGGCATCGCCCGTGTAGGCGGTCCGTTTAGCCGCGGCGCCGCTCGGTCGCTACAGGTCTCAGGACCTATTCATCACACAAAGGAAAAGACATGGGATGCTGGAGCTACGCCATCATCGGCTCGGACGACGCGCTCGACTGGGAGTGCGACCTCTTGGAACTCGCCAAGATTGACCTGGAGAACGACGAAGCGAACACACCGCTCACGCGCGCCCGGCTCGAGGCAGCCATTCCGGAATTGTTCGCAAAGCTGGACGGTCGCCTCGGCGAGCGGGACGAAGAACGCGAGCGCTACAACCGCTCCATCGGCTACCAGGTCCTCGGCGTCTTGCTGATGGGCGCGGGTTGCACGCTGACGGAAGAGATGCGCGAAAAGCTTGTTGCCGGCAGTACCAACTGCGGCGAATACAAGATGGCGTCCTTGACGAAGGAAAAGGTCAGGGACCGCCTCGTGGAGGTCGGTTCGACGGAAGATGAAATCGTCAGCTGCCTGAGGGCCTACGACGGTGAACGCCTGCGCGGTCGCAAGGCCGCCATTGATGGCCTGGTCGCAAACCTTCGGGAATACGACATCGCCGGTGGCACTCAGCTGCACGTCGAGTCCCCCAGCCTCTTTGACAAGATGGCCGAGGTGCTCGGCGCATGAAAGTACAAGTTCTCGGTGACATTTCGCTCGTGTCGAGCGTCTATGTGGAACTGACGGCGCAGGGCTTCCTGCATCTGTTGGTCAACACGAAGGACCGGGGCGCCCCTTACCAGGTGTCGGGGGGCTGGTCGTTGTATGCGCAGATTGTGCAAGACGCGCAGATGCCCAAGCATCGGGTCGTCGCGATACACCCTCTCACGGACGACCGAGCCGAACTTGCCGCCATCCTGCGCGATGACGAGGGGGACTACCGGGTTGGCGCCGAAGTGGTGCTGATTGCGGAAGGTGAAGCCGAAGGTGAGCTCGTGCAAGGCGTCGCGTACGAGGCGCAGTGCAAGGACCAAGTCGAGGTTCTGTTCGTTCCCATTCAAGCCAACCTTGCCCCCAAGGAAGTCGCCGCCTGGAAGCCGCCAGGGGCATCAACCTGATTTCCAGCCGCTGACCCTGTGTCAGCGGCTTTATCTTTGGTGCATACCCCACTCCTGCTTGCTACACCAGCCAGGACAACCACCGAGATTCGCAATGACGACCGCTTCCCCCCAAACCCATACCGAGACCATCTACGTCGCACCAGGCCGAGCTCAATGCCGCGTCTATGCGATTCCCCACGGCATGCGGCCCAACCAGGCACCGCGCGACCTGGCTGCCCCGTACCAGGACCTCTGGCGCGAAATTGGCCTCCTGAACCCCAAGCTCGAGCTGGTTTGTATTGAGCCCGCATACGCGGACCTGTCGGACGACATCGCCGGCTTGATGGGCGGCACCTACTTCGAGACCACCCGTCCGGGAGAAGCTCCTGAGCTTCCCAAGGTAAACCTTTGCGCTGCATGAATTCCGAGGCCACCTAAAGGTGGCCTCTTCGCTTTCACAGCTAGACGCCGGCTAAACGCCGGACCTACACGTGCGCAGACCTACTGCTGCCACGTTGCCGTGAATTCTCTCCGACTACGCATGGGCCGGTGCGTTATCGCGCTGGCGCTGCTCTCCCCACTTGCTGCTCTCGCCGCCTGCCCCGAAGTTATCGGGACCTATGAGGTAACCTCCGCCCAGGTCGCGCCTGAGCTCAACAACACGGTCGCCCGCGACGAGCTGACCCGGGTGGCGCAGGCTCAGCGCCCTGGCCCGGCCGACGGCCTTACAGATGTCCAGTTCGGATTCCGCGTCAAGTTTGAGGCTGGCCCTAACCGCGACGGCTGCCCGACCACAAACATCAATGCCCGATTGGTGGCTGATACCGCGGTGGTCTACATCGCGCGCGAGCTGGACGTGAAGGGATGCCGATTCCGCGCGGTGTATGACCATGAACTGCTCCACGTGCAGATTGGCCAGCGCGCCCTTGACCAGGCGGCGTTGGCCCTGCGCGCGAGTCTCAAGCGAGCGCCTGCAGCTTTCGGGACGGAGTACATCGACGGGCTGCCCCCTGAAAGCCAACTTCGACCCTGGCTGCGTCGAGAGCTGGAGCGGGCACTGGAGGTTGCTCGAGCGCAGTACACCAGGCACAACGACGAGCTGGACGTGCCAGAGGAGGCCCACCGCCTGGCCAACATGTGCGACACGACCATCCGGTACCACCTCGGCAGTCAGGTGTACCAGCTAGACCAGTAGTGCACCAATGGCGCTCGGCGCAACGTCGGACGCGCTGCTGCCGGCCTGCAAGGGCCCGAGAATCGCAAGAAAACGACCCGCGCAGGAGAACCTGGCGGGTCGGTTGTGAATCAGTCGACCTGGGGCATCGCGTGGACAGCGCCACAGCGGGTGCAGCTCATTCGGTCAAAGAACTGGTCTCCTCGCTCCACGGTCTCGTAGCTCTCCAGCCCGAAGTCGTGGTCGCAAGCGGGGTCGCCTTCGACCCATGTCTCTACGTCAGCAGGGCGGACGTAGCTTGGAAGCAGCTTTTCGAACTCCCGTAGCTTTCGCCCGGGCTCACCCAAGGGACGAGGGGCAAACCACGCAGGCGCTTCCAAGCCTTCGAGCACAGCGTCGGGAATTTCTCCGTTCACGACCTCGAGAATGTAGTAGCCCTGCTTTTCCAGGCCCAGCCACTCGTCAAAGAAGACGGTAGGCACGAGGCCTTGGCCGGCGTTGTGGGTCAGGTAGCGGTAGAGCGCGCTTCCCAAGTCTTCCTTGTCGAAGCCGAAGTCGAAGGTTCGAGCCTTTGGGTGGCCCACCGGTCCGTAGCCTACGTAAAGGCGGGGAATTGCAATTTTCATGGATGTCCTTTTGAGGACGGCTCACGGCCGTCCGTAGGTCTGGATGGAACCGCAAGCCGTGCATTCGCGCATGCTGCAGGCGTTATCTTCATGGAGCAGCACGGTTTTGCTGCAGGGGCAGGCGACCCGTTGCCACCAGTTAGCAATGGCTTGCCTGAGACCCGCGAAGCGTTGTTCACTGGCTGTCGTTTAGTAATGGATGGCCGCGGGAATGCTGAATACGGAAGCCCATCAGCCGCGCAAACTCGGCAGGCTCGACGGAGAGCTTGAAAGGAACGCGGTCCACGACGCCGCGGCGGTAAATCGCCAGCGCTGTCTCCGCGTCTACAAACTGACCGTTCAGGCTGGAGATTGTGTCGGGCAGGTTCGGGCTATTGGGCGCGTACCAGCCGATTCGCAGCTCGTCGGCCGACGGTGTCGAGGTGTCGAAGCCGCCAACTTCAGTTGCGCCGCAGGCGTAGCAGTGGTACGGACCTGTCTGAACGTATCCCACCCCTACGTCTGTGAAATCAGCTTCGCAGTGAGGGTCGGCGCAGTAGGGGCAGGTTTCTTTGTCGAAAGGCACAGGTCGTCCTAGGTTGTTTCCTGTGACCTGTAGCGAACGACCAAAGGCGCTTGGTTACTTTGAAAACCATTGCTTGCCGCCCCGCGGAGGGAACAACGGGAAGACCAGATTCAGTGAGCCACCGGGGGCGTGCAATGCCGCTGGCGCCACCATTGCCTAGCATTGGGGTCGCTGCTAGCGTAGCGGCGTGCGTACTTCCCTTTGTCCACGATTTCGGCGTGCAAGAACTCGTTCGAAGTCGTTGTCATCGACCTCGTCGATGTCGTCATCATCATCGCCGTCGTCATCGTCGTCATCGTCGTCGTCATCCCCGCCGCCGCCGACCACCCCTCGAACCCGGAGTGGCGCAATTTTGTCGGCAGCCTGGAAGCGCCTTTCCAGTTCCATCAGCTCTCCTGCTGAAGCGCGGATTTTTGGACTTTGGGTCCCGCAGCGATAACTTCGACGCTGCGCCGGATGCTCTCTTAGCTGTCCGCGGCCAAGCGGTGCGCTTCAGCTGTCTTGCCGTAGTTCAGGAAGGAGCTCACGGCAGTGCACAAGGCTCCAAGGAGGCTGAGCCATCCTAGACCGAGCAAGACCATTGGGTCCTTCGAGACCTGAGCAACCAATGAGCTGCCAGCAATGGTGGCGGCAGCTACCGCGACGATGCCAAGCCACATATGTCGTCGCTGGAGTCTCGGCCAGAGACCGGTGCTCCACCTTTAGTGCCGAAGCGCGAGCTCCCCAATTGGAAAGGAGAGTTGACTGGAAACGGGTCGTCATGGCATCCGCGCCGCGCACCTTGGACGGGGCTGGGCAATGTGCAGCAATGGCGGCGGCAGGTGGCCGTTAGACTCGGAAGCCGTCGGGAAAATGGAGGTCATGGGCCACTCCTGCCCCTGGCTGAGGCGTACGGGCGATTATGTAGGACCCACCCGTTCAGGCCAATGGCGCAAGGCAGGGAAAGCGCGTGCGCCCTGCGCTTCGCCAGCGGCTCCCATTACTCGTTGGCTCACCGGCCTTGGCGAGTAGCTGGTCGTTGGGGCGGGCGTGGCACGGGTACGAACGTGCAGAGCTCCCGGACCTTTGGAAAGCAATTTGCCCGCCCGCGAACCCGCCCACTTGGGGCGGTCTTTCTCGCCTGGGGCATTTACAGGGCGGGACGCGGGCGGGAACCGCTCGGCACTCAAGTCACGGCACTGCGCACCAGGCGGCTCTCGTTTGGTGTTCTCCGCGGCGGCCGGCGGGCGGCCGCCCGGCAATGGAACTGCGCGCGTATGGACGTGCCCCTCTATATGCTAAGGGTTAACCCATCATTTTCCGGGGTGCCTATACGCAGTGCGACGGTTGCCTTAGGGCGGCCGTCTAGCTTACGACGATGACCCTTGCGCAAAACCGACGACCGCCTGTACCAGCGACGTGAGACCTTTTAAGGCTCACGATAGTCGGCGCAGCGCGGTCTCTTTTCCTTTCTGCCTCTACCGAAGCGTGTCTCTCAATACGTGGTTTCTTGGTTCCGGGCGGCGCTCTAGTTTTGCGCCCAATGCCGGGACGAGCAGATGTCGTTTTTTCGATTTTGACCCTCGTTCCTGTCAACCATGTACCCCTCTCTCGCTGCTTGGCCAAAGCTGGCCGACCCCGTCGCCCGATGCGATGCCTTTCAATACGGTGCGCCGAACGCTGGGCGGCGCTTCCTCGTCATCCCTGCCCGCATGCTTGCCGCTGCTGGCCTTTCAGGCCGCGCCGCTGTTTTCGTCTCCACCTTCGGGGACGGCGCCCTTGTGACCGCGAGCTCCCGCCACGGTGGCCAGCGCCGTGCGCTTGCCGGAAGCTCGGAGCGCGGCGCCGTGCTGCAGTTGACGATGTCGCGCCTGCCTTCCGTGCTTCACCGAGACTCCATCCTGCTAGCAGGCCCAGGCTTCGTTGCCGTCGTTTCTGGCTCGGAAGCCGCCCGCTACCAGCACCTGCCGGAGTTCGAGAAAAACGAGGGCTTGCTCAAAGAGGAGACCGTGGCCCACGTCGACGCGCCCCTGCCCGCGCGCAAGGGCCTGCTGTGGCGCGAGCTCACCACGGCGGCCTATGGTCGCGCACAGCGGTGCCTGGACGTCACCGGCAATGTGTGGAGCGTCGCAGGCTTCGAGCTTGACTCGCCGCTGCGGGTGACCCGCTACATGGACGGCGTCCTCATCGAGCAGGTCGCCGCAGAGGAAGCCAATAGCCAGCTGCGTTCGAAGATGGCTCGGGGCAAGCGTGCCTACGGCGGCAAACGCTTCGGCCGGGCGGTCTTGTCGACCATCGAAGGTGACACGGTACGGGTTGTCGCCATGGACGGCGCAATCGCATTGGTTGGCGTGGCCAGGTCGCTGCGCGACTTTGCCCTTATCGCCGACGACCGCCGCGACTATGACACTCCGGCGACCGCGGAAGAGGCGCTGCGGGTTTCGCCCGCGAACACAACGGTGGTGCCCCTTGACCGGGAGATGCCCAACCTCATCGTCACGGGTGCGTGGCTGACCAACTACGGCTTCCACCCGGGCCAGCGCTACTCGCTCGAGCAGGACCCGGTTGTCCGCTCTCGAGTCCTCGCCGTCCTGGATAAGGAGGGCGCGTTTCTTGTCGGGGAGACTCCTCTCAACGCCTCGCACGCGGCGCTCGATTTGCCACTGGAGACGGTCTCGCACTTCCGAAGCCCTGCCGTCAAGGTCATTGGTACCCGTGACGGACTGCATATCCAGCAGCACTTCGCGAGTTAGTACCGCGACGTGACGGTCAGCAAGGCGGTGCTATAAGGCGCCGCTTTCGTTTTAGGCAACAGTGGCGGTATTGCTAATGCATCTAAAAGACCCTACAATCCTGCTTTCCAACGGTCAATCCAGAAAGCAAGCCTGTGCGCGCTGTCCCCTATCCCGCCTCTCCGACCTGCCCCGAGCTCACCGCGCCCTTGCTGCAGCACGTGCCCAAGGTCGTGCAGCCTGCCGGCTACAGACAATTGCTCATTCCCAACGCGGCGCTGGCAGCCGCCAGCATGGCCCACGTGCGCGAGGTGTTTGTCACCTCGTTCCAGGACATCGCGCTTGTCACGGCCGGCGGCCCGGAGGCTCTTTGCGGCGATTCCGTAGCCGTCTCGCCCAGGCTTGGTGTGCGTCTGACCAGTTCTCGCCTGCCTGCCGGACTGCAAGAGCAGTCGCTGCTGCTGATTGGTAAGGGGTACCTCCTGTTGATGCCAAGCCGGCGGGGCGTCGCCGACTTCAAGTCCGTTCCGACCCTCCCCCTACCGAACAAGCAGGAACTGGCGACGAGCAAGGCACCTGTGCCTTCTCGCCGCGGGCTTGCCTGGCACATCCTGCTCAAGACGCACGGAGAGCGCAAGCACCTGACGGTCTCCGGCAAGCTGTGGGAAGTCGCCGGGTTCGGACCCCAGTCGCCGACGCGCATCACCCGCCATGCCGACGGCCTCCTCATCGAACGCGTGGAGGAGCAGCGCGCCAACGGTCGGTTGACCTACCGGCCTTCCGCGGGCGGCAAGGCCTATCCCTACTTCCGAATTGGACCCATCGGGGCCGCGTCCGTCGAGGGCGACGCCGTGCGGATGATTGCAATGGACGGTGCCGTTGCCTTGGTAGGCATGTCACGGCCGCTCTCCGACTTCGGGCTAGAGGCGCGCGAGGCCGCAGACAACGTGCCAGTGGCAACGAAGGCGGCTGCCGACGCTGGACCGTTTACGCCAGCTGAGGATAGCGAGGAACCGCCTCACGGTTGGTCGCGGGGCAGCGTTGCGGTCGGCGGTGTGCGCCTGATGTACCCGGCCCTCGCCAGCTGGCCAAGGCTTGCCAAGCCCGAGGCAGTGGTCCTGCGGGCCGATTCGCAGGGGTGCACGTCCCTGCGAGTGCCAATGCGGACGCTCCGTGCGGCCGGGCTCGAACCCCGCCAAGGCCTCAATATCGCTACCTTTGAAGGCAGAGCACTCATCTGGGCCGGCAACCGCGGCGGCATGTTTTCCGTCACCTCGGAAGGAGGCTTTGTGGTCAACCACGTTGGACTGAGCCCTGAAGTCACGCCGGCGAAGCACGCGCTGGTTCAAGGCCCAGGCTACGTCATCCTCACGACCGAAGAAGACGCGCGTAAGCTCGCCCGAGGTCTCGAGCCTACCCGGCTCGAGCGCAACCCTCGCGTAGATGATGACGTCGTTGACCTCGTCAGCGCGCCGTATCCGACCGCTGACGCTGTTGTTCTTGCGTGGAAGGACTGCAAGGTAACGGATGCCACAGGCAACCGCCTAGCCATCCTCGCCGGCCTCATCTGGAAGCTCGCAGGCATCGAGCTCAATGACCCGCTGGCCTTCACGCGATACACCAACGTCACGATGATTCGGCGCGGGAATGAGACGTCGTCGAAGACGCTGCGCCCCTACGACCAAACAAGGTCCGACATGCCCCGTCAATTCGTGGGCACCACGCTGTTCGACGTGGCGAGTACGGAAGTTGTCCGGGCGATTGTGACGCGCGACGGAATCTTGCTCACCACCCCTGACAGCGAGTTGGGCCGGCAGTGCAAGAAGGCACAACGCATCCCGCTCGGTTCCCTGAGAATTCAGCGCTTTGTTTCCAGGCACGAGGGCGCCGCCGTCCAAGGCTCCAAGGCCCCCACGGCTTCCATAGGCGGTCTGACGGTGCCCCTCCACGCACCTTCTGGCAAGAACACGTCGCTGTACGACCTCCCGCCAGGTGAAAGCCGCATTCAGGTTCAGGGCGCATGGCTCGCAGACTACGGCTTCGTGCCAGGGGCGCGATTCGAGCTGGTCCCGCATCCTCTGATGCCCAGCCGTCGATTGGCCAGGCTGAATGCGTGCGGGCCCCACATGGTGACAACCCACACTGGCAACACCCCGAAGCTCTACGTCCCGGCAGCGGCTGTTGCCGATTTCGACAGCGAGAAGGTCAAGGTGTTCGGCGCCGCCGACGGGCTGCACATCCAGCGACACTTCGTGAACCGCCCGCATGTGGGAAGGCCGCGGAAGCGTTCGGAGGCCGCCGTCGCCGCCTAAACAGCGACATTCCAAAAAGGCGCCCTTGGGCGCTTTTTGTGCTTTAGATGTGCAGTGACGGTGTTGATAGTGCATCTAAAAGGCTCTATAATGAACGCCGAAGCCCGCGGGACAGCTCCCGCCTTTCTCCTCTCCCCAGGCGCCTATGAGCCAATCCCCTGCCTATCCCATCCTCACGCCCGAAGAAGTCATCGCGCTACGGCGAAAGACGACTTCAGGGTCCACCGAACCCTGGTCGGACACCCTCGCCTTCGCGGACGCCCTTTTCAAGGCCCTGGCCGCGAAGACGAAGGCGCCGCAGGAGGAGCCTGTCGACTGGGATGCCCTCGATGCTCTAGGCTGGCAACGGATGCAGTGCGACGTTTGCGGTGACTTGGCGCGAGCCGCACCGTACCCGTCCCGAGGCCTTCAGGATAATGCGCTGCGCTACGTCCAGCTGCGCAAGCGGGTGAGGGTCGAAGAGACGGCCGCTGGCCCTGCGTTCAAGTTTGAAGGCCTGCAACCGGCCGCCGGCGCTGGTACTTGCATCGCAAGCGACGAGCTCGACGCGGCAGTTGACGCCTTTAGGAACAGAACCCCGCCTTCGCGTGGCCAACACGAGGGCGAGGAAGCGGAATCGACCGCTGTTGGAGAGCCCAGTGGAGATGCTGTCGCAGCTCGAGAATTCGACAGGCCCACCATCCGTGCTGTGCTCGACCTGTTCGAGGTGGAGGGCAACAGCGATGGCGTCTACTACAACGAGCCAAACGACTACGGCGTTGTGACGCTGCGCTTGCATACGGGTGACGGGGACCCCGCAAAGCTCTACCTTGGCGAGCAGGTCATGGGAGAGTTCGCGACCGGGCAGCGCGGCCTGGAGTGGCGGGGCACCGGCCGGTACAAGCTAAACGATGCCCTCGTCGACCTAGTCTGGGAGCAACTTCAGCTGCGCCAGGAGGAAAGCTGATGGGAGCCCGGCCCTCCTCGCTTGCCGAGCAGGTCGCTCGCGCTCAAGCGACCGTCGCAACCTGGTCGCCCGAGAAGTTGGCGTCTATGCAGCTGCAGGGCACCGACCCGTTCCATGAGCGCCGCCTGCGAGAGAAAGCCGCGGAGGGCCGCCCGGATGCGGCTGTGCAACCGAGGCATGCACTCGCGCCGATTCGAGCTTCAACGGGCAGGCAAGGCGAGCTGGCCTGCTTCGGTAGGCTGGCGTTCGAGCGCATGCAGGAAGTCTCCCCGCCCTTCGGGAAACCGTTGACCTGGAACGACATCAGCGACCGCACCCGTGAAGTGTGGGCGGACGTTGCGGGAACCATTGCAGCGGCCGCGGTTGCAGCGAACAAAACCAAACGAGAGGACCGCGAATGCCGTGCGAACTGACACGACTGCTTATGGCAGTACACCAACTGCCCTCGGACAAGGTGGCAGCTAGTCGGGAGAAGCTATTCTCGCTACTTATGTTCGCGAGCCACGCACTGGGGCTCGTGTTTGCGGCTGGGCTGCTGGCAATTCCTTGGAACGGCTACGAAGCGCCGCCGTCGGCCCTGGTTTTCCTCCCGGTGGGAGTGCTCTTGTCCGTCGGGGTAGGAGCCGTTTTCGGGGAAGCGCTTTCGGCCTGTTCGCCCTTGGCGGAATCGAAGTACTGCACTGACGCCCTCGACCTCGTGCAGCGGAGCAGCTGGGCGCGCCAGATACGCGATTCGGTGATTGCGTCGCATCGGCAGCTATACGTACGGGACTACCTGCTCATGAAGGAGGCCTCCCGGCACGAGGAAGTCGTGGAAGCGGCCTCCCTGCAGCGGCGAGCCTGTGCGGAACTGCATAGCGGGGGCTAGCCCAAGCCCCAATCACCTCAGGAACCGCCCTCATGAACCACCAATCGCAGCCCGACATTTTCGAGTCCTCCCCTGGCAACAAGTTCGCCGGAGTCGAAATGCGGGTCCTTGCCTGGCCACCGCTGCCAAGTCGCACGCGCAGACCCTTCGCTGAACGCAAGGCCGAGCGCGTCGCGGCGCGGTCCGGAAACCCCCAAACCACGGACGCGCCAGCCCTTGGCCTGGCCAACCAGCGATGACGGCGCAAGGAGAGAACACCGGCGCCGGAGGCAGGGCCTCCGGGGTCGAACTGCGTTCTGCACCGGCTGTGACGCCGGCCGTCAGTGACCTGGACATCCTCGTGTGCTTCGCTCGCGCAGTGGGTGAAAACAAGGCCGACTACCTGGTGTCGGTTGGCCGCGCGATTCTCGACCTGGGCGACCTCGCTGCCGGCCGCCAGACGCCGCCAAACAGGCCGGTGCAGGGGAGCGTATCTGCCGCTGTTGATGGCCTGGTCGACGCTTTGGCTGTCTCCAAGGGCTGGATGCGCGACTACGCGCGTGCCATCGTCGAGGACGCGGTGGACCGCGTCCAGCTCAGCCGGGTGACCCTGGCCACATCGGAGCGTGCCGCATTGATTCGCGCTGCGCAATGGATGGACATTCCGGCGGATGGTTCGACAGCCGCAATGGAAGCGGCGCAAGATATCGGAGTTCTGCGCGCCCTTGCCGCCCGTCTACTGGTTGATTTCGAAGGCGCTTAAGCCCGTCTTTCGGCTCTCGTTCGGTTTGTCCAGAACGAGAAACATTGCATGAAATGAGAAACGCTTTAGGCCGCGTCAGGCGCCTGCGAGCGACGTCTCCGCCAGATAAAGGTTCGTCATCAGCCCGAGCAGCTTCTGCTCTTCCGACTCCTTGCAGGCGACGACACCAGGTACAAGGTGCGGCAAATCGTGTTCGGCCTGGTAGTCGTAGGTTTCCTCGAAGACCTGAAAGGCAGTGCCCTCCCCCTTCAGCCCCGTGGCACGTAGGAGCTCAAAGGCCTTCACCATGCAGTTCAGGACCGCGGGATGGATGTCCAGGACGGGCCCCCACTGACGAAATGCCTTAAACACCGCCCGCTTCGCGCATATCCGGTGCGCCGCCCCGACATTCAGCAGCGCCGCGTGGCAATCGGTCCTCGATACCAGGCAAGCTTGGCCAATCTCTGACTCAAGCGGCGTGCCGAGCAGCGAGCGCAGTCTGATGACGTTGCGCGCATCCCCGACATACCTGGCGTGGTCCAGAAGCGCGTTTAGGGCTTGATACTCTGGGAACGCCAGAAAGGTATTGCGATTCGCGGTGAGAGCCAGGGTCTCGTCGAGCATCTTCAGCTCGGCCAGCAGTTCCAACAGCGCCGCCTCCGTCGGAGCGGTGCTGTATGCGAGATAGGCCGAAAAGGCCTTGTCGATGACGAGGGTTGCAGGTGTTGCGGACATGTGTTGGGTCGCGCGGTGCGCGTCGCGGCACGAGCTGCGCGGGCTTTGGGTTCCCCTCAGCGAGGGGGACGAGAGAATGAATCTTATCAAGGTCAGCTTTAGGTACTATGGGCTACATCCGTTTTAGTTAACACCCCATAAGCATCAGCCGGCTATCCGGAAGCAAATCCACGACGCTACACAGCTCACATCCGCTCAGAAATCGACACCATGGACCTCATCGACATCGGAGTCAACTTCCACACCAGCCAGCTCGCCGGCCACACCTCGGACATCCTCGCTCGGGCCAGGGAGGCGGGCTTGGTCTCAGTGATGGCTACAGGCACTTCCCATAAGTCCAGCGTGCAAGCGCTGCACCTCGCACGTGCGGAGCGCGGCTTCGTGTTTGCAACCGCCGGCGTGCACCCTCATTCTGCAGACAACTGGAGCCCTTCGGACCTCGAGCGTTTTGCACTCTTGTGGGAAAGCCCAGAGGTCGTCGCCATAGGAGAGTGTGGCCTTGACTACAACCGGAACTTCTCCTCCCGGGAGAACCAGCGCAAGGCCTTCTCAGCGCAGCTGCGCGCCGCGGCTGCGTTCAAGAAGCCGCTCTTCTTGCACTGCAGGGACGCGTTCGAGGAGTTCCACGCCCTGGTCACCGAGCCAGGCGTGGGTGCCGTGCGCGGGGTCGTGCACTGCTTCACGGGGACATATGACGAAGCGCTGGCCTTTCTCGCCATGGGGCTCGACATCGGCATCACAGGCTGGGTGACTGACCTTAACCGTGGTGGCGCCCTGCGCGAGGCGGTGAAGGGCATCCCGCTGGAGCGCCTTCACCTGGAAACGGATGCGCCCTACCTCAGCCCGAAGAACCTCAAACGCCGACGCACGTACAACGAGCCCGCCAACCTCCGGTGGGTGGCGCACGAGGTCGCGTTGCTCAAGGGCCTGCCCCTCGAGGAGGTGGCGCGACGCTGCACCGAGAACTCGGGGCGCCTGTTCTCCCTCAAGACGACTCGTCCAGAAATGAGATGACCCCAGCTTGCTGCCGGGGTCAAGAAATGAGTTTTTTACTCAGATGTAAAGGACGTCACGCGCTTGGCGCTCTTGCGCCTCACGGGTGTCGATTGCAGCCCAGTCGACCTTGTTCGCAACCGGCGGAAGGTCCTCCAAGCCCTCGTTCTCGACGAGGTACTTGGCGGCAAACATGCCCCAGTTGTTGGCAGCGTAGTCCTCGGGGTCGAGGTAGCTGCTGCTGGTCGCAAAGGCGAGCGCAAGCTCGTGCCCCTTTGTGCGCAGCTCTGGGAGGCGGTCAGCGCCGACGGGGAGGTAGCGCAGGTTGCGCAGGGCGGCGTAGACGTCGTGCTTGCCCACAATGCGGTGTTCGCGCGGTAGCGCTTCTGCAAAGCCGAGGCCGAGGTAGTGGCCAGCATCGCCTTGCTCGTCGGTGAAGAAGACGGTCGTTTCGGGATGGCCGTGGTCGACAGCTGCTCCCGTCACCGCGACGGTTACGATATTCTTGATGTCTTCGTATTCTCCCAGCGACGGGTGCAGCCGGAACAGCTGTGAACCTTCGCGAAAGCGGTTAAGCGGCGGGGTGCCCAGGGATACTGCAATTCCATGTGCCATTGGCATTCCTTCGTGTTGATGACCTACGCCGTGTAGCCATCGCGATGCGGCCGTCGTCCAACGAGGGATAATACGGAATGCCTCACGTGCCCCAGTTCTCCGACGACGACTTTGCCGAAGTCCGCGCGATGCTCACGTCCGACAGTCGCGAGATGGTCGAGCACGTCGCAGCCGATGTTCCCGAACACATCATTCGAATCCTGCCGCATGCACAGGCCGTTGCCGAGGGCAAGGTGGCTGAGATGCGCGCCCGCCTGAAGGCTTTCGAGGCCGAGATTCAGCGCGTGCTGAATGAGGTGCTGCGGCCGTCCCTTTCGCGAAAAGCTCGCATGACGAAGCTGCGCGACTTGGCAACAAAGTTCGGGCAGGCCTTGATGCCAATCACCGCTTGCGCCGCCGGTAGCTGCGCGCATTGTTGCCACATCCCGGTGTCGGTGTCCGAAACAGAGGCCTCCCTCATTGGGGAGGCGATTGGTCGCAAGCCGAAGCGCGTATCTGCCAGCAAGGAGATGTCGACAGAGTATGGCTATCACCGTCCGTGTACGTTCCTCAGGAACAACCGCTGCAGCATCTACGCCAACCGCCCTTTTGCCTGCCGGATGCACCTCTCGTTGGATGAATCCGATAGGCTCTGCGTCCTGATTCCAGGAGTGACCGTTCCAGTTCCCTTGGTGGACACGCGCGAGTTTCAGTTGGTGTACGCGCAAGCAAGCGGCGGCGAGACGATTGCAGACCTCCGGGACTTCTTTCCTGCTTCGTAGTCCTACGCAAGGCCTCGGTCGATACGCAATGAGCACGGCTGACCGAGCGGACGGCCACCTCGCCCAGATATGACTTAAGGAGCCGCCAGTGAAGTTTGGGATGCGAAAGCCCTCGGTACGCAAGATGATTGGCGCGCGTACGTCGCCCAAACGCTTCGTGCGGCACAGCCTGGGCCTGAAGGCTCCCCGAGGATGGGGCTGGCTCATCAACCCAAAGAAGGCCGCCTACAACCGAATCTACTCGCGAACGACTTTCAGCCTTTGGGGGGTCCTCAAGGCGCTGTTCGGAGGAAGGCGCGGGTAGTCCGCTGGCCCCGGGGCCGGCAGGTTTCGGTTGCGCGGCGGGTAGGTCTTCGAATATTCGAAAAGCGGCTGGGTCGAAGTTTGCGACTGCTCTGGCATCACTTGCCTGCCTGCGCTTGAGCGGCGAATTTCTCCGCTTGCAGGCGCTCACGCACCTGGTCCCATCGCATCCGGCGGCCCGAGGGCCCGGTGTTGCCGAACATGTGTCGGTTCACCAGCCGGGCACGGGCCGCGATGTTCGCTTCGCGGAGCAGGTTGTGTCCGGCGGATGAGTTGTAGTTCGAGATGCCTTCTGCTTCTGGCAGGAGGCGGTCGAGCAGCGCCAACTCGCGAGCTTCTGCATCGTCGGCAAATTCGCCAAGCGCGTTCTTCAACTCGTCGGCTGCCGCGGCTTCCGCAACCTGGTCGTACCAGGTGCCAATCCATTGCAGCGTGTGGACGATACCGTTCTTGGCCACATCGGCCAGGAACTTGGCTTGTACTTCCTGCACGTTCGTAACTGTCATGTTGTCCTTTGGTTGGGTTCTACGTGTGTATAGCCAGGCCGCACGATGGCGGGCTTTAAAATGGGAAAGCCGCCGACCTGTGAGGCCAGCGGCTCGAAAGAAGCAGTTTTTAGCAGTAGAGTTCTGCGTCGACCCAGCGGCGCGTGTCGGGGTCGAAGACCTTGATGACAGCCTCGCAGCGACGCAGATGAGCGGAAATCCGCACCCGGGCGCCTTCCCAGAGACTTTCTGAACGGATGAGGCTGTCAGCAGCCTTCGCGATTTTCTCGAAGAGGACCATGCCGACGGTGTAGCCGTCGCACTCAGAGAAGCGTTTCATGGCGCGGCGATAGCCGCGACGAATCCAGGCGACGAATGCGGCCTGCACCGTCGGTGACTTGTACTCGGCAACCTCCTCCTCGCTGAGCGAAGTGTCGGCAAGGATTTCATCCAAGTTGCCAAAGGCGGTCGCCACGCCGCGGACGATGGAGTCCTCGGTGTAGAAGTCCAGCTTTCTGCTGGGGATGAGCTTCGGAAGCTCGAGGTCGTCGTTGACGCAATCGCGCAGCATCCCCTCGATGTTCAGCGCCAGGTCCGCAGCGTTGTCTCGGCCGTAAGAGTGCCGCATGGCCCAGCCGTTCTCCAGGCGCAGCAGCAGAACGGAGCCGAGTGCCTCGCACTCCCCTTCGACCGGGGAGGTCTGGGTCGCGAAGTGCTCCAGCATGTCGTGCGCGCACGCCAGGCCGCTGGCCGGATTGGCGTTCTCAAACCAGGTCGGCTCGAGACCCATGATTCCAACCTCATCCCATTCCTTATAGATGAACTCACGAACGATAGGCACGGCTGCCCTCCTAAAAAGTAGTTGTCCTGAGCGGTATAGCGAGCGAGGCGTAATCCGAAATCGCGTTCGGCGCGTGACTACGCGAGAGGACGGACGCGGGATGAGGGAGCGCCCCTCTGCCTTGGTCGCGCATGACCACGTCTCATGGCACGAGGGGCGTGTCGTGTGGCCGAGAAGCGTGAAGGCGGCTATCTGCGGTGTGACGCACTTCCGAATTTGCGCCGCAGGCGCTTTGAAGCGGAGCGCACGAAGGCCAGGATGTGGGCAGAATGGCCGACTTTGGACTTTTTCGGACCAACTGCCTATGTCTGCTCTAGTCCTTCTCATCGCGCTCGTCCCAGCCGTCGCAGTCTTCGTGGTAGCGAGCACGACCCGAAGCGTCTGGTGGACTACCGTCGCGGCGGTCTTGGCGGCGGGTGTCGGCGTTGTGATGGGGCACCCTGCGTACATGGTGCTGGATGTCCTCGCGGTCGCCGTGCTGTACTGGCTGTCGATGCGGACGCTTCTCAAAACGAAGCGCGAGGTGAAAGCAGCGCGTGCCTCGGCACTTCCTCCAGCGGCACCGCCTCCGCCAGCCCCTTCCGCCGCCAGCGGCGGCCGTGGCAAGGGGCTCCCCGGGCTTGTCCTAGGCGCGCTGGGTGTGCTCGGCTACATCGGCTACCTCGTCCTCAGTTTGGGTCTTCTGGACCGAAGCGCCCCCGTTGCGCCGACGGCGGCCGCGACCCCCGCTGCTTCGTCGCAGCCGGTCGGCCTCCCGCCAGTAGCTCCATCTCAGCGTGTTCAGCCGCCGCGAACGGTCGCTTCGCGGCCCAAAAATCTGCCGCAGAACCGTGGTTCCGTCACGAAGCAGTCGGTGGCAGCCTGCCTCCGCCTTGCTTCTGATGAGAAAATGCGGGACTGCCTGGCGCGCGCCGAATGAAAGCGGTGCGAAGGGCCTCCCCGTCACGCGAGGCTCACCGATGAGCGCGCGTCCGGCGGTGGTTGGCTCATCAAGCCGACCATAGGCTGAGAGAAGGCGCAGGGCCTGCGCCAAGTCTTGTGGAGGTTCGCTGACGGGAAATCCCTGTCATGCAGCGGAAAATCATCGTTGGTAGACTGTGGCCCGCCCCTGGCCCGCCATGTGTTTTCGCCTCAGTGCGGAACCAGGGCATTGCTTTTGCCGATTCAGACAAGGAGAAGTCCCCTCGAGCATTCACGGCTAGTGAACGATTTAAGGTCCGTTGCGTTCGATTTTCCCCACCGAAAGGCGTTGATGTATCTCCACCCGCTCATCGCAGGCATTCCGCAGAGCGAACGGGCCGCTCTCGTGAAGAAGTCTGAGCTTCGTACGTTCAAGCGCAACGAAGTCATCGTTGCCTTCGATGAGAAGACCAGCTACATCTATTGCATTGCCTCGGGGCTGGCCAGGGTGGTGGTGCCGTCGGGCGGCGAGGAGGGGGTGACCACGGAGTTCGTTCGTCAGGACGACTTTTTCATGGGCCCAACGCTCATGGAGCCCTCGTACCATGCAGACGCCTCGTTGGTAGCTGCCTTGCCGACAACGGCATACGTGGTCCCGATAGTGGCCATGAAGGAGCTGTGTCTGAAGTACCCGGAGATATCGCTGGGTCTGTTCGAGCTTGCCCGCAAGCGGTTGGTCGTTCTGCGTGCGCAACTGCGCCGCATCGCATCTCAGTCGTCGGAGAAGTTGGTAAGTCGCATCCTTCACGAGCTGACGCAGCTCGCGCCAACGGCATCAGGCGGCTACGACAAACGCATTACGCAGTCGGTGATTGCTTCGTACTCCGGACTGTCCCGCGAGCAGGTGAACAAGACCATCCGGGACCTGGAGGGGCGGGGCCTTGTCACCAAGGACGCCGAGGGTGTCCACGTGCCGCCGGACTTCGCTGCGACCGACTTTCGAACGCTGCCCATTCAGGAATCGCTTCCGAAGGTGGAGCCCACCGTGACGACCTTCTTCCCCGACCTTTTCGACGAAGAGACGTTCGCCATCGCGCGGAAAAAGAGATAGGCGGCGTTCGCCGCGGCGTCCTGCGGCATGCCAGAAGGCAAATTTCAGTGACCCCGCACGCCGGCTGAGTTCTCACGCAGGGTCCTGAGAGCCTCGTGCCGCTGCGCAGTTGTCCCGCCGGCCGCAACGTCGTTCAACGGCCGCAGCAGGCGCATTGCGACGAACCGTAGCTCGCCTGTGTCGGCGCGCTGCGGGAGCTCCGTCAGCTTTTCGACGGCGGAAGCACTCCCCTGTCCAAAGCCAGCGCGTTTGCACCGTTCCTTCGTACAGCGGCGAGGCCTCCTCGACCACGAGACGACTCTGGACTGGCAAACGCGCGCTCTAGTCTGAAAGCCGCTCGGAAGCCCCGGGGCGCCCGCCTGGCTCCTGCCATACCGCGGCACCTCCTGCAGTTCTGCCCAGGGGGAGCTGCGCTCTCGCTACACGGAGCATCCAAACCCGCTTGGCTGCCCCAATGTCGCCGCACCCCCGCCTCCGCTCGCTCGCAGCCACGGTCTTGCTGGGCGCCGCACTCATCGCCCAGGCCGCCGAGCCTGCGAACGGCGTCAACGCTGAGGCCGCCGGGCTGATGAGCCAAGCGAACCATCTCACCCGCGCGTCGGTGCTCTATGCGCTGAAGGAAGGCCGCTGGCCATACGCTCTCACCCACCTCTCGCCGAGCTTTCTCACCGCGGTGCCAAGCCCCCCGAGAGCGTTCGGTCGCCAGGCGGAGTGGCGCACGGTCAGGCCCGGGTTCCCGGCGGCCTGGGTTCGGACCGGTGCACCAATCGACCTCTGCCGGGCGCTCAACCTCCAGGCTCGAGGCGATGACGGCATCTATAAAGCTGCGCAACCAGCCATGCCCCTGCAGTGCTACGGTCGCAGCGCACCGTTTACGGTGCTCGTGCTGTTCGCAGAAGGCGAGACCGCTGCCTTGCACAAGGCTCTTCGCAGAGCAGGCGGCTGGAAACACGGAGCTGCCGACAGGCCCCATGGAAGTTGGTCGGTGCCTCCGAACGTAAGAAGTCCGAGCTATTCGCCGGAGCACCACTGAGCCTTGGACCAGGCTGCCTCGGAGCCCTGGCCACGCGTCCTCCGAAATCATCAATGAGGGGCTGCCCCCGTCGGCTGGAGTTGGGCAGCGGGCTTGCCGTGGCCCCTTCTTCTTCGAAGCGGGCTAAGACGGCGCGAGCTCCGAGGGGGGGGTACCTAGCCCTCGTACAACTCCGCCCGGATGTGCTCGCCAGCATTGCCGCCAGCCTCGCTGTCGCCAAACGGGTCGCCTAGGGAGGCGGCAGCGTCCACCACGCGGGTCGCGAAGTCGACCACGTTCTGGTCGAGCTTGTCGCCAGGCCGGATGAGCCCGCGCTGTGTTGCGAACTCGGTAAAGCGCGAGACAGGTCCGCGCGCCTGTGAACCGTCTGTGCGGAAGGACGGGTACGCACTGCGTGGCACGCCGCAGCACAACTGCTCGCGGATGCGGTCGCCCGCACTCAGGCCTGACTTGTCGTCCGCGTAGGCGTCCCCAATGGCTGCGCAAAGGCCTGCCACGTCCATCGCAAACTCGAGGAAGTTCTTGTCGAGCTTGTCACCAGCGCGGGCCAAGCCTGAATCCACCGCCATTTCGGTGAGCCCCTCAAGGCACGCGGGGTCATCGATGCCTGCGCCCACCGGGTCGTCGTCTTCGTTCTCCATCTCGGAAACTCCTTTGGAACGGGGCATCGTACGGGAACTTCGAGCGTTCAAGCTGTAGGCGGCCTACCCCTCGTAGTGCGTTGCTGCCTGCTCGAGCCGCCCGGCCCATTCGCGCATGTGGTCCAGGCATTCCACCTCGGAAACGCCGCCACGAAGGGCGACGTGGAGCGCCGTGTCGATGAAGGCCCTGTGCACGGGCGAAAGTCGTTCGAGGTCCTGAGGCTTGACTGCTCCACCGAGGATGTCGCCCCCGCGCTTACCGACCCAGCGTCCAAGGGCTGTAGGGCTGGCATAGGAACGCCGAGCGATTCGGCAAGGGTCAGCAAGGTGCCGACGGGGACCTTGAGCTTGCCTCGCGAAATCTTGCTGATGGTCGCCTGGGGGACGCCTGAGTGCTCCAACAGCGCTAACTGGGTCTTCAGACAAGGATGCGCCGTCATCGCTGCCAGGAGCCGATGGGAAATCTCGCGATTCAGGTCGGTTGGAACCGGATTGCTCATGCAGTGAGGCTATCAGGATAGTGATAGAAATATCAGCATCATGTTTCTATTTCGGGTCGCGAGGTGTGGTTCGGACAGCGGCATCGAGCCCGCGGAGGTGCTGGAGCTTCTCCCCAATCTTGCCCTCGAGCCCACGGGAGACCGGCTGGTACCAGTCCATCTCCGGTAGGCCTTCCGGAAAGTAGTTCTCCCCTGCCGCGTAGGCGTCCGGCTCGTCGTGCGCGTACCGATAGCCCTTGTTGTGACCAAGCTGCGCCATCAGCTCTGTGGGCGCATTGCGCAGGTGCATGGGGACAGGCCTATTCGAATCCGTTCGCACGAACGCCCTGGCACGGTTCCAAGCCTTGTACACAGCGTTCGACTTCGGCGCCATCGCGATGTACACGGCCGCCTGTGCGAGGGCCAAGTCGCCCTCGGGCGAGCCGAGGCGCTCGTAGGATTCAGCAGCGTTCAGGGCTAGTTGCAGAGCCCGAGGGTCTGCGTTGCCAACCTCCTCGCTTGCCATGCGAACAAGGCGTCGTGCCACATAGCGCGCGTCAGCGCCGCCGTCCAGCATGCGTGCCAGCCAATAGAGCGCGGCATTGGGGCTTGAGCCCCGGATGGACTTGTGAAGCGCCGACACGGTGTCGTACAGGTCATCGCCGAACTTGTCGAACCGGCGCAGCGCTGCCGGGGAGGCCTCGCGCACGAATGGTTCTGTGACTTTGGTCACCCTGGCGGCCTTTGCCGCGGTGCTGAGCTGCTCTAGCAAATTGAGGAAGCGGCGGGCATCCCCGTCAGCGAAGCCGATGGCAGCAGCGAGCGCGCCATCGTCGAACTCGAGGCCTCCGAGGGAGGGCTGCGCGCGCTTGAACAGCGCCGCCAGCTCGTCGTCGCTCAGGGACTGCAAAACGTAGACGTGCGCACGGGAGAGCAGAGCGGAATTGACCTCAAAAGATGGGTTCTCAGTCGTGGCTCCCAAGAAAACGAAGGTTCCTGCCTCGACGAATGGGAGGAGTGCGTCTTGCTGGGCCTTGTTGAAGCGATGAATCTCGTCGATGAAAAGGATGGTCTTGCGGCCACGGTGATTCAAGGCCTGCTCAGCACGCTCGACCGCCGCGCGAATCTCCTTCACGCCGGCCATGACCGCTGACAGCGCAATGAACTCGCAGTCCATGACCCGGGCAGTCAGGCGCGCTAAAGTCGTCTTGCCGACACCTGGGGGACCCCAAAGGATGAAGGAGTGCAGGGTTCGGGCCTCGAAGGCCAGGCGCAAGGGCTTGCCCTGCCCCACGAGGTGCTGCTGACCCACGACGTCATCCAAACAAGTCGGGCGAAGCAGCTCCGCAAGGGGAGGAGTTGGGGCGGTGGAGAAGAGGTCCGACATCCAACTTGTAGCGCATGCTGGTTATCTCCGGCGCCCACCTATAGCTGCATGGTCGCCACGGCAGTACCATCCCGAGCATCTTGGGTGCTACAGGGAGGCTAGGACAACGAATGGAATCAACAATGCCTGAAGAAATCAAAAATATCCCCGACTTCCTCGACCCGCACGCTGAAGAGCTGATTGCACGTGCAGGCTGGATGGTCCAGGGCGTCTTCCCGACAGAGGAGCATCCCGGCCCGTTCTTCTCGTACACCATCGGTCTTCACCAGCGAGGGCTTTCTGAACTCATCGTGATGGGGCTTCCCCTCGAGTACGGCCACCAGCTGCTGAACGACATCGCACGTTGGCAGCAAGAGGAACCGGTCGACGCGACACGACAAATCGGCAAGCACACGCTCGGCAGATGGCCCATGCCCTTTCACTTGGTGCCGGTGGCGCCCGAGCAGGTGAGCGACATGGTCGGACGGGCGATTCATCGCAGTCGCGGTCAGGCCAGCTTCAGCCAGGTGGCGCTGCCTGACC
The DNA here is from genome assembly GCF_901827155.1 of Variovorax sp. PBL-H6. Taxonomy (NCBI): domain Bacteria; kingdom Pseudomonadati; phylum Pseudomonadota; class Betaproteobacteria; order Burkholderiales; family Comamonadaceae; genus Variovorax; species Variovorax sp. PBL-H6. Next base: position 329,006 of record NZ_LR594660.1, read on the forward strand.
GTAAGGGCCACTTTCCGTGGGAGCCGGAGTGTGAAGAAGGCTGGAAACAGCATCAGCACATCCGGCGAGCCGTGCACTGAGCCAAGTCTATCGATTCAGTACTTCAGACCGTCGGCACGCCCGGCGGTCTTTCCTTTTCGCGTGCTGGTCGCGCAGGACCGCCCGACGTAAGGCAAGCCTTCGGCCATTCCCCTGCGGCTGAGCGGCAATAGCCCTTCGGAGCCCATTTCGGCGCACCTGCAACGCGGCAAAGTCGAGCAGACGGTTATACGGTGCAGGACCACTCGAAATGACGAAATGACACTCACCGCTCCCTCTCTGCTCCTTCTTGCACTGGCCTTTGCGGGCATCGCCTTTCTTGGCGAGTACGTGGCGCTGGCTCAAATGCGGCGTTGCGCCTTCAGCTCCGTCCCGCTCGTGCGTACAGCACGCCGCGCGCTGTACCCAGCTCTGCTGGCTTGCGCTGGCTTCTTGCTCTACGCAGGTTCAGTCAACTTCCGGCTGACTGTTGTCTCAATGGCCATCGGAACGTTCGTGGGCTGCATCATTGCCCTTCCCTCGTTGTCGCGGGGCTTGCTGTATCAGCCGACGATGCGCCTCATCGCGCCTGTGATGCTGGTCTTCGTCGTGGGCAGCCATATCGATGGGGTAGGCGCGGCCCCGACGCTGGAACTGGGCTTGCTCCCAGCCCTATCGACCCTGCTGGTGTGCGGCCTGCTCTGGCTCATCGCGGAATACCGGCATCACCAGGACATGGAGCGCCTTCGGGACTGAAATCTCCGACCTCCGACGACGCCACTTCCATTCTGAAGCCGCCCTTCCCCGGGCGGCTATTCTTTTGGGCTACCGGGTACGCACCAGTGGCCCGGGAGCAGGTAAATCGCACGTCGCCATCGCTATACGTCGCATCAAGCAACCCAAGGAGGTGACCATGCGCAAGCAAAACGGCGGCGGCAGCGGCTGCTAGGCCAAACCCAACTCCATCGCCCCTTCACGGGCTCAACTGCATATTAAGGAGGTCTCGATGCGCAAGCTGCACGACGGTGACGGATTCGCATGAATCCGCGCCACCTGCCCTGCAACCAACCAAGGAGTGCTTCATGCGAACTGAAGGCTACGGCCTAGGCTGATTCCAAGCCCCCGCTATCCGGCGGGGGTTTCTTCTTGCCGGGAGCCCCTAGCTTTGGCCCTATCAGGCCTATACGGGACTGCTAGGCACGGGCGGCGCGCATCAGGCATCGCTAGACGAATCAGACCATTGACCACAAAGGACCTGAAGCATGACCATCAACTCCTGGACCAACCTGCCCGACCCCTGCGAAGCGCCGCCGGCCGCGGTGAGCTACCGCACCTTGTTTGACGTAACTGGCGACGAGAAGGATAAGGACACACTCCTTGTGCCGCGCGAGGAGCTGCCGCCGTCGCCTGTCCTTGCCCGTGACGCTGTGCTTGAAGAAGCCGGGGCGCTCTGTGACCAGGTTGCGCTGGAGTACGGAGGCGTCGCGAGGAGCAAGTTCGCCACGGAGTTCGGCAAGCAAATCCACCAAGCCATGGCGAACGGCGCGCACAACGCAGGCACCCGTATTCGCGCGGCGCTCTCGACTGCCCCCAAAGCCTCACCCTCGGACGAGCCCGAGTTCATTGAAATCGGCTAGCGCTTGATTTCCGGTCCCCTGCCTGCGCGAGCCGCAGCGGGGGATTTCTTCTCGCCTTTGCGGACCGTCCCAGCTCGGGCGTCAGCCGTTGCCTAGACGAGGAAGACCCCCTCAAGACAAAGACACACATGACCACGAAAGCCACCCTGTTGCGGCGCATTGACGCATTCCTCAAGACCAAGAAGAAGTCCGATGGCGGCTTTGCTCCCGTGGACCCGAAGGAGATGGAGGACCTGTACGCCATCGTGCGGGGCCTCATCGAAGTCAAGTACGAAGAGGACCCCGACGGTGACGTTCCCGTCGAAGTCATCCTGACCGACCGCACGCGCTTCGAGCGACCGTTGCACTTTCCGGTGCAGTACGCGCACAAGCCGGTTGATGGCAAGAGCGAGTTCGACCTGCACCTGACCGCGGCATCCTCGTATGGCGCCCTCTCGAAATGGGCAGGCGAAAATGCAAGCCGGCACCTGGATGCGGTGAAGTCAACGATACGCGATGCGACCGAGAAGCATCGACCCCTTGTTGTGCAGGGCGTGCGCTACCTGGCCAAGCAACAAGCCCCTGTGTCGGCCGTCGATGTAATCGACGTGATGACCAAAGAAGCCGTGAAGGCGTACAAGCGCAACCCCTGCCCGGTCGACTACAAAGACCGCAACCGCTGGGCGGACGCCTTGGCGAGCGCTGGAACCAAGAAGCTGGGCATCAAGCTGCACGCGGGTTCCTGCATGCATACGACAGGCGGTGTTCGCATGTACTTCGAAGTCCCCTCGCTGGACACCACAGTCCGCGTCGAGACCGGCAGCAATCCGGAGTTCAAGCCGGCTGCCAAGAAGCCCTCCAGCCAAGACTGATTTCAACCTCCCCTCCTTCTAGCTCCCTCGGCAATGCCCTGGGAGCTTTTTCCCGCTTGACCGCGGCGTGTTCGCTAGACGAAGGAGGTAAACAAACTTCAAGGGCACCCAATGACTACTCTCGCATTCCAAATCTTCGACTGCCTCCGCGGTCACACGATAGAGCCTTTCGAATACAAACCCGGACGCCACGGCCGCCGCGGAATTGGCCTCAGGCTCGAGCCTCAGGATGCCGAGGCCTCCCCGGGCGCGCGTGCATTGCACCACGCGTGCTTCGACTACTGGCAATACTGGCGCGGGACTTCGCAGGCGCTTCTAGTCGACAGCCTGACCGCCGACCAGCGCTACCGATGGAAGGGCGACCTGACTCGCATCTACGCCAAGCTGGAGATGGCCCGCGGTGAGCTTCGGCAGGCCACGGGCGAACCCGCAACTCCGTGGATTCGGGCGCTTCTCGCGCTTCCCGCTGGCATGGACCTCGGCAGTCAGCGCGTGCTGCTGCGTGGGCCGTTGCGAGACCGGGCCGCCCAGCACCAGCGCGAAAGTGGAAAAATCGTCCTGACGGCGGAGCCTGAGGACCATCGGCGAGGCTTTGACCTGGCCTTCCGCCTTTCAGAAGGCAATCTGGTGCACACGGGCAAGATGTCGCTCTCCAAGGGAGCGACTGAGGTGCCGCCGAAGACCTTGGGCGATGACCTTGACCGAATCATCCGCCTACGCCGAGAAGGTATTCGCGGCATCGACCACCTGATGGCGCAGTACCTGGCTGGTGAAATCTTCCCCAGCGCAATGCGTGAGGAGCAAGACCGGAGAGACGCAGCGGCCCTGGCACATCGACTGGTGCGCGGGCTGAGCATGCGGGACAAGGCCTTGCTGAAGGGCCAGATTCATTTGCTGAGCGACCTGCTCTGATTTCCCTAAAACGGACGCGCCTAACCGCCGTCCGTTTTCTTGCGCGAGTCACCCTAAAACGGTTCTAGCTCGAAAGCTTTATAGCTGCTATAATGATGGCTTTTAGGGCTCTTAGGCACGCGAACCCGCGAGCCTGGAACGGGTACCCACGGGCACCCAACGAGCTCCATTCAAACAACAAATTCAGGATGTGACTATGCCCGCTACCCAAGAACTGGCAAGAAAAGCTGCAGTGGACGACCACATCACGAAGGAAGTCGAACTCCTGATTCAGCGTTGCACGGCAGCTGGGATTTCCGCCGGCGAGGCACATGCCTCGCTGTGCTACCGCGTCTTTCGAATGAACATCGAGGCGGGCGCCGCCGAGGAAGCAGCGCGCGAGGGTCCGTTGAATCGACTCTTGCAGGACGCCTACGACTACCTGATGGCGGGCAAGAAGAAGCTTCACCTCGAGACGTGCGAGGCGTGGCTGCTCGCAAAATTCGGCGCCCGCATTGGCGATGTCGTTGAGATTAACCGGGACACCTGGGAGGAGCCGCGCCAGGTACTGGTGGACCGCTTTCGCATCCTGTGGATGAAGTACGACGGCCTGCAGACGGGCTATATGTGGTTTCAGGGGCCGTGTTCGGCGACTCCCGCTTTCATGCCTAGAAAGGAATCGGGCGAGCAGGGCGTCTCCGTGTTGACTCCGATTGAGGTCGTGAGCCCCAGCGCACGGATGCGCAACTTGTACCCGGACCGCTTCGCCCCTCGGATACGCCTGGACGACTGAACGGATTCCACCGCCAATAACAGATGAGCGCCCTTACGGCGCGCCTCATTTTCAATTTCTTGAGTTTCCATGAGAGAGCAACCAGCACGCCCGCACGTCTACCTGGCCGGGCCTGACGTCTTCTTCCCCGAGCGCGCCGAGATTTTCAAGGCGCTGAAGGCCCATTGCGAGCAGCTCGGGATGGTTGCCCTAGTGCCGTCCGATGGCGGCCTGCCGGACGGGTTCGGGGGCACCGAGGATGAAATCGCCCAGCGAATCTACGACGCGAACATCGAGCTCATCCAGCGCGCGGACGGCATTGCAGCCAACCTGGTGAACTTTCGGGGGACCGAACCGGATTCCGGAACCGTCTATGAGGTGGGCTTCGCTGTGGCGCTCAAGAAGCCGGTCGTTGCCTACGGCGTCCCTGCCGGCACTTACGCATCCCGAGTAGCCGCCACTCTTCCCTGCGAATCGGACGGCCGCGGTGGCCAGTGCGAAACCGCCACGAAGGTTCACGTCGAAGGCCTCGGGCAGCGCCTCAACCTCATGCTGTCGCGTTCCGCCGAGATTGCGCCGTCTGCGCGCGCAGCTCTAGACCGAATTGCCAGCCACTTCCAGCAGGTTGGGCTGCTTCAGGCCCAATAGATAAAGCTCGCTGGGTAGTTCAGTACCCCTTGTGGCGCTTAGTGAGTAATCGCAGTTGCATTCCGCGCGGAGAACGCCAGAAGCATCGCCCCGACGGCTTGAAAGCCGGCGGGGCGAAATAATCAGGCGGGGAAATCCGGCATTGGGCAGGGCGCTACATAGCGCCAGTAGTCGGAGTTCAGGTACAAGCCTGTTCCGACGTTGCCGGAATGGCTCCATTTGCGCGCCCCCGGATTCCATTGCGCAACGACCAAGCCGAAGGAATGGCCGTCCATGTCTTTGACCTCCAGCCAGTGATGCTCGGCGGTCTTCAAGTTCGGCGGAACGGGTTGCTGGGCTTTGCGAGCCGCGAGGTCGATTCGGGGGTGCAGCATGATTGAGGGGGTGAGTTGGCCTCCTTCGTGTAGCACCAAGGCGGGCCGCGCCCTCTGGGGGCGCCGCACACAGAAACAGGGCACATGTCCAACTTTCCCGTAGCTCAGACACACGAAAGTGAGACCCTTGCTCCTCGGCTGGAAGGCTCCGGCCAAACCCGACTCGCCTGGAGGGGCTGCTGTACGCGCCTGAAAAGGCGCGTAAACTGGACGTCCATACAGTACCGGAGCCCGTCATGGCCGCCCTTCTGGAATGGGCCGACGATGACGACGCGCCGGCCCTGCCGTCCCGCCGCGTCAAGCCCGTCCTGAAGCCGGGCGAGTTGCCCGCCTCCGTCGAGGCTGCCCTATGGCGCGGCGACCAGCTTGGCTCGCCTGTCACCAAGGTGGTTCCCACCGGCTTCGCCGCACTCGATGCAGAGTTGCCGGGCGGGGGTTGGCCGGCCCGCTCCCTGACCGAACTGCTCCAGGCCCAGCCGACCGTGCTCGAGTGGCGCCTGCTTGCCCCGGCAATGCGCCAGGTTGTGGCTGATGGCAAGGATATCGTCATCGTGGGACCGCCGAAGGCTCCCCACCTGCCAGGCCTGCGCGATGAGGGCATCGATGAGCGCCGAATGGTCTGGATTCAGGCGGCGACGCCGGCGGAGCGCCTATGGGTCACCGAGCAATTGGTGAAGGCGAACGCAGCCGGAATGCTAGTGGCCTGGCTCCCGCAAGCGCGTCAGGAGCAGATTCGACGGCTTCAGGTGTGCGCCCAGGGATGCGACAGCCCAGTGGTCCTGTGCCGGCCCGCCGCGGCCCAGCACGAGCCCTCCGCGGCGCCGCTGCGCCTGCAGGTGAGCTATGGCGTCGACTGGGAGCTTCAGGTGCACCTGCTGAAGCGCAAAGGCAGCACCCATGACGGCGTGCTGCACCTGCCGTCAATTCCCCGCGGCCTGGCGCCGCTCATCACGCCCCGGCTGTCGAAGCCGAGCGTGCTCCTCGCCGCGCGCAAGCCTCGCGTGACCGCTGGAGAACCATCAGATGCTCTGGGCAGCGTTACTTCCCGACAGCCAGCTCTCCGACACCCAGCGCACTGAAGCAATCCGTGGCCTGGCGGTCTGGTGCCTCCAGTTCACCCCGCGCGTCAGCATCATCGATGCGGCTTCCGCTTCTGCTGCGGTGGTGATGGAGCTGGAGGCGAGCGTGCGCCTGTTTGGCGGCAAGCGGAAGCTCGTCGAGCGGGTGAAAACCGAGGCGGAAGAGATGGGGGTGGGTCAGCTTGCCTGGGCCCCGACCAGTCTCGCCGCGGTGGCGGTCGCGCGCACGGGTCAATCGAACGGGTTTTCCAAACCCCTCCAGGCCCTGCTGGACGCCCTCCCCGTCGAAGTTCTGGCTTCCGCCGCGGCGCATGCCGCCATCCTTGAACGCATCGGATGCCAGACCCTCGGCCAAGTGCGCGCCCTCCCCCGTGGCGGGCTGAGCCGGCGCTTTGACAAGGAACTGTTGGGGGCTTTGGACCAGGCCTATGGCCTCAAGCCGGAGGCGCATGCCTGGGTGCAACTTCCCGACACCTTTGCTGCCAAGCTCGAGCTGATGTCTCGCATCGAGATGGCGCCGGCGCTTCTCTTTGGCGCCCGTCGGCTCCTGCTCCAGCTGTGCGCCTGGTTGGCCGCAAGGCGGTCCGGGACGACAGCTTTCACGCTGAAGTGGTGTCACGACGCGATGCGCGCCAAGGCAGCCGGAGATGGCGGCGAACTGTCGGTTCGTACAGCGGAGCCAACGCGCAACATCGAGCACTTGAGCCGATTGCTGGCCGAGAACCTGGCCAAGGTCGAGCTGCTGGCGCCCGTGGGGGACCTCGCACTGGTGGCAGACGACGTTCGCCCGCTCGAAGAAAACAGTTTTTCGCTGCTGCCTGAGACGCTACCGGACGGCGAAGGCCTGGCATTGGTGCTGGAGCGCATCGCCGCGCGGCTGGGGCCAGAGCGGGTCTTGCGACCTGTCATCCTGGAGGACCACCGGCCGGAATGGATGTGCCATTGGCAGCCTGCTCCGGACAAGCGCCCAAGGCAGGTGGCGCGCCTACTCGACTGCCCTCAGCCCACCTTCATCCTGCCCAAACCACTGCGCCTGGCCTCCCGTGAGTCACAACCCCTGTACCAAGGCCCCCTTAAGTTCTTGATAGGCCCGCATCGCATCGAGCATGGTTGGTTCGACCGGGTCGGTGAGAGCTTGACTGACCAGGCGTCGCCAGGAAAGGCCGCCACCTCCGACCAGGTCGAAACACGTCACGTTGCGCGTGACTATTTCGTCGCGCTGAGTGAGCATGCTGGCTTGCTATGGGTGTACCAAACCCGCCTTGCGAGCGAAGAAAGCGCATGGTTCCTCCATGGCGTATTCGCTTAATCGGGCGCACGACCCACCCGTTGCGAGATGCATCCGAGCTCAAAAGAAAGCCCCTACTCGAGGGGCTTGGAAGGAGTTCATCGGGTGCGCAGCAATGCGCGGACCCCGGGGTGTACGAGTCCTGGGGCGCTGCGGCAACTCGGCGTGGAGGTGCGGGGTTGAGGTACCCGCTGTGTTCCGACCCTGCGCCAAGCAGGCGGAGCACTCCATAGGTTTACGGGTCCGAAAGTCAATGCCGGCCATGAAACCGTCGGGGCGGAAGTAAGAGGCATGGATATTTCCTAGAGGGGGCACATGTCCTGTATAGAAAGTCGCGTCGCGACGCGTCGGGCCGCAGGCCCGAGCGGTGGCCCCGGCAGCGTCCCGAAGGTCCAAGGAAAAGCCGCCCTAGAGAGGGCGGCCGAAATGGTTACAGCAGCGGGATGTCGATGCCTTTGCTCTTCAGGAGCTCGTGGAAAAGTTCCGCCTCGATGGCCACCGCCAAATCATCGTCGAGGTTCGGCAGCAGCTGTGGTTCACCGACCGGCTTGCCTTCGACGGTGTAAACCTCGAGCCGCAGCGTGTTGGCGGCAGCCATGAAGCCCGCTGCTATCGGGTCCTCGGGGTAGGCAATTCGGATGCGGAAGTCGGGCAGGCCAGTCGAGCGCCGAACCGCGGCTTGCACCTCGGGAGAGCGGAGGACGAATCGATGCAGGCCGTCGTTAGGGGTCTGCGCCCCGCCCCCTCGGCACAGTCGGGCCAGGGTTCCGGTTGACTGCAAAGCACTGAACAAAGAGAAGTTCTTGACACTGAAGAGATGACTCATGGGGTTCCTGAAAGATGGACGTTGCCTGCCGGCCTATAGCCATGCGCTGTTCATCGGCCGAAGAAGCGAACCTCCTCAGCCGCGACATACCGTGCAGGCCGCGCTTTCAATTCCGAAGCGCCTCGTAGCCTGCTGGCTTGCAGCGGAACGTGCCGCCCTCACCTTTGGTCAGCACCATCGACTTGGTCGCATTACTGTTTATGACGGGGTACCACGCCGAAGTGTCAGCCAAAGCCTCGGGCTTCGGGGAATACGACAACGCCTTCGCACAACCTGAAGAGGTCTGAACATAGATGTCCAACCTCCGGTTGTCGTAGTCGATGGCAATGCCGTATGCCTTGTAGGTCTCCAGTTTCAGTCGAGCGTCGGTGGCGACCGAGTACCCCGCCGGGGTGTTGTAGCCCGCGCTGAACTGGGTCCAGTATCGCGAGGTTCCGCTTTGGTAGTCATAGAACACTCCTGGGGCGAGTGCCAAGGTGTTGGTAGCGCCAGGCGTGCTGCTCCCAATGCCAACTCCCACTTGCATCAGATTCGTCGCGTAGGTGTAGTAGTTGCGCGAGCCGTCGCCATTCGTCGTCGGGTTGACCACAGGCGGTGGCGATGCATCCGTCACCTCGAAGTACCATTTGCCGGCGCGAATCCCGCCGGCTGGCCCGATGCCCACGTAGTTGGGAGAAACAGCTGTGGCAATCAGATTGTCTTGCGAGAGGTTCCACGAGGCCTTGGGACGGAAGCGGGCAAAGCCTTGGCCGTCCGAAGCCACGGAGCCCGTGAGCTGCACGCTCTGCGAGGCGAAGCCGGCCCTGCTGACCGTCAGCGTCGCAGTGTGCCCGCTTGCGCCTGGCGTGCGCGATGGCCGGTACACCACGTTGACTGCCCCAGTGGCGCCGGCCAGCGAAGCGTTCACGGCTGCTGATTGGGCACCCTGCGAATCACTCCACAGGCTGGTACCCTGCGTACCAGCGTTGTCCGTCACGTTCACCACCGACAAGATGGAGAACTGGTCTGCATCCGGCCCACTGAGCTCGACCGTACCCACTTGGAGAGGTGTCGTGCCGGTGGTGCGCCGGATGTACACAGGCAAGGGCGCGGACACTTGTGCCATGCTCGACAGCGAGGCACCAAACTCATAGTCGGCAATGTCGGGACGCGATGACAGCTGCATCTCTGTTTGAGCCGCACCGTTCACGCGGAACGACGTCTGGCCCCCAGGCCCGTCGTGGAAGACGGTCAATGTCGCCGTATGCGCGCCGAGGGTGGTCGGGGCGAAGGTCACGTTGAGGCCGTAGTCACTAAGAACGGCTCCGCCGGCAACGTCAGCGCCGACGTACGGCGCGGCGCCTTCCGTCACGCCTGGCGCGGCGTAGGTGAAGAGCTGCGTCTTCGACGCACCGGTGTGATGGACAGCATAGACCGTCGTGACCGCAAAGGCCGGCGAGCCTTCGACCTTGAAGCCGCTGTAGGTGACGCGTCCGCGGGACCCGGCGACCCGAAGGTTGACAAGCTTCGTGCTGGAACCGAACGCACTGTTGGCAATGCTGGCCTGTGGTGCGAAATCCGGAATGAGTCCGTTGTCAGCAAAGTCCACCGTCGCGAAGACTCCCGTCACGTCACGCTCGCCCGCCCCGGAGAGGTCCAAAGTCAAGGGCGACGTGTTAGCCCCATTGTGGTCGATGAGCAATTGCGCGGCGTGTGCCCCTGCTTTGGTTGGCTTGAACTGCAGCCGCACGTTCAGATTGGTGCTGACGTTGTTCTGCTTCAGCGAGGTGGGCGAAACATCCTGGCCTGTGTTTTCTGCACTCGAGTAGTTTGTCCAGGTCGCGAACGTGAATGCAGATGCATCTGCGCCGACGATGCGCATGCGTGGCACGCTCGCGTAGCCGACCTTGTTGGTGTTCACGAGGTAGAGGTCCTTCAGCACCGTGCCTGCTGCCGCACCGGTCGGGCCGTTGTAAGTCGCGACCCCCATGTCGCCCGATGCAGCCGTAGGCTTCGAAACATTGGTACCAGAGAACTGCACGATGGGCTTAATGCTGCTGCCAGAGAGAAGGAACTCGGTCTTACCCCCTGGGCCCGTATGGAAAACCGTGACTTTGGCTGTCTCAGTGCCAACTTCGGTGGGCGCGTAACGCACCGTGATGCCCAGGTCCGTGACGGCTCCGGACTTGCTGATATCCTCGCCCGCCCACGAGAACGCATCTTCACGAACGACATCAGGGTTGTAGTTCTTGACGATGCCGCCATAGCTGGTCGTGCCCTTGGGGTACTTGTTCAACGAGCTAGTCACCCCAAAGCTTGGAGAGCCCTCAACCTTGAAGCCCGTGTAGGTCACTTGGCCCTTCGTTCCAGTGACGCGGAGATAGATGAGCTTGCTCGCCGTGGTTCCAGCAACTGTCACAGGGTACGGCGCCGGGGCTTGGACGGAAGTGGCGAGGTCGCTCACCGTGACGTTAACATCGCTCGCCGCCGTGCCGGAAATTGGCAGGACCAGGGGATTCGTGTTGCCCCCGTTGTGGTAAATGGCGACCTGCGCGGTGTGCACGCCCATGTGTGCAGGGAGGAACGTCACCTTGAAGTGAGGCCCTGTGCTGGTGGTCTGGACCATGCCTATCGGGGTTACGTCGTTCGCAGCCGGAGCCGTCCCCTGGCCTGTCCAACTCGTGAACTGGAAGCTGCTCGCATCGGGGCCGGTGATGACCATGCGGTTCACCCGCAGGCTACCGACGCCGGCGGTGTTCACCACGTAGTTCGTCAGAGTGGTGGGGGTGGGTGACGGATTGCTCGCGTTGTACGACACCACGCCAAAGTCAGAAATTGGTGGCGCGGGATTGGCCGCCAGGGCGCTGGCCGCTGAGAGGGCCGCAATGGGCTGCACGCCATTGCCGGTCAACAAGAACGTCGTCTTGCCGCCAGGCCCGTTGTGGGTCACCGTTACCTTTGCCACTTGCTGGCTAAGGCTGGACGGCTGGAAGGTGAACTTCAAGACTAGGTCCGTGTAGCCGCCAGTAGGAGCGACGTTCGCGCCCACGTAGTTGAATTCGGCACTGGCGACCCGGCTGTAGAACGCCGATGCAACGGCAGCCGTTCCGCCTTGGCGGACCAGGCCGGAACCGGTGAGTGCAATGTCCGTTGTCCCCTCGATTGAGGCACCTGTGTAGGTCACGGCACCCGCGGAACCCGTTGCCCGGAGGTAGAACGACCTTTCGTTCGAGGTGTTGCCAACAAGGGTGTCGGCAAACGGCGTTGGCTCAACGATGGTCGCGCTCGTGCCCTCGGACACGGCGAGCATCACATCACGCGAGGCCGTGCCAGACAAGGGCAGCACAACGGGCGAGATATTCATTCCGTCGTGGTAGACCTCGAGCTTTGCCTCGTGCGCCCCGAGCTTGACGGGGAAGAACTTGACCTTGAACGGCAGAGAAGCCGAAGCGGTGCCCTGGACCATTGCGGCCGGGGAGACATCGGGCGATGGGACGTAGCCCCCCGGCTGATTCGGGTACGACTCGATGGCGAATGCGGACGCATCGGCGCCCGTAATGCGCAGACGCGTCACCCTGAGCAGCCCCAGCGTGTTCCAATTTACCACATTCAGGGTCTTCGAGACGGAACCGTTGCTCGCATCACCGGGGGCGTTGAACCCAGCAACGCCAAGGTCGCCGCTGGCGGGCACATAGGGCGCGGCGGCCGTCGAGGAGAGGGCTGCCGCTGCACGGCGACCTTCACCCGTCAGGGTGTAAGTGGTCTTTCCGCCGGGGCCATCATGAAACACCGTTACCGTTGCCGTTTGCACCCCGGTGGTCGTGGGAGAGAACGCGAGCAGGGCACGCAGGTCGGACAGACCCATCGTGCGGGCGTCAGCGCCCACGAGATTCATGTTCACGTAGCGCGTCGAGGCCGGTTGCGCCTGCAACGCGCTTGAGCTCGTGCTACCCGTGTTCGTGAGACTCACCCCTTTGACCGAGAAGGCCTGCGAGCCGACGATTTGAATCGACTTCCAGGTGACCTGACCGAAGGTGCCGGTGTTGCGGACGTAGGTGTCCAGGGTCGAACTCGCGCCCACGCCCGTGACAGGGAATGGCGGAATGTCCGCGATGAATGGACCGCCCGAGGCCTGAACGGAGACGTCATACGCGCCGGTGCCTGTCAAGTTCACGACGGCTGGCTGCGCGTTGTCGCCGTTGTGCTCCACAACAAGCTGCGCCTCCTGGGCTCCTGCGCGCATGGGCGAGAAGGCAATTTCGACTAGGAGAGCCTCCGCGACGGACCCTTGGCGCATGTTCGCGGGGCGAACGTCCTGGGCCGGGAGCGTGCCGTCGGCGGTAGCCCGATAGGAGTACCCGGTGATGGCAAAACTCGCGGCGTCGGCGCCGATGATTGAAAGATGTGTTGCTTGCAGACGCTTCCCAGCATTGGAAGTGCTGACCAGGAAGAACTTGCGCTTGAGCGCATCGGACGTGAGCCCTGCGCCGTCGTTGAACGTCAGCGTGCCGAAGTCACCATTGGGTGCGACCACAGGATTTGCGGACGCCGTGCCAGAGAGCGCGGCGTAGCTGAAGTATTCGGCCACGCCGAATAGTGGCAGCTGTGCTCGGCTCCCCCCGTTGTAGTCAATGTTCAACTGAGCATTGAACGTGCCCTTCGCCTTGGGGGCAAAGGTCACCACAACGCCGAGGTGCGGGTACGTGCCCGAACCCGCGTCAACCGTGGCACCGGTGGCCGTGAGGCGGTCGCCCGAGATGCTTGCCCCGCTCGAGCTGTACGAGCCGCTGTTGCTCGACTTGCGGACCTCGGTGATAGCGAACTGCCCCGCATCCGCGCCGGTGATGGTCACGGTAGCCGCGTCAATGCGCGTGCCTGCGGCCTTCAGGACGTTGTTGAGGTAGATGATTTTCTGCTGCGTTCCATTCGCGCCACCCTCTTCGCTCATTGCGATGATGGTCGGATAGTTGCCGCTGACGAGGGCCATGGACCCTGCCGTGCCAGAGAGCGCGTAGTCAGCCTGCACGAAGGAGGCAGACAGGCTGACGGAGACCTGGGTGCCCGTAGGCCCACCCGTGGAGGCGGTGAGGGTGCCGGCGACCGTGCCTTGCGCGGCATTGGAGGCAAGCACCTCGACCGTGCAACTTGCACCGACCGCGAGTGGGGCGGGAAGTGCCGTTGGGCAGGTCCCGTTGGTGCCAATGGAGAACGTTCCGCTCGGTTCGGGGGAGAGGCCCACCAGCTGCGTCGGCAGGTCTCCTGTATTGGTCAATGTGAAGATGCGGCCATAGGTTGCGCCAACTGCGATGTTGCCAAATGCGCCCTGGCCCAGGAGCTTAAGCTTGCCTTGTGGCAGGACATAGGCCAGCCCCTTGGAGAGCGTCCCGTTGCCGACGGCGGTGGTGGCGACCACGTCGACAGTGCCTGCCTCCGGGGAGAGCCGCGCCGGCACGACGACTGTTGCGCTCGAGCCGTCTGCCGAGACGGACGTCACTTGAGCGGCTTGCCCGTCGACCAGGACCTTCATGCCCTCGGCGAAATCTCGGCCCTGCAGGAGGGTGGGCCAGCCGCCGGCGACGGAGCCGGTTGCAGGAGTTGTGCTCGCGATGACAGGGGCACCGGCGTATCGCAGGGCCTGCGGCAGCGTTGCGGTGAGGCCCGCGTCGTTCGTCATCGTGACGTCGACCACGCCAGTCGCGTGGGCAGGGGCCACGACGTCCAGCTGCGTGCTGCCACGTACCTGGATGGTGGATGCAGCAACGTCGCCAAAGAATATCCTTGTCGCGGCGGTGAAGCCTGCACCCAGGACGGAAACGAGAGTGCCGCCGTTGCTGTCGGCAATCGAGGGCGTCACGCGCGTGAGCTTGACCCCTTGGCCCGTGGCGCCGAGCGTCGCCGTCAGCGTCCCTGCGGTGGTCAGGACAGTCAGCGTGCTCGATTGAGGGCCAGCGGTGGTCGGAAAGACATTGAGCGCGATGTCGCAGGCCTCTCCCGCTCGCAGGGGCTGGCTGCATGCGTTGTTTTGCTGAAACCAGGTGTTGTCGGGGATACCGATGGAGTTGACCTTGACCGGGTAGGCTCCGGTGTTCTTCACCTGCACCACGCTCTCAGCGGTTCCGCCGACGTAGACCGTGCCGAAGTCGACGCTCGGTTGGCTCAGTGCGGCCTGCGGCAGCAGGCCTGTACCGGTCAGCGCGACATCCAGCGGGCCGCCGGAATTCGCCGTCTTCAGGCGGAGCGCGCCCGTCAATGCACCGCCAGACGCCGGCGTGAAGGACACGTACAGTGGACAGGATTGACCTGTTGCCAGGGGAGAGACGCAGTCGGACGAGACGCCGAAGCTCTCTGCGCCAGTAGCCATCGAGATGTCGTAGACGTTCAGAGGGCCGGTGCTCTCGTTTGTCAGCATGACGGTCTGGGCAGCGGAGCTTTCGCCAACCACGACCGAGCCGAACGCGAGGCTGTTCGAGTCAACCGATGCACGGGCGGTCGGACCGTTGCCTGTCAGAGGAATCGTCAGCCGATTGCCGGTCTGTGGCACCACCGCGAGGGCTGCCTCGTGAGCACCGCTTGCCTGCGGCGAGAAACGCACCGTGACCGAGCAGGCCTTGTCTTTGCCAAGTTGAGGGCCGCAGTCGCTGGTGAACGAAAAAGCGGTTTTGTTCAGTCCGTCCAGGGCGATGCTGGAGATTCCCACGCCACCCGGGCCCGGGTTGTAAATCGACACGACCTGCGCGGCGTGCTCGCCCATCGCAACTTGGCCAAAGGCCAGCTCGGTGGGCGTCGCGGCGACGCTGCCGAGCAAGCTGAGACCCGCGAGCGCCACCGAATAGGTGGGCATCGTCGGGTCGTTCGACGAAATCACCAACGTGCCCGCTTGTGCTCCTCCGCTGACGGGGTTGAATCCCACTTGGATTTCGCAGGTCGCGGACGGGGCCAGCTCCGGGCCGCACGTGTTCGACTGGGTGAAGGCACCGCTGATGCCGACACCACTCAGGGCCAGGCGAGCGTTGCCGGTGTTTTGGACGGTCACGGTCTGCTGCGGGGCCGTGGCGAGGAAGTCCACGCTCCCAAAGTCCAGCGCCGTGGGGGCGACCGAGATGCGCGGCGTCGGCCCCTGGCCCGTCAGGGCAACGGCAAGGGGCTGCTGATTCTCGGCGCGCAGGTTGAGCTGTGCCGTTACCAGGCCGTCTTTGCCCGCAAGGAATCGTACGGGAAGGTCGCAGTGGGTGCCCGCGGCGATTGGCTCCCGACAATCGGTCTCGCTTGACGTGAAGTTTGTCGGGTCCGTGGAGTCCACGGAGACCAGCGATACTGCTTCAGGCCCGGCGTTGGAGATGCGCAGTGCCGCAGTAGCAGGGCTGGCCGGCGTTGCTGCTCCGAAGGAGAGCGGGTTGGGCGAGGCAGTCAGCACGGCCGCGGGCACATGGTCGACCCCCTTCCCGTAGAGCAGGACCTCGCGCTGGACGCCGCCGGCCGTCGCTACGGTCAATGCCGCAGCATGCGGCTTCAGGGCCTGTGCGGAAAAGGCGACGCTGACAACACAGCTCTCAGAGGAGGCGAGCGTCGCGCCACAGGTCGTCGACGTCGTGAAAGCGGCTGCATCGGCGCCACTCAAGCTTGGCGCGTTGAGTGAGAGCGCTTCGCTGCCGGAATTCGACACCTGGATATCAGCGCTGGAGCCTTGGCCGACTTCGAAGGACCCGAAGTTGAGGTACCGCTTGTCGACGACCAACGCCTGGTCGGCCGTCAACCCCTCCCCGCTCAGGGAAGCCATCTGGACTCCCTGAGGCGAGTAGACGCGAAGGTAACCAGTTTCGCTGGCCGCTGCGGTGGGGGTGTATGTCACGGTTACGGTGCAACTCTCGCCCTTCGGCAGTTTTACGCCACACGTGTTCACCTGAGAGAACCCTGAGCCCTGGATGTTCACGCCAGAAATGAGCGCATTGCCGGCTCCCACGCTGGAGATGGTGATGTCCTCGGGCGCGGAGGACGAACCCATCGAAACCGAGCCGAACGCGAGCCGCGACGGAGTGAATTGCAACTCGCTGCTAAGGCCAACGCCTCTGAGGGACACGGAGGCGGCCGGATTCACCGGGTCATTCGAAACAACGAGCAGCTCGGTTTCTCGAGTGCCACTCCCGTTTGGCGTGAACTGCACGCGCACCGCGCAGGATGCGCCAGGGGCTAACGGCGACCCGCAACTGTTTTCCTGGTTGAACTCCACCGTGCTGGCGAGGCCGACGTTCGTGACCTCGAGCGGCGCGGAGCCGACGTTCGTCACCGTCACCTCTTGATAGTTGGAGGTGTCCCCCTGCGACATCGCCTCGAACTGGAGTGAGCCGGGGGCAACTTCCAGCACGGGTGCAGGCACATGCCCTTTGAGGTGAACGAGCAGGTTCTGCCCGGCCTGGGAGGCGATGACCAGGTCGCCGATGGACCGTTCCACGGAGCTGGCCGTGTATTGCACGGTCAGGTCGCAGTATTCCCCGGCTGCCAGCGGCGCGGTGCAGCCGGTCGTGACCACAAAGTTCGCCGAGTTCGTCGCGTACGTGTGCGTGACCTCCGCGACGTCCGGACCAGCATTCGTCACGCGCACGACGCGGCTCACCGCTGTGCCGAGCGTTGTCGTGCCGAAGTCGACCTCGGACATGTTCGTGCTGAGTTGGCCCTTGGCGGCAGACGAGACGCCCTTGCCAGACAAAGCGACAGTTTTGGTGAGCGTGGTCTGTCCGGCGCCCGTCGGGATGGCCAGTTGAGCGCTGAATGTTCCGACCACGGCAGGCGAGAACGCGAGGGCGAGCTGGCAGGTAGCGTACGCGGGAAGAGTTGCCCCGCAGGTCGAGCTGGACGAAAACAAAGCCGCGTCTGGGCCACCCAAGGTGGGCGAACCCAGCGTGAGCTCCTTGGTTCCGGCGTTGGCCAAGGTGATGGTCTTCGTCGCCGGCGCTTCACCGACAACGACGTCGCCAAGCGAGACGGAGTCGGGGGCTGACAAGCGGCCGTCCACGGCACCTTCGCTGGGGTCCGTGTGGTCGCCGCCGAAGCCGAGCATCCCAACGTCACGGATGCTGCCGTCCCCACTCTTCACGCGGAGCGCGCCCACGCGCTGCCCCATGGCGGTCGGTATGAAGTTCACGGCAACAATACATGCGGCGCCTGGGCTGAGGCTGGTGCTGCAGTTGTGGCTCACCTTGAAGTCGGAACCCCCGTCCAGGAAGTACATCTGGCTGATGATGGCAGGGACATTCCCGACGTTCTTGACTGCAAGCTGCTTGACCGTGCTCGTCGTGCCGAGCTTCCAGGTGCCGAAGTTCCAGCCGTTTTCCGAGATTTCTAGGTCCGTGAGGAGACGTACGGCGTTGCCGATGAGAGAGCCCTCGGCGCGGCTGTTCGAGCCCTGGAGCACCAGGCTTCCGAATTGTGGGCCGGCCTCTTGTGGCATGAAGCTGACCAGCATGGTGCACTCGCCATGTGCCGGCACGGTTGAGCAGGTCTTCTCCACGGCGAAAGGAGCCGTGGCGACCGCGGTCACGTCCGTGGCGGCGCCGCCCCCGTGGTTGACGACCTTGACGGGCAAGGTCCGCATTTGGGTGCGAGCCACGTCCCCAAAATCGGTGAGCTCGGGCTGAATCTCCAGGTCAGCCTGGCCCGTCAGCTTGATGTCGATTGGAATGCGATACCGGAAATCGGACGCGGCTGCGCTGAGCGCGGGCTGGAGGACAATGGTTGCACTGAGGAGCGCGCAGACGAAGCGCTTGAAGGACGGACGCATTTTTCTAGACAGTTCGGACAGCGGCCCCCTGACGGATTCCGGGGGCTTTGGGCCTATAGCCAGGGACCGTCTAGTGCGGGGTTTTAGGCCCCTTCTTTTCAGGCCCATCCGCGGCGCGCAGAGAGGGCACAGCCGCGTCCCTCGTTCGGGGCGGCCTGCGCACGCGCGACGAGCTCTTGGCGAGGAGTTGGCGGCGGTACTGAAGCGCGCGGTGCCAAGACCTCGCCCCACAGGGTGTTAGGGGCCGTTGCGGCGACCTTGGGCCTTCCGGAGGTCGGTGGCCGCCTGTGCCTGAAGTCGGTAGGGGCCTTAGGCGGTCACGATGCGGGAGCGCCGCACGTCCCCGACTTGCGCGCCGCTGACTGGCGCCGTTGAGGGCGTTGCGCGCTTCCAGGCACGACGCGACAGCTCCTTGTTGACAGAGGCGACGTCGCCACTGTCGAGCAAGCCGGTTGTGAACATGGCAACGAGATTGTTGACAAGACTTCTGACCGTGGCAGGCAGGCCCGCGAGGTAGTCCGCTTCGGATTGCGCCGGGGCGTCAATGGGGGTAGCTGGCGCGTAGCGCAGGCCTTCGGGGTCAAGCCAGTCAGCCGGCACGTCAAAGGCCTTTGCAATGCTCTGCAGGCGGTCGCTCGGCAAGCCGCGCACGCCGGATTCTGCGTGGCTGATAGCAGTGCGCAGTCCCTGAAAATCGAGCGGCTCGACCTTCATCGCAAGCTGGTTGCGGGAGACGTCGGAAGCATGACGAAGTGCGCGCAGGCGCATCGATTGAGTCGGCCGCGGGGCCTTTCCCTTGGCGCCAAGAATGAGCCAACTACCCGAAACGCCGAACTCGGTGGCAATACGGAGAATCGTGTCGGGACGAGGGGTGGCGAGGCGCTCTTCCCACCCCTTCAGGACTGTCGCGGTGCTGTGGCCGAGGCGCGTCGCCATCTGCGCCCTGGAAAGGCCGAGCGCTTGCCGAAGGTCTCGCAGGCGGAAATGGATACCAGGCGCGATGTCGTCGAAGGACCATTCCCCTGTGACCTCAGGCAGTGCCGCGGTTTCGACATCGCCAGTGCCCTTGAGCAGAGTGGCCGAGTCCGTGGCGTAGCGGGACGCGAGCTTGTCGAGGTGGTCGAGGTTGACAACGGAGAAGACGCCTCGCTCGAGGCGGGAAACAGCGGCATGGCTGCCCTGATAGCCCAAGACCTCCTCGGCAATTTCGAGCGTGGTTTTGCCAGTCGCTTCGCGCAGCTTTCGCAGACGCGCGCCCAGCTCTAGGCGGTCGGCGAGGTCAAGCTTACGCTTGCGGGAGGTTGCATCGACCTGGTTGGCGGTGGCGGGCATTGGGTCCTCGAAACTACATTGAATTTAATGCGCTGCGGTTGCGGCGCTTGGGGTTATTGTACGACAGTGCTTGAACGAGCACCATCAGTATCAGATGCAAGCATTTTAGATTTAGCCGCACCGTAGTGGCGCCGGCGCCACCTGGTTTTTCTCAGGCCCGATATGGCCCAATCTGATTGCCGCCATCGCGCCCGTCGAACCGCCCGTGCAGGCCGCGCAGGCGCGGTCCCGGTCCGATGCCGCAGGCCTGCAAGCTGTGCGATACTGTACGGCCATCCAGTATCCTGGCCGCCGGCAATGTCCGCCCTTCCCGCTTACGCCGAGCTGCGCTGCGTCTCCAATCACACCTACCTGCGCGGCGCCAGCCAACCGGAGGAGCTGGTGGAGCGCGCTTCGCAGCTTGGCTATTCCGCTCTCGCAATCGCTGACGAGTGCAGCCTGGCGGGCATCGTGCGCGCGCACGTTGCTGCCAAGGAGCACGGCCTCAAGCTTCTGGTCGGAACCCAGGTCCAGGTTGCTTGCGGCCACCCCTTCACGTTGCTCGTCCTTGCGTGCAACCTGAACGGGTACGGGAACCTTTGTGAATTCATCACCAAGCTTCGGCGTGGCTCAGAGAAGGGAAAATACGAACTGCAGTTCGCAGACCTGACCGCCGCGGCCCTTGAGGACTGCGTCGTCGTCGCCTGCCCGAAGCGGATGTCGACCCCGGAACAGCTGGAGACAACAGGACGCTGGCTCCTGTCAGAGTTCCGGGGGCGTTGCTGGTTCGGCGTCGACCTTCTGCGCCTCATCGACGACGAGATGTGGTTGTACCGACTCCGCCAGGTGAGCGAGCTGACGGCAATTCCCTTGGTAGCCGCCGGCGACGTTCATTTTCATGTTCGCTCCAGGAAACCACTCCAGGACGTACTGACCGCTACGCGAGTTGGCCGCCCGCTGACGGAGTGCGGCCTCGACCTTCAGCCAAACGCAGAGCGGCACCTAAGAACGCGTCTTCGGCTGGCGCAAACCTACCCGGAGGATTTGCTTGCAGAGACGCTCAACGTGGCCGCGCGCTGCCAATTCAGCCTCGAGGAGCTTCGATACCAGTACCCCGACGAAGTGGTGCCGGACGGGGAGACGCCCTCCTCCTATTTGCGGCGCCTGACCTACGAGGGCGCCGGCCGACGGTGGCCAGAAGGGGTGCCGGCGAAGGTCCAGCTACAGATTGAGCACGAGCTGACATTGATTCAGGAGCTCCGGTACGAGCATTACTTCTTGACCGTCGCTGACATCGTCCAGTTCGCGAGGTCTCGCAACATCCTGTGCCAAGGGCGCGGGAGTGCCGCCAATTCCGTCGTCTGCTATTGCGTGGGCGTCACTGAGGTCGACCCAGCGCGCATGAGCGTCCTTTTTGAGCGTTTCATTTCCAAGGAAAGGAATGAGCCGCCGGATATCGACATCGATTTTGAGCACGAGCGTAGAGAAGAAGTTCTCCAGTACCTGTACCGGCGTTACGGACGCGACCGTGCCGCCATCACCGGTGTGGTGACCAGCTATCGGCCCAAGAGTGCGGTGAGGGACGTGGGCAAGGCGCTGGGATTTGACCTTGAGGTGGTAGACCAGCTTGCCAAGAATCATCAGTGGTTTGACGGCAAGGCGGTCATGCCGGAGCGTTTAGTGGAACTAGGCCTGTCGCTTGATGACCTGAAGGTGCGCCAGCTGATGTTGCTTACAGGGCAACTGCTAGGGTTCCCAAGGCACCTCAGCCAGCACACCGGCGGGTTCGTGCTCACAAGGACGGCGTTGTCTCGGCTGATTCCAATCGAGAACGCCTCGATGAAGGACCGAACGGTCCTGGAGTGGGACAAGGATGACCTTGACGCTTTGGGGTTTCTCAAGGTCGACTGCCTGGCTCTGGGCATGCTGACCGCCATCCGCAAATGCCTGGATTTCATCGGTCAGCGTAAGGGGTTCGTATTCGCGATGCAGGACATCCCGGCGGAGGACCCCGAGACGTACGAGATGATTTCGCGCGCGGACACCGTCGGAGTCTTCCAAATTGAGAGCCGCGCGCAGATGAGCATGCTGCCGCGGTTGAAGCCTCGGTGTTTCTACGACTTGGTGGTCGAAGTCGCGCTCGTGCGCCCCGGGCCCATCGTCGGCGGAATGGTGCACCCGTATCTGCGGCGTCGGCAGGGGCTCGAGCCCGTGACGTATCCAAGTGAAGCGCTCAAGGAGGCGCTTGGCCGCACGTTGGGCGTGCCCGTATTTCAGGAGCAAGTAATGCAGATTGCGATGCTTGCCGCGGGGTTCACCGCCGGGGAGGCGGACGGGCTCCGCCGAGCAATGGCTGCCTGGAAGCGCAAAGGCGGTCTGGAAAAGTACCATTCCAAAATCGTCGAGGGCATGACGACGCGGGGCTATGAAAAGGCGTTCGCCGAGCAGATTTTCGAGCAAATCAAGGGCTTTAGCGAGTACGGATTTCCCGAAAGCCACGCGGCGTCGTTCGCCCTCCTCGTCTATGCGAGCTCGTGGATTAAACGGCACCACCCGGCAGAGTTCCTGACCGCAATGCTGAACTCCCAGCCATTGGGGTTTTACAGCCCAAGCCAACTGGTACAGGATGCCAAGCGGCATGGAGTCGTCGTCCGGCCGCCCGACGTCATGCACAGCAACCTGGACTGCACGCTTGAAGACCTCCCGCATGCGCCGGCGGTGCGACTTGGACTTCGGCTTCTCGCAGGGCTGCGGTGGGAATCCGCGCAGCGCATCGTCGATGAACGCGCGCGAGGGCCGTTCGACAATGCTGAGGACCTTGCCAGGAGGGCGCGGCTCGAGCTGGCTGAGATGAAGTTGCTCGCAAGCGCAGATGCCTTGATGTCGCTGAGCGGCCACCGGCGGGTCGCGGTCTGGGACGCCGCGGCTCTCCGCTCTGTGCCCGAGCTCCTGCAGGAGGCGCGCGTCGACGAAGACGTCCTGGAGCTGGCGCCGGCGCCCGAGGGTGAAGAGGTGATGTTCGACTACGCTGCGACGGGCTTGACGTTGCGCAGCCATCCACTCGCGCTGCTTCGACCGTTGCTCGCAAAACGGGGGCTGGCCACGGCCGCCGACCTGCAGGACGTTGAGAACGGGGCGGAGGTGCGCTATTGCGGACTGGTCACTCTGCGGCAGCAGCCTGAGACGGCGAACGGCGTCATCTTCGTATCGCTCGAGGATGAGACCGGCGTGGTGCAGGTGATTGCCTGGCGCAGCATCAAGGAGGCGCAGAGGCAGGAGCTGCTGAACGCCCGACTACTTGCCGTCAAGGGCACTTGGCAGCGCGAAGGTGAGCTCCGGAGCCTAGTCGCAGAGCGGTTGAAGGACCTGACACCATTACTTGGTCGACTGCGAACCACTTCCAGGGACTTCCATTGATTTCTCAATGCCACGGCTAAACCGCTGAGCTATATCGATAGGGACATCCGCACCCGCGGGAATAGCTCGAGCGCAATCCGCGATGTTGGGGAACGCATTCGGAGAAGCCCCGCGTAAGCGGGGATAGCTCGTTCGAGAGGCACCGCAGCTCGGCGTATTGAGGGCACCTCCCGCGTCGGCGGGGATACCTCGTGCCATCACCCAACGGAGTTCATAGCCGCAACGTTCCTCCAGCGTAAGCAGGGATAGCTCGTAGTGCTCGTCCTGCAGCTCTACGATGAGCTTGTCTGCCCCGCGAGAGCGGGGATGTGCTTGGGCATAGCCCGCCCAACTCAACGCCCCTGGGTGTCGGGTTCCGGGACGTTCGGGCTTATAGCTTGATGCCTATCACCGTCGCCAAGGCGTCCAAGCGATTCTCTGGCAGTGCGGCCAGGTGCATCGCGATGCGCTCGAGCTTGGGGGGACTTTAGGAGGCTCTCCTGCTGCGTCAACGCCAGTAACGAGCCAGCGCGCACTCACCTGAAGGGCGTCTGCCACTGCAAATGCATTGACTGCTGATACCCCGCCGGCGTCTGACTCCATCTTGCGCACGGCCTGCAGCGTGACGCCCACGAGGGCAGCTAGCTCCTTCTGCGTCATTCCGAGCCTCTCGCGACTAGTGATGATTCTTTTCGGGAGGTTGTCCATCTCCAAACTGTATTCGAAGTGTTGGCTCGGCCGCGCCAGCGAACGACGTTTGTCGCCGTTCCGGCGTTTTAGGACGGCCCAAGCCGCACCTGGGCGCGCAATCAGTTTAGACCGCTAAATACTCACTCTAGACGGAGCTCCACCAGGAGCTTCGTTTGACTGCAGATTTTCTAACCTATTGGGGCAAGGCGCACCCATTGCCCGGCACAACTGTCGCTTGGCACCCCCTTGCGTATCACAGCTTGGACGTCGCTGCGGTCGTTGGCGAGTACCTGCGGGTCAATCCTTCGCTCAGCTCGACGCTGGCTCGACTCCTGGGGATGGCCGAGGACGCTGCAATCAAGGTGGCCATGTTCCTGGCAGGCAGCCATGATGTTGGCAAGTTCGGCCCGTTTCAAGCGAAGGTCGAGGAGCTGTTTGCTCAGCTGCAGCCGGACCAACCGGTTCCCTCTCAAGCTGCACAGCACCACTCCCAGGCCGGCATTTCCACCTTACTCGACTGGGTGTCGGCCCGGTGGTACCCCGATTCCCTCGAAGACGCGGAATTAGCGCTAGAGCCCCTTCTGAACGCTTCTTGCGGGCACCACGGCAGGCCAGTTGACCTCTCAAACTCGACAGGGGTGGGGAAGCGCACGACTGCGGCAGCCCACGCCTACCTTGATGCCGTTGCCGACGTATTGGGGCTCGACAGTTTCGTCGACCTTTGGGACGGAGGCGGCTACCGCCAGGCGTCATCCTTGCTCGCCGGCGTGCTGACCCTCTGCGACTGGGTCGGCTCCATGCAGAGGTTCTTTCCCTATCGAGCACCGACGATGTCCTTGAAGTGCTATTTCGTCGAGGCACAAGACCAAGCGCGTACCGCGCTGGTTGAGCTCAGCCTGGCGGAAAAGCGCCCAAGCGCCAAAGCCGGGCTCTCGCACCTATTCCCTGCGTTCACGGCGAGTGCCACACCGCTACAGCGATTTGCTGATAGCGTCGAGTTGGACCGCGCCGGCCCTTCCCTGTTCATCCTGGAGGATGAGACCGGTGCCGGCAAGACCGAGGCCGCGCTGACCCTTGCTTCGCGGCTGCTTCAGGCCGGAAGAGGCACCGGGGTGCTCGTCAGCCTACCGACACAGGCCACCGCCGATGCTCTTTGCGGGCGGCTGCTGCCTTTGGCCAACATGTTTTTTGAGGCAGAAGGCGGAGTTCCGTCGTTCTCGCTGGCACACGGAAGTGCGTCTCTGTCGCTGGCGCGGCTGCGCTCGGAGCATCTCGAAGCTGGGTCGATTTGTGCCGACCTCGACAGCTGGGCCCAGGACAGCAGCAAGACTGCCCTGCTTTCGGACGTCGGGGTGTGCACCATCGACCAGGTCGCGCTGTCTATCCTGCCGGTGAAGCACTTTTGCTTACGGCAACTGGGCATCGGGCAAAAGGTCCTGGTTGTTGACGAGGCTCACGCATGCGACGCCTACATGCTCAAGCTTCTTGAAACAGCGCTCGAGGCACATGCCATGCGCGGCGGTAGCGCCATCCTGCTGTCGGCAACGCTACCGCGGAAGCACAAGGCCGCCCTTGTCGCTGCCTTTCGGAAGGGCGCCCGTTGGACTGGCGCGCAGGCCGTCCCTGTCTCCACCGACTACCCTCTTGCCACTGTCGCCTCTTCGGGCGGCATGGTTGAGACGCCGATTGCCGCACGACGTGTGAGCAGGTTCACCCGCATTCAGCGAATCGGGGATAGCGCAACCGAAGCCCTCGTCCTGAGGCTACTTGCAGCAGGCAAGTGTGTTCTCTTGCTGCGCAACACAGTCGGCCGTGCCCAGGCGGACTTCGACACGTTCTTCGCCCTGTTGCCAGGCCAGGTGCAGCTGGCGCACGCGAAGTTTGTCGGCAAGCATCGCTCGGAAAATGACCGCAACCTGCTGGAGCAGTTCGGCAAGCGCTCGACATCCGCTACTCGCAAAGGACAGCTGGTCATCGCTACCCAGGTGGCGGAGCAGTCACTCGACGTGGACTTCGACGAGCTCATCACCGACTTGGCCCCAATCGACGCCTTGCTGCAGCGTATCGGCCGCTGGCGCCGGCACGTTCGGGACGCCGACGGGAAGATGGCGATGGCAGGCGACGATGCGCGCGGGGAAGGCCTGGTGTACGTAGTCGCGCCCGAGACTCACGGCAATGTCGACTTCCTTGCGGAGCTCCCTGCGAACACGATGTTCGTCTATCCCCTTCCTGTGGTGCTCTTTCGCACGGCACAGTTGGTTGAGGAGCGCGGTGGCTTGCAGATTCCCGCAGGCGTTCGGGAAGCCGTCGAGTTCGCGTACGACGAAGAGGCCGAGGCGCCAGCATTTCTGGCGTTTGCGGAAGAGCGGTCAGAAGGGAAGATTGAAGCAGCCAAGCGAGCGGCTAAAAACGTTCGACTGAATCTGACCGTGGGCTACTCCCAGTTGATTGCAGACGTGGCGCCTGAGCAAGCAGTGACCCGGCTGGGGGAGAAGTCGGTCCGGGTAGTGCTTTGCGACCAAGGCGGCGCCCCCTTGTTTGGCAGCATGGAGTTGTCCCGCCTAAGCCTACGAGCAAGCCTACTTGCTCTCGAGGTCGACGACACCGGGCACGCAAAGTTGAGGATGGGCGCAGCCGGCTCGGGTGAGTGGGAGATGTTGGCGGTCGACCATGCGAGCAAGGAGCGATTGGTCCGCTACAGTCGGACCCGTGGGTTTTCGGTGGGCCCACCACAGCGGCGGAGATGAGAGCCGCGGCGCACGTACGTGCGCCAATGAACGGATAAAGCCGGTGGCTAAAAAATGCAGGTGCGAAAGACGTTGACCGCGCAAGCGGGGATAGCTCGCCGTAGTTTCGGGTGTCGAACGACGCGTGCGTCTCTCCCCGCGCAAGCGGGGATAGCTCAGGAGCATCGGACCGATGCCAACCGTCGCCATCGTTTATCCCGCACAAGCGGGATGATGCGCACCGGATACGGAGGCCGCAAGCCGGCTCCCCCCCCACCAGCGCAAGCGGGGATAGCTCGGCCGGTCTCGTTCACTGATATCGCACCGAACGGCTCCCCCCCCCCCGCGCTAGCGGGGATAGCTCGGTCTGCGATGCCGTCCTCTTTCGGGGTGACCGGTCTCCCCCGCCTACGCGGGGATAGCTCGGGTTGTCGCATCATCACTTGCGGTGGCGTTGAGACTTCCCCGCGCACGCGGGGATAGCTCAGGCTGGAACCGCGAGCGCGAGCAGTATCAGGCGTCTCCCTGCGCAAGCGGGGATATCTCGGACTTGAGGGCTGCCATTTGCTTGTCTCCTGCGTCCCCTCCGCGCAAGCGGGCATAGCTCGTTCTGTAGGACGTCGTGCACGCCGCCGCCCTCGTCTCCCCCGCGCAAGCGGGGATATCTCGGGAAGCAGCAAGTAGTCGCTCTCATTTGCGTCGTCGGCCCCGCGCGAGCGGGGATAGCTCGCCCCCCCACCAGAACGTCCGGCCGCGCATCAGAGTCTCTCCCGCGCGAGCGGGGGTAGTTCGTGCGATTGCTCGTGCAGTGGCGAGAACCATGGGTCTCCCCCGCAAGCGGGGACAGCTCGCTCGCCCACAGGAAATGTTCTGGATGGGGCATGTCCCCCCGGCGCAAGCGGGGACACTCGAAACGATTGCCGTCGTGCTCGCAAGCGGGAATCGCCGGGTCACGTCAAGGCGCCCTCATTCGGCGGGATATTTGCTCTCCGCGTCAGCAGAAGACCTGGTGGTAACGCAGCGCTACACCTGGGTATGAACGCCCCGCTAAAGCCTATCTATCGCCTTCAGAAGGAACGGATACCCTTCATTTTCCTGAGCTACGGCCGCCTTGACGTCAAGGACGGCGCATTTGTACTGGAGGATGCGAATGGAACTCGCGTGCAGATGCCAGTGGCTGCTTTCAATGTCTTGTTTCTTGAGCCCGGGACGAGCGTGACCCACGCTGCCTTCCAGCTCGCGGCCCAGTGTCACACTCTCATTTGCTTCGTTGGCGAGCAAGCGTGCCGTACATACTCTGTCGGGCGCCCTTCCGACGGAAACCCTACCAACCTTAAAGTGCAGGTCTTGGCATATGCCGACGAAGCCCGGAGGCTTCAGGTGGCCCGCAAGATGTTCGAGATTAGGTTCGGCGAGGCGATTCCGGCCCGACGCAGTATTGAGCAACTTCGAGGCATCGAGGGGGTGCGGGTCCGCGAGTCCTACAAATTGCTGGCTCGACAGTTCGGAGTGGACTGGAAAGGCCGAACCTACGAGCAAGGAGAGTGGGACGCTGCCGATAGCGTCAACCGGGCCCTGTCCGCAGCGAATGCGGTGGCTGTTATTCTCGCCTGCGGATACAGCCCACGATAGGGTTTGTCCACGACGGAGGGGCCAAAAGTTTTGTATACGACATTGCAGACCTCTATAAGTTGGAGATTTGCGCACCTCTTGCGTTCAGGGCTGCCGCGGGGAGCTCGGCATTCGCGGTGGAGACTCAAGTAAGGCGGCACCTGCGTGACCACTTTAAGCAAACGCGATTTGTTGCGCGGGTCGTGGATGACCTCAAAGGCCTGTTCGAAGAGTCGACCGCATGATGCTCGTCCTCGTCCTGACTGGTGCGCCACCT
Source organism: Variovorax sp. PBL-H6 (assembly GCF_901827155.1). Lineage (NCBI taxonomy): Bacteria > Pseudomonadati > Pseudomonadota > Betaproteobacteria > Burkholderiales > Comamonadaceae > Variovorax > Variovorax sp. PBL-H6. The sequence goes on from NZ_LR594660.1 coordinate 357,155, forward strand.
CGCTTAAGAGGCCGGCTATCAACGATACTGCTTGAGGTGCGGGCTGGCGTCTATACCGGGCACGCGACACAGAAACTGCGTGAAGAACTATGGGCGTTGACTTGCGGCAACATCGAGGATGGCGACGCCCTGATTGTGTGGCCAGACCAAACTGAGGTTTGCGGCGTCTCGTTCCGGACGGTAGGCGTGAATCGGCGCCGGGCGGTCGAAGTCGATGGGCTGCAGCTGGTGGATTTCCCTCGGTTGAGCACAGACGAGGTCCCTGAGTCCATTATGGATTTAGCAGGTCTAGCGGAGGTGGTTTTCCCCGGTGGACAGTGTGACAACTAAAATGTTTCGCTAAATCAACGGGTTAGGGGAAGAGTCTCCCCCGCGCAAGCGGGGATAGCTCGCGCAGCGTCAGGCTTTGGCGTGCTGCGTGCGCGTCTCCCCCGCGCAAGCGGGGATAGCTCGTCTTGTGGGGCGCTGACGGCCGCTGCAACGTCGTCTCCCCCGCGCAAGCGGGGATAGCTCGTAAATCCGTTCGCACCAAGGTGAGCCGCACGCGTCTCCCCCGCGCAAGCGGGGATAGCTCGCCGTGCTGGGGCGCGCGTACCGCGCAGCTGCTGTCTCCCCCGCGCAAGCGGGGATAGCTCGCAGTCTTTGCTTCCATCTCGAGACGTCGAGTAGTCTCCCCCGCGCAAGCGGGGATAGCTCGCCGGCGTCCACCGCGTTCGACATCGTGCCCCTGTCTCCCCCGCGCAAGCGGGGATAGCTCGCGAGGCTTGTTGCATGCAAAGAAGGGGGCTTCGTCTCCCCCGCGCAAGCGGGGATAGCTCGTCGACCATCGAGAGCATCGCCATCCAGGAGCCGTCTCCCCCGCGCAAGCGGGGATAGCTCGCCGACGAGGAAGCCACCCAGACATCCGTAGACGTCTCCCCCGCGCAAGCGGGGATAGCTCGCGGCTGGTGATTGGCCTCGAGGACGCCGAGGGGTCTCCCCCGCGCAAGCGGGGATAGCTCGTGCGCTATCACCTGGCAAGCGCGCTGCATTGAGTCTCCCCCGCGCAAGCGGGGATAGCTCGCCCTCTTCGAAGTGGTCGATGCCGGTGGACACGTCTCCCCCGCGCAAGCGGGGATAGCTCGTGAAATTGGTCGTCCTCGATTTGCTCACGCGTGTCTCCCCCGCGCAAGCGGGGATAGCTCGGTACGGGCTGCGGGCGATGAGCATTTGCTGAGGTCTCCCCCGCCCAAGCGGGGATAGCTCGCCCTTGATGGCCAAGTTCACGCCAATGAGCACGTCACCCCCGCTTGCGCGGGGATTGGAAGTCTCGGTCGACCGCCAACGGACAGCCCGTGCCAGGCTCTTGTGCTGCGGCGTGGAGCCTGGCCTCAGCTTTTAAGGCTGTAACCTATACTCGAGCGCATTGCGCTATCAGTGTCCTTTGTGATACAATGAGTGACGCTTTAGCATTCGTCGCCTACGTCATCAAGCAAGGCGGCATAATTTCACTATTCCGCTGTGCGCATGAACGTACTCTTAGACCCTTGGGTCCCCCTCCTGCTGCCAGACGGTACTGTGGCCAAGCAGCGCATGGTGGACATCCCTACCTCCGGTGCGCTTCGTGTGGAGCATGCCCGAGCCGACTACTCAGCGCTCATCACTGAGCTGGCGGTGTGCGTTTACCAGACCCTTGCGGCGCCGCACGACAGGATTGCGCGACGAGCTCTGGTGCGGGCCCCCGACCTTGCATTGCTGGACAAGGCGTTTCGAACTGCCGCGCCTGCGTTTGAAATCTTTGGTGACGGTGCACGATTCCTGCAGTCGCCAGAAGCTATTGGCGGAGAAATCCCTGTGCGTGGCCTGGTACCAGAGGGGCCCGGTGCGAACGCTGTTGCCAAAAACACCGACCTTTTCGTTCACCGCTCGGCACTCGACTCAATGTGCCCACATTGCGCCCCGGCGGCCCTCTTTGGCAACCAGGCGCATGCGGGCCAAGGAGGTTCCGGCTACAAGGTTGCCCTGCGCGGGGGAAGCGCCCTGGCCGCGCTCATCGAGGCACCCACCTTGTGGGAGACCATCTGCCTCAATCTACTGGACCGCGACACGTACACCGACCGCTACTGCCTCGAGGGTGGAGCGGAAGAGGATTTCCCCTGGACGACGGGCCTGAAGGTCTTCAGCAAGGAGGCAATCGGGCCAAGGGAGCTGGGTGCGCACGCGGCGCTCTGGTGGATGCCCCGTGCCCTGCGACTCCATGAAAGCGCGAACGCGGACGGCACCTCATGCTCCACCTGCGGAGAAGTTCACCCCACGCATATTCGAACCGCGAGCCGTGACAAGACGGCCGCCCGTCCGCCTGAGGGGCTCCGCCACCCTCACACGGCGTGGTGCATGCTCAAGAACGAGAAGGAGATAGACGGCGTCAAGACCAAGGTGGACGTTGAGGCCGCGGTCATGGTTCCGTCGGAAGGCTACATGCTCGGGGACTGGCTCGCGCTGACGCTGGGCGCACAAACCCCGACCCGCCGAATCTTGGCCGGCCTGCCCGCGATGGCACACCTGTCCCGCGCAGAGGCCGCGCGCGCTACCCTTCGCGTCTTCGGTCCGCGCTACGCCACCGCCACGTTCCTGACCTGGTTCGACGAGGCGGGGCCACTATTGGCCGCAGCTGACGCGGAGCACCTTCGTCAATTGCGAGCAGAGGCCGAGAAGCTGGTTGCCGAAGCGCAGCGGGTCCTCGTCATCGTCCGGACGGCCGCCCGGAAGAACCTCGGTAGCAAGAAGCGACCCCTTGCGGTGCCGCTTTCCAGCAGTCCCGGGCAACTCGAATCCGAACTTGCCGGCCGCGCACGCTCACTCATCAGCCGTGCACTGGCGAAAGTCGACGGAGCCGGCGGCAGCCTCACGCAGGATGACTACGAGCAATTTTGCAGTCAGTTGCGCAAGGCGGCAGTATCGCTGTTCAACAGAGCGCTAGTCATCGACTTCGCGAATGAGACCTTGAGCCACAAGCTCGTTCTGCTGAGCGCCAAAACGTACTCACTGATTTACCCCAAGGCCAAGCCGGCCTCCAACCAGGACGCTATCGCCGCATGACTCCGCCAAACCCTTCCCTGTCCGCCGCCAACATTGTGGTCAGCGCCATCTTCGCCCTGAAGGCTTCCCGGAATCCGGAGTACTTCAGGTTGCGCCGAGGCAGCGAAGCGCTCCACGCAATGTTCGAACCCACTTTCCCCCAGACACGGCAGGCACTCTCCGCTGCGGGTCACCGCGTGCGTGACGAGAACCTTGCATGCGCGCTGCTTCTGCTTCCGCACGTCGGGCAAGGCAAGGCGAGCCTGGGGCAGGCTCTTGGGGACAAGAAGCACCCCTACTCCGCGCTCCGTTTCCAGCAGCTCGTTACCGCCGAGGGCCCGGAAGAGCTGTTTACGCATGTTCATCGTGCCATCCGCTTCGTTGAGGGCCAAGTGTCGCCCTTCAGCATCGCCGACCTCGCGCTGAACTGGACTGAGGGTTACGCGGACGTCCTGCGCAAGCGGCTCGTTGCGGACTATCACTCCGTGAAGCTCACAGCCGCCTGAGCCGCGTCGCACCCACTCCGTCTCCGTTTTCATCCAATCCAATCGGCATCTCTTATGACCAAGAAGTTCATTCAAATCCACGCACTGACCGCGTACGGCGCCAACAACCTCAACCGCGACGAGTTGTCGCGTCCGAAGAGCGAAGTGTTCTGCGGAGTTCCTCGTCTTCGCCTGTCCTCGCAGTGCTTGAAACGGGCTTACCGCACGAGCGAAGTTATGGCCGACATCATGACCGGCACGCGCAGCCGCGACCTGTGGTTCACGCTTGCCTCGGAGCAAGTCGCCCTTGGTCACCCTGAAGCGGCCGTAATCGCGCACATCGTGCCTGTTCGCGACGCGTTCGAGGGTAGCAAGAGCGCCGCTCCTAAGGACGAAGAATCCGGGACGGACGACGCGGATTCTGAAACGCCGCCGTCCGAGGCGAAGAAGGGCAAGGGCGGCAAGAAGAAGAAGGGCGCTGCGCCCCTCCCCGCTACCTTGGCGGAGCTCAAGGGGAACCTGTTTTACGCCAGCAAATCGGAGGTCGAGTTCATCAAGACCGTACTGGCCGACTCGCTCAACCCCAGCGGCTCCACCAAGGGCGCTCCTATCGAGCAGAAGGTGGTCGAGGGCCAGATTCTGGACCTGCTCATGAGCGTCGACGTGGCGATGTTCGGTCGCATGGTTGCCGGCAACAAGCCCCTCTCCGTCGAAGGCGGGGTGCAGGCCGCTCACGCGTTCACTGTTCACAAAGCGACTGCTGACGATGACTTCTTCACCGCTGTCGACGACATTTCGCCAGACGAGGGCTCGGGCCACATGGGTTCGAACGGTTTTGGCGCAGGGGTGTACTACTCCTACTTCAACGTGGACGTCGACGTACTGCTGAAGAATCTTAACGGTGACAAGGCGCTGGCGGCACGAGCAATCGAAGCCTTCATTGAGGCCGTCGCGACCGTGGCGCCCGGTGGCAAACAGAATACGTTCGCGGCGCGCTCGTACGCTTTCTACCTGGCGGTCGAGGTCGGGAATGCACAGCCTCGCTCCTATGCGGATGCCTTCGCCGCTCCGGTGAAGGGCGACGACATTACGGGCGGCGCCGTTGCAGCGCTGCGTGCGAACCGTGAAGCAGCCTTTCAATGCTTCCCCTCGCAGCGTACCGAGTATCGCGAAATGTTCGTCGCTGCCCGTCAAGGCTCCCTTCCTGAAGTGCAGGCCCTGGTGGCAGAGGCAGTGGCGGCTTAAGGGCAGACCGTGCACTACCTTGTTCTGCAACTGAAGGCGCCGTTAGCCTCCTTCGGGAGCACGTCGGGCGAGCAACGAGGCACTGATGGTCGGCCTCGCCGCGCCGCGGTGGTGGGCTTGCTCGCGGCTGCGCTAGGCATTCAACGTTCGGAAGACAGCCGCTTTCTCGCCCTGTCCAACGCGCTGTCGCTAGGGTATGTGGTACTTCGCACGCCAACTGTGCTGGTCGACTTCCATACCGTGCAGGCACCTGCAAAGCAAATCGGTCGCACCCGCAGAGAGCAGCTGGCCACCGGCGAGCCGAATTCGATGGTGACCCGTCGTGAGTACCTGCAAAGCGGCCACTGGTTAGTGGTCCTTGGAGGGGAGGAATCCGTTCTGCGCACCATTGCCGATGCACTGTGCGCGCCCGCGTTCCCGCTTTACCTCGGCCGCAAGAGTTGTGCGCTGTCAGCCTTTACCGCACCACTCGTGTTTGCCGCCGAGACGGCGGAGGACGCAATGCGCGAGTGGAGCCGTCGTGTCGGAGGCACCGGCCATCCGTGTGAGCGCGAGTTCTTCTGGGAAGCCGACCTGCCAACGGCGGTCGAGCCGCTTGTCGTCCATCGGCGAAACGACCGACGTACTGCGCTCTCGAGAAACAGTTTTTCCTCCCGCGTTGAGCGGGAGGGTCATTTGACCCTTTGATTTTCATGCAGCTCACCCACCTCACCCTCCCCCGTACCCGCGAATCGGTCGCCGCCTATTCCCGCCTGGTTGCGAACAAATACGTGGAGCACCAGGCGCTCTGGTCCATGCTCCAGGCTCGACCGGATGCCTCCCGGGAGTTCCTCTACCGCACTGAAATCACGGATGACGGTCTCGAGGTCTACGTTTTGTCGCCGAAAGCGCTCTCGCCCGAGGGTCCATGGCGCGCCCGAACGCGCGAATACGCGCCCAAGGTACGGGCTGGCCAACTGGTGGGCTTCTCACTTCGGGTCAGTCCGACGGAGGATAAAGCCCAGGGGCTCAATGCTCGCAGCAAGCGGGTCGACATGGTGATGGACCGATATCAGGCCGCTGGCGGCGAGGTCGACGTTCAGACTATCGCGCAGGGGGTAGCGGCCGATTGGCTCGAACGCCGCGAGGAAAGCTCGGGTTTTCGGGTCGTGGACTGCTCTGCGGGAAACTACCGACGCTTCGACGTGACGAAGCGGGGCCAGCACATGACCAAGCTTTCCTACCTGGACATCACCGGTACCCTCGAGGTGCAAGACCCCGCTCGTTTCCTCACGAAGCTAGCCACGGGATACGGTAAGGCGAAGTTCGCCGGCTGTGGCTTGATGCTGCTTTCCGCACCGAAGTAACCCTTGCGCGGGCAGAGCCGACGGGGAGCCGCGGAGCCTGGTCGCAGAACGGCTGAAGGACTTGACGCCACTGCTAGGGCTGTTGAGGACAAGCTCGCGGGATTTCAAGTGACGCAGCGAGACCGTTCGCCGCAGCAATGGCGCGGCGCGTAGTCTGTCTGGCGTTAATTTCTCGATGCCCCTTCAGTCCTGCTCGACCTGGCGGCGCATTGTTCGTTGCGAGGCCAGCTCAGGGTGACATTCCTCCCCCCGCCAAGGCGGGGGGATTCCTACGTTTTAGGCCAGGCGCTGAGCGTGCACCTGTCCAGCGTGGTGGTCGTATCAGCCGCGCAAGTTGGGTGCTCGGGCGCCTGGCAAGAGCTGCGGGCTCCTATCGTGCGACCATGGCGTCCGCCTAATATCCCCGGCCTGAAGACGGTGGGTTTACGCGAGATGGTTGCTAAACCTCGCTCGGCATACACTACGTTCTACAAAGTCCGGCCCTTAAACGCAATTGAAGGTTATAGCTTTATAGAGTAAAGTATGTGTCCCGTATAAATCGAAGGACGCTAGTGCAAGAGATTCGTCTGCAAGGTTTGCTCGCCCAACAGTCCCGGCGGCACAAGGTGCTGAGCGTGACGGCGCTGCCCGGCCAACTGCGTGCCATAGCCCGGGTCGAACGCGTGGGTCGTGAAGAGGACGGGAAGCTGCGGGGTTTCCAGCGTCACCTTGTTGCCAAGCACATCCGAGAAATCAGTGAGTACCTTCAGGAAGGGCATGCCATCCTGCCAAACCCGGTCGTGATTGCCTTCGTCAAGGGCGCGCGGGTTGAGCAAGTTGCCGGCAAGCTCCATGAGCTGGTGGTCACGCTCCGTGACGGCGACGGGCCCGGCTTCGTGGTCGACGGCCAGCAGCGTCTCGAGGCGCTCGTGGCGAGCGGTCGAACAGACTTCGAGGTCTTCTGCTCGGTCCTCATCTGCGAGGACTACGCCGAGCTGCGGCGGCAGTTCGTGCTCATCAACAACACTCGGCCTCTACCCAAGCAGCTGGTCTACGAGCTTTTGCCAACAGTGTCGTCGTTGCCCAAGCGCATGAGCTCCCGGTCGTTCGGCTCCCAGGTTGTCGAGCAGCTCAACTATCGCGCCGACTCGTCGTTGCGCCGCGCGGTGAGCCAGCACACCAATCCCAAAGGCGTTGTGCGGGACACGGCGCTTCAGAAGCTCGTCATGTGCTCCCGCTCTGACGGCGCGCTTCGGGAAGCGCCGGCGGAGACCGCGGTCGCGCGCTCGGCTGACCTGGTCAGCGACTTCTTCTGGGCCGTCCGGGACACCTGGCCCTGCGCCTGGGACGAGCAGACCCCTCGGACCTCCCGGCTGGTCCACAGCGCCGGCATCATGGCGCTCGGCTTCGCCATGGACTACTTGCACGGCGTCGAGGGCGCCCGAACCAGGCAACAGTTCAGGGCCGGGCTGGAGCGCATCGCCAACGAATGCGCCTGGACGCACGGCTCCTGGCGGTTTTCGGTGGACGACGTTCGCCCTTGGAACCAAGTCCAGAACGCGGGTCGCGACGTATCCATCTTGGCCAACCACCTGGTGCGCAGCCTTAAGGAGACCGGGCGTCCACGCCGGCGCGCGGCGCGTGTGGGCATCCAGTCGGCCTTGGCTTGACAGCAAGGACCACGGGGCTGCACTCGCCCACCGTCTTCGTTGCCTGCTGCTCGCAAAAGTTGAAATCGGCTGCACCGGCGAGGGACTTGTACTGCTCGGACCTGTTCAGGAAGGCGCGCGCCTGGACTGAGCGGCAGACCGGGAGCTGGTACATCCTGTCCGCAAAGCATGGGCTCGTGCACCCGGACGAGCTTCTATCGCCCTACGACCAGTCTTTGAACGACCTCAGTGCGGCTGGTCGCAAGGCGTGGGCCCGGGAAGTGGAACGCCAGATGCAATCGGCCAGCCTCCGAGGAGAGGCCTGCGTCGTCCTCGCGGGGCGGGCCTACCGAGATGACTTGATGAGATTCCTGTCCACGAGGTTTGGCGACGTGCACGTCCCGCTCGCCGGGCTCGGCATTTTGTCGCAGAAGGCATGGCTGAAGCGGCGCCTGGCGCAGCAGGCGGCCGGGTTCGCGCAAGCAGCGTGATAACTTCGACAGAACGTTGAACAGAGGCACCATGGAAGAAGGCGAAGACAAGTACAGGGGATTTTTGGACAGGTCGTTCGACACGGCCTTCGAGGCGTTGCGCCTTCCTTTGCTGCCTTGGGTAGGCTCGGCCTTCCGAACGTCCGCCAAAAGGACCATCGTGCTGGGCGAAAGCCTCTATGTCTGGGGCTCGGCTGAGGAGTACGAGAGGAACCGCGAGAAAATTTCGGTCGTTGACAGCATGCGCTGGCGGCACCTGAGGATGGGCCTGTCGGACAGCTTTCCAAAGGGCAGCCGCAAGCGCGCATTCCTCGCGAATTTCGAGCGAGCCGTGTTCCTGAAGACACGGCCCTCCGCCGCGGAGCGGCAGAGGCTGTGGTCCGAGGTCGCCTACCTCAACTTGGTGCCACGGCTGCTGAATTCCCGCACGCATCGGCCGAAGGACGAGGACTTCGTGGCCGGCTGGAACCAGTTTTTTCCAGTGGCGGCCGCGCTAGAGGCTGAGCGTTGCATCGTCTATGGCACAGAGCCAAAGAAGATTGCCGCGCTTCGCGCAATGCCTGACGTGCAGATACTCGTGCAGGAGCGCCTACCTGCGATTGTCGACACCCGCCCGCTGCACATGCGGCTCGTGCACGGGGGACGGGAGCTGGAGCTCTTTTTCGTCCGCCACCCCAGCGCGTATTTTCCCTGGGACGAATGGGGGCCGGTACTTCGCAGCCGCGGTGTTTGGCTGGACTCCACTTCCGTCCCGCCGGCCCAAGTCGCTGAGCCCGCTTAAGGACCACACAAGCGGCCTTCCAATCGCGGGCTGAATCCCTTACGCTGGAACCTCGGGGCAGGAGGGTGCCCGCCACAGCGAGGAGAAGCTCGATGCATTTGTTCGGAACCGTGATGCCATTTCATCGGGCCGCCGGATGCCTAGCGCTTGTGGCGTCCGCAGCTCTTGCGACGGCCCAGCCGGCACCGACGGCGCCCCGCGGTCCCTCGGAGGAGGCTATGCGCGCCTTCCTTGCCCAGGGCAAATGGAGCACCACGGCTGATGACAACATCAGCGGGGAGTTGCTGCAGGCCGACTTCATCAAGACGCTGGTCGAGGCCTACGAGACGAATCCGACAGACGCGACCGCAATCGCCAATCTGTCGCTCATTCCCCTCGCCCTGGCGGTCGCCGAATGGGGCGTTTCGCCGACGACAGGCCTCCCGAAAGACCCAGCGCGGAGAAACTGGGAGGCGGTCGAGAGCACCGGGGACGGCAAGCACCTCATGAGCTATTCCAAGGGCGGCATTGGCGTCATGCACCAGGACTCGGGCGGCTTGGAAAAGCTCATGGGGTACCTTGAGAAAAACCATCCGGACGTCGTGCCGGCTGCGAACAAGAATGAATTCTTCAAGCTCAAGGGCGTCAACTTCGACAGGCTCTATGCCAGCGGCGGCCACTGCACGTCGCCCCTCACCGAAGTCAAGACGGACCTCGCGGGTGCAGCGTTCCAGCACGATGAACACCCAAGATTTGCCGGCAAGAAGTACTGCAGGGACTATTTCCGGAGCACGTTGAGTCCAAAGGACTGGCAGGTGTTTCGGCACGGCATGCGCGAGGCACTGCGTCGCGAGGACGTGCAGTTCCGCATCATGCGGGATTTTGCAAACAACGAATGGGCCTCGGCCTATCGGCTGGTGGTGACCGACGGCAAACACGACGTGCGGGAGGCGTTCATCCTCGCACGCATCTGGAATTCCAGCCCAAGGGGCGCCAGGTGCGCCTTCGGCCACGCAAAAGGGGCGACGGGTACCGCCGCTCGCATCCAAAAGGAACTCGAGGCCTACGCTGACGACGAAATTTGCCCCAAGGACGGCAAGGAACGAATGGTCGAGCGATGGCCGTACATGCGCCGTGCCGTGCTTGCGTACGACGCGTTCGCGAAAAAGCCACCGCCCTGACCAGCTTGCGGGCCGTCCTTCCCGAATCGAAAAAGCCCGCCTCCTCGAGAGGAAGCGGGCGGTAAATCATTCGGTCAGGCCGGCAGGGCCTTGAGCAAGTTGAACTTTGCCTCGGCGAGGCGCTTGAAGTCCTGTTTGGCGGACCTGAGCTGGATGCTGGCGCCAGTAGCGACGGCAAAGTCACGCAGCAAGTCGAGCGCGACGAGCTGCCGCAATGTATCGAACGCCGCGAGAACGTCGTGCACGCCCAGGCAAAGACCAGGCTTCACGTCCTTTGCGGCTTCAGCCAGGAATTGGGCGAAGGCGAACGCCATGCGCTCTCCCCTGCTCGCTTGCCACATGAACGCGCCGTGCGGGTTGCCACGATGGGTGACGCAGAGTCCCAGCACCGTGCGCCTCAGCCCGTAATCCAGGCCCATAAGGCGCCGGAAGATGACCTCCACGTGGTCCCAGACCTCGTCCGTGAACTCGTCGCCTCGGGACACGAGGGCCGGGCTGTCGTACCGACGCTCCGCCTCGCGGTAATCTAGGATGGGCCCAACCGTGAGGCCGGCCGACGCCTCGAGCTGTTCGGGCGTCGTCCCCAGCTGTTCGTACGGCTCCCGCACCAGGTGCAATTCCGGCCGTTCTGCCGCACGGGCGGCGCCGACCAAGGGCTGAAAGGGGTTTTGCAGCAAAAGCTGTGCCTGCGCAGGCGTGACCACCCGCTTCATGGCGTAGTTCCGGTCGTCGTTGACGATGTGGGCCCGCGCCACCAGGTACTCCGGTTGGTCGATGAGTTCCGACGGCCCGACGACGAACAGGTACAGGTTCTTCTTCGGGCTGTACTCGAAATGGTCCTTGCCGCACACGTGCTCCCAGAGCTGGCTGCGTGCGTATTCGACCTCCCCCTGGCTGCCAGCAAAGGAAAACACCTCCTCGGCAGCCACAATGTACGCGATGCCGTAGAAGGCGTCCAAGGCATAGAGCTCGGCGCGCAGGTGGTTGCCGATTCGGCTGTACGGAAGGCCTGCCTCCCGCAGGATGCCCTCGATTTCGTCGAGCCGATAGGGGGCTTCCGCGGCGGTGTCGTTTGCGTTCAAAAAACTTCTCCTGTGAGGTTGTCCTGCAACCGTCTAGCGAGAGCACGAGGGCTGGACGCCCTCTCAAAAATGTCAGCTTTGGCTTGCAATTTCGCCGCCGTCAGCCCAGTTGTAAGCTATGACTAGCAGCCCACGCGCATCCGCTAAGCTGGCCAACACCTTGGCTGGACCCGCACCGGCCCGCGGGTCGGGCCTCGAGATGGCTCCTTCCAATTCGCCGAAGCTTCGCTACGATATGCGCATGCGACGTAAAGACCCGATTCCACCGATGCCGTCCTTCGAGGAGCAGATGGAAGCCTACCGCGCGGAAAGCTGGCGGGTCTTCTGCGAACACCAACGTTCCCGCAATGCAATCGACCAGCGGCCTTGGTTCCCCTGGGCGGTCGTTGGCCTGGGGGCGAGTCTCGGCGCAGCCCTTGTTGCCTTGGCGGGCTGGCTCAAGGGCTAGACGGCGCTGCGGGCCCGCCGGCTCAGGCGGTCGCGGCCCTCTTGGCCTTGAAGGCAGCGATGACCGCCGGGTGGGCCATCCTTGTCAGCAAGGTTTCCCAGTCTCCGACGCCCACCAGACCCTTGACGAACGACGAGCTCGTCTGCGCCAGGCGGTCAGGCGTGATGAGGAATATGGTCTCGATTCTCGGGTCAATCGTTCGATTAAATTGGTTGATACCGAATTCGTAGTGAAAGTCGTTGCTGTTCCGGATGCCGCGGATGATGTGGGTCGCCCCTACCCTGCCGGCAAAGTTCACCAGCAGCTCGCTTTCATACGAAACCACCTCGATGCGGGCGTAGTCGGCCGGCGTGAGCTTTGACGACAGCACAGCCCGGATGAGCTCGAGGCGCTCGGTGAGCGAGAAATAAGTTTTCTTGTCCGGATTCACGCCGATGGCGACATAGAGCTTGTCGGTCAGCCGAAGGGCCTCCCGAATCACCCACAGGTGCCCCTTGGTCAGGGGGTCGAAGGTACCGGCGTAAACAGCGATGCGAGTCATTGGGCGGGAGCCACTGATTTCCAGCGGCAGATGAGAGAGTTGAGGTTTGCGCGCGCAGCTTCTTCAAGATGCGCGAACGTGGGGGTGAAGTAGACCTGGTCCCGCTCCAGGAAGGTCGTCAGCGCTTGAACGCGGCCACGGGCGAACTCCTGGTCGCCGTATCGCGAGAACTCATGTCGGATGGCCTGGTCGAACTGCTCGGCTGCGGCCGGGCCTTTGCCCAGGATGGTTAGGTCGATGTCCAGGAAGAGCTGCGCGTCGGCCAATGCGGCTGGACGCGACTGGAGGTAGCCCGAAGCGGGCTGATGGCCTTTGGTGGCGAGGATGAACTCGGCGGCGAGGGCGACCACGCTCGACCGCTGCTCGTGCTCGTAGAGGAGCGGGCTGCCGCTGCGCCGAAGCACGTCGCTCATGGCCTTCACGCTACGGGCCTCGTTGTCGCCATACCGGTCGTCGACCTCGTACACGTAGTCGTGGAACCAGATGGCGAGCGCGAGCGCCTTGGGATGGGACACATTGGAGCCAACCTGGTCCAGGCGTTCGAACATGGCATGCAGATGCGCCAGGGTGTGATAGCGGCGATGGGGCTGAGAGTAGGCTGCGACCAGCTCCGGCCAGGCATCGGCTACGCCCAGGTCGCAAAGCGCGCGGTCCCGGAGGTCACCGATGCGGATGGCCTCGACGAGGCGCGCCAGTTGTTCGGGTACGTCGTCGCGCCCCGTATCGACGGCCTGGTCGGCCAGGGCAACCTTGGCGGCAGTGCTCAGCTGGGCGGCCCGGATGGCAGCAATCTTGCCGGCTGAGGCCTTATCCCGGGCAGCTACGCGCTTAACCTGGGTCTCCTGGTCACAGTGCACCGTGACGCAGAGGTCGACGTGCCCCAGTGGCCACGCTGCCTCGAAGTAGAGGGGGAACTCGATAAGAAGGTTCGGGTGCGCCTGCAGGGCATCGGTGAGCCGTTCCTGTAGGGCGGGGATGGACCGGGCCTCGAGCTGCCGGCGAAGCTCGGGCTGGGCGAAAACGATGTCGGAGACTTGCTTGCGGTCGGTCGTGCCGAATTCCTTGTCCAGGAACGCAAGAAAGTGGTCGTCCCGGTAGAGCCCGTCAACTTCCTTGTCGAAATCCAGCAGCTTGTATTGGGGCAGCGCCTTGCAAAGCTGCGCGGCAACCGTCGACTTCCCTGAGCCGATGGTGCCGGTGATGATGACGTGCATGTCTTGGAGGGTCCTCTTGTAAGAAGCATTTTAGCACGAAGCGCGCCCACTGCAATTTAGATTTCGATGTAATTGCTGTTTAGAGCCGCAGGCAGCGCGGGCTAAATAGTTCGGCTAGACGCGTGTTTGGAGCACACGTGGCCGAAGGACACATCTACCTCGCGAGAAGCAGCAGCTACCCCGGGATGGTGAAGGCGGGCTTTACGACCCGCGCACCTGAAGAAGCGCACCGGCCATGTCGACCTGGACATCGACTACACGGATGTCACGCGCCACACGGACGAGGCAGCGAACGAATCGCGTTCGGACGATGTGACCTTCGGGGCTTTGGCGGCAAGGCAAACTCGCGAAGTCTTTGAACACCCGATTCACCCGCCAGGTACCGAGGTGGCCACCACCAACATCCTCACTATCGATGGTTCTCGAGTGGAAACTCGCTCTTCCGTCTACGAACTCCTCTGATTCGAATCCGCACCCGCCGCAGCTTTCGCTCGGCGGGTTTTTCGTGTGAGGTTCTGAGGTACCTGGGCATGACCGGCTTGGCGGTGTTTAGAGGCCGGGGGCCGGAGGCGGCCCTGTGCGCCCGGGTCCTATACCGGAAAGAACCATTTCTTTCCACAGAGGACATCTGCCATGAGCACCATCACCATCAACGCTTCCCAGCGACTCTTCGTGTTGCCAAGCGGCCGCGGCTTCAGTTGCCTCGGGTTCGACGTCACGTTCAAGCGCTTGCGCCAGTTCGCCAGCCTGCTTGGCCTGGCCTCCCCGAACGAGGCCGACATCGGCACCCTCGCACAGTACCAGCTGTACGAGGCCGCTCAAAGCGCCTACATTGCCACCAAGCCAACCACAACCCTGTTCGACCCGGACACCCCGGTGAAGGTCCAGGCGGTGCTGGAGGCGTACCGGCAGCATGGCGGCCGCCTGCGGCTGTTCATGGGCGACGCGTTGACAGGACGAGACTGGCTCGAGGAGCACGACGTTATCGGAACGGTCGGCCGGTCCATGGGCCCCATCCGGGCGCCACTGCTGATTAGCCGGCGGAATTCCCACGGCGGAGGCGCCATCCTGACGGCATGCATCGTCCGCATCATCGACGTTGCAAGCAAGCAGGAGCTGTACCGGCACCCAGCCTATCGGGTTCCGAACTTGGTGCGCCACGCCTCGAAGGAGCCTGGCTACGCCGCATCGGTCAGCGTCGACGGTGAGCTGCAAGCCAGCTTCAAGTCCGACGCCAAGGCCGACAAGTGGATTGCCTTCATGCAAGGCCATCGCATGACGCCCAACTGAGGACGAGCGCCTTGTCTCACCGAGTACTGACGTCGCAACAGACCGAGCGGCTTCGCCAGCTCGACTTCGTCATCGAATGCACCGCGGGTGACCCCGAGGAGTTCGAACGCGCCGTTGCCAGCAAAACCGCCTACCTCGAGTCGCAAGGACTCGACCGGACGGACTTTATCAATTGCGGCCGTCAAGGCTAAAGGAATCAACGATGCCCCAAGGAAATCACCTTTTTTACATCCGCGACAACAACCCCGACGGCGAGAACCTGGACCTGCTGGTCGTCGCCCCGGACAAGGCGCAGGCCGTGGCGTTCTGGACGCAGCACTTCGAGCTGCCCGAGGGTTCTGCCCCCGAGTGGGTCGGTGCCGTACCGGGCGTCGCGCCCACAACCGCCGAGCCGGGCGCCATCGACTGGGAAGCCATCCGGATGGACTGACGGTCTGCCGTCATAGCCTCGGGCCTTCATTCCTCCAGCCCCTTCTGTGCGCGCACCGAAGGGGTTTTCTATAGCCGGGACGCATCGCCTATACGAAATAGGACAAACCCACCTTGCAAGGACAATGAGCTCTCGAATCTTCAATCCCGCGGCCGTTTTCGGTCACAGTTTCGCCCTCGTCAAGGTCGGAGGCACCACCGTCAATGGTAAGGATGCGCATCTGTACGCAACCACGGCCCAAAAAATCTCTGGAGTGCTGAGTGGCTCGTTCACTTGCCGTGATGACGACCTGCTGAATGCAGTCAAGGCGCTCCCCTGCGCAAACCTGATGGTGCAAGCCACCGTCGGCGACTACCTCTACTTCGAGAAGATGCCGTATGCACAACTTCTTGACGTCCTGGTCGCGATGGCTGCCTTCGGCGTTGTCGGCAAGGACTTGCTCGCAGAACAGGTTCAGGTTCACGCTCAAGGCGGCCACCCTGGGTACCAGCAGGCGACCACCGAATTCGAGGGCCGCGCTTTGACTTTCCTCGACGGCTTGCGCTCGGGCAGGCTCATCCCGTGCCTCGGCGCGAGCCTCACCAAGCCAGCCAAGGTGGTCAACGGCCCGACGCGCGGCGTGCTTCTTACTGGTGACAAGCGCCAGCTGCACGTCTACCCGGACCCCTTCGACGCCCGCTACGCGACCATCATGCAGCTGGGCACAGCCTGGCAATACAGCGAGCTCGCGGGCGTGCGCAATGCCGCCTTCGAGTATTTCGAGCCCCTGGGCCTGCGCCCGTGGCTGAGGTCTCCGACCTGATTTCCTGAAACCCGCCTGCAGCGCACGCTGTCGGCGGGTTCCTTTTAGGTGATGCGGGCGGATAAACGTGGTTGCTTCACAGAGGCATGTCTGGGGTCCGCCCGGCAAAAACCACCCGTCAACCTCACAGGAAATGCCATGGCAATCGTCAAGAAGCTCAAGTTCACCAAGCCGCAACTGAAGAAGTTCGCGCGGCTGTTCCGCAACGCCCGCATCCGCGCGCGAGTGACCCAACTGCAGGTCGCACAGGCCGCATTCGATTACAAAATTTCACATTGTAAAATCAGCCGCGTGGAGCGTGCAGCGATGCCCAACGTGGATGCGCATTGCCTCGAACGCATGGCCAATGTGCTGAGTGTGCCGCGCGCCGAGCTGATTGCCATCGACCCGCAGTTCCGCAAGCGCGCCAACGTGGTACGCGCCGCGACGCGCCAGGGTTTCTGGGATGTGCCGGCGAAGCTACTCCACCCGGTATGACCGTCACGCCGCCTGATGGCGGCCATCGGCCGAAAGGGCAGAATCAATTTCGCCCGAATCGCCGCTCCGTACCTTTCGGAGCGGCGATTTGTTTTACAAAGCCGTGAGCCATCGCTGCGCTATTGGCTAGCACCCAGCTTGGTGCCATCGGCAAAAACTACCTGCTCCGGTACGAAGCGGGTCGTGAATTTCCCCTCCTCCAGGTTCCAGACCGCCTTGTGTTCATCGAGGAACTGGTTGTAGTCGCGGCTGCCCTCCCATACGAGCGCCTGGCTGGGCGCAATGTTCTCGGCCACAGCGAAGGCGACGGAGCCAACACGCTTGCCGAAGATGTCAACAAACTCGAGCACGCCCTTCACGCCTCTGATTGGCTTGTCGCCGCCATTGCGAATGCCAATCTTGAAGACTTGCTCCTGGCTGTATCGGCGCTGCTCGTAGTTTGGTGCGAGCTCTTTCTTTTCGAGAAGCGTCACCGTGACAATCCTGTTGAGCGCAGCCGCAGCCTCTTCCTGTTCCTTGCGCAGCTTCTCCTTGAGCGCCTGCTCCTCAGCCGCCTTTACCGCCTGCTGAGCCGCAAAAGCCTTTTGCTGGTCGATGGCCTGGCCGACCGTGGTGCCGAGGGGCATCGTCTTGCCGCCGAATGCCTCGCCCATCTTGGCGCGCACCAGATAGGCCGCTAGGGCCGCGCGGTCATCGTCTGAAAGCTTCTGAATCTTTGGCAGCAGGTCCTTCTCCCAGGTCGCGGAATCCGCTGGGATGATGGCGTCCTTCGGCTGTGAACAGGCGGCAAGGAATGCCACCAGGGCGAGCGGAAGCAGGAAACGTGTTCTCAGGTGCATGGGACGCCGCCAGGGGGATTAGGGTCTTTGAGCTTAGGGGCGGGGCCTCGCTTTTGTCTGTGGCCAATTTCTCGGTTGCTCGCAATTCGTGCACTCACGGCTTCAAGAGATTCTTCAACGCCTCGAGCGTGCGCCCGCTGTCGGGAGCCATTGCCAGGGTTGAAAGCGCTTGCGCGATTGCCGGGCGGTCCCCATCGTTCACCTCGTGCAGCGCGACGGCCAGGCTCTCCACCAAGCCGGGCACGTCAAGGCCAGCAGGTCGCAATGCGGCGGCGGCATCGCCCGAAGATTGAGGGCCCTGTAGGGCAGGCGTGGCACCGACCGGGTCGCCCTCCAGCGCCAATCCCTCGGAAAGCTCTTTCAGGGCCTTCTCGATGGCCGGATGAAGGTGGCCAGGAAGTTCCGAGCGCCAAGCAAATCCCTCGGGCCAGGACTCGACCCAGTCGCGGAACCGCCTAGGGCCCTTCCGGTCAGGATGGGTTGGAGCGAACAGCTTGGCGCAGGGATGGTCGATGAGCTCGGGCCATATCAGGTGCCAATCGCTTTGCCGCAAGTCCCAGCGCATGACCGCACTCTCCGGCCAGTGCGGTTGAGTAGGGGCGTTATCCACCCAATAATGGACCTGGCGGCCTGGCCTCGCAGGGTCGTCGCGCCAGCGGCACTCGTACCGCTTCGCATGAGGGATTTCAGGGTGCTCCTCTACGGAGGGTCGGGCATTGGCGAGGGTCATGCCTCATCATGCCATCGCGGCTATGCGTCCCGACTTCCGGGGAAAGCCCTCGGCGACCTTGCCCGTGCCGCAATGCGGTAACTTACCGACATGTGCAACCGCTACACGCCGGCCACAGGCCGCCACCCTGCTTTTGCGACCATGCTTGCCGTCTCCTCCGACCTGCTCGAGCCGGTCCGCGTGACCATCGGACCGCGAGGGCAAGGTCGATTCCTGCGCCCAGGCCCAGGTTCGGATGCTGTCGTCGAAGTGGAGGGGCAGTGGGGAATGATTCGCCCCGGCTCCGCTACCCGCTTCGAACTGGCAGAGGACGGTCGCCCCAAAATGACCAACAACGCCCGCAGCGAGACCATGGCGCGGCTCCCAACCTTCCGAGATGCATGGAAAAACGGGCAGCGCTGCCTCATCCCTGTTTGGGGGTACGACGAGCCAAACTGGGAGTCGGGGCAGAACCAGTGGTGGCAGGTCAGCAACCCCAAGGAGACCGAGCCCCTGGCGCTTGCCGGCCTGTGGTCAGAGTGGACGGACCCCGAGTCGGGAGAACTTGTTCCCAACTTCACGATGCCAACCGTCAACGTCGACGGGCACCCCCTGCTGGCACGCTTCCACCGACCTGACCCTAGGCGTCCCCTGGACAAGCAGGACAAGCGCGCGGTGGTCGCCCTGCCGAAGAGCGCGTGGAAGACCTGGCTGTTTGGCACCAACGAGGAGGCCTTGGCTGTGCTGCAGGTGCAGCCGGCCGAAGCCCTGGCAGCGAGGGCGCTCCCGGCGCCGCCTCGGAAAACAACTTCTAGACAGAAGCAAGACACGCCGCCGGCCGATACGGGGTCGCTGTTCTGAGGTACCCGGAGGATTGACTAGGCGCTGCGTGGCCGGATTGGGCGGGACCCTTCGACGGCTCCGAGGTTGAGCTCGAGTTGCGGCGACCGCGTAGGAGGTGTCATTGAAATCCGACTCGAGCGTCTCCTACCGAGCAAAGCAGCTCGTTGCGGCTCGACCTTGAGCTCGAACTTGCCGGGGGCCTCCTCGACGAACAGCAGCTCATCCCCCTGGCGCAGATGGAGAGCGTCGCGAATCGCGGTCGGAATGGTCACGCGGCCGCGAGTCTGAACTGTAACTGTGTGCTGCATTGGGCCTCCCCAGTCGCCGGAACAGATTGCCGTCACTGCACAGATGGGGTCAAACCTTTGTTTATCCACGATTCGGCCTTGCCTGACGGGGTGGGGGTTACACCTTCAGATGCCGCGCCACCTGCCCACGTTCAGTGCTAGGACCGGCTGTTGGCGCGCTGAGGGCCGCTGTCGGCGATTGCGCGCTGCGCACGGGGAATTGGCACAGCAACTTTCCCGCAGCTGGGGCCTGTGTTGAGCGAGAAGGCTTCTTCATGCCTGGTTAGGGGTGCGAGACAGCCACGATTGCTGCCAGGGGCAAAGAAAAGAGCCCGCAGATGCGGGCTCTCGAAATCAGACGTCCAATCGAGCGACGATGGAGGAGACGACGCCGGCAAGGTCCATAACGTCGGACGAAGCGCGGCCGCGCAGCTCTTCAATATCCCGGGTCCAGACCTCGGAGCTGTAGTTGAGCGGAACCTGAGTGGCCACGGTGTCTCCAAGCCGCGCGTCGACAACATTCAACAGCATTCCATGCCCGAACTTCAGACACCGACTCGGTGCTATGTTAGCGAGGTCCTCGGTCGGCTGTTCGTCGTCCTCGGCCTGGCGGAGCTCCAAGGTGACCTGGATGCGGTCCTCGACCGGACCAGGTCGCATGGGATTTTCGAGCACGGTGATTCCAACGCTGAAGTCATCAGAGTTGGTATCGGGTTGCGGCACCGAAATGCTGTATGAACTGTCACCTAGTGCGCGCTCGAGCATATCTCGGAGCTCCATCAAGGTGCTGCGGCACTGGGCCTCGACTTGCGCCCAGGCCCTCGTGTAGTCGCGAACGCGGGGAGTCTGGCGGCCGGCCGCCTTGCTGGTCGGCGCATTTTCTGTGCCCTTGAGACTGGCTGACATCGTCTGCCAGTCCTTGTGGCCCTCGACGATAGCGACCATGTCGAGCAGCTTGCGGTTGTCGAGCGTGACGCCTTCGTTCGTCAGAAACGAGGCGAGCTTGCGCGCCGCGTCCTTCGGTTGCGGTTTTCTAACCATGAGTTGTCCTTTTGTCTGCGCAAAGGCGCGCAGGATGTGGTGGGGTTGCTCTCGTTACCGACCGGCGCCTTCGCGAAAAGCAAAAGTGGGTCTGGACTGATGTCCTGCTAGCCGAGCTTGAGCCGTGCCCGTGAGGGTGAGAGCGGCAAGAGGGTCGGGGCCTCTAATTCAGTCTAGCACCGCGCCCTTGGCGCGCCCGCCTGGGCTGGCGCCCGGCGGGAACTCGCGCTAGTTCCGCGGCACGCGCTGGACGCAGAGTGCCAAGCGCTCGTCCCCGCCCCATGCTTGGTAGGCAGCCTTGGCCTTCTCGACCGTGGCGGCCTCGTTCTTGTGGTCATAGGCCACAGACGCGTCCTTGAAGTACACCCACAGCACGTCCCGGGTGTCGACCTGGCCGGCGTAACGTTCGCTGCGCTTGATGTCGTCCTTCAGGGGGAGTCCTGCTGCGAGCCGCGCCAGCGCGACGCTGGCCTCGCCGATTCGTGGGCCGGCGTCCCCGACGACAAAGGGCACGGCAATGCGCCGGTTCACGTTGTAGGCCACACCGAAGCTGCCCATCTTCACGCCCTCGGCGATAACGGTCTTTGGCACGACACCTGCAGGAACGCGCAGCGGGTTCACATATCGAGACTGTTCGGTCTTGTCCGCGATGGTTTCGTCCGCAAGCGCCGTCGGCGACACGTAGAAGCCTGAGCCGTCTTTCTGCTTGACCGGCACGACCGCGGACACGGCGTTCTTGCCGACCTTGACTGAGCCGGTTCCGAGGATGCCGAACCAGTTGATGGCACCGACAGACGGGGACTTCCAGCCGGCAGCGCCGATGCGCTCGAAGTCCTGCATGAACCGCCCGGTGCAGGTTTGATTGTCCTCAGAGGCGTTGTACGACGTGCCGTCTGGGAGGTAGGGCCGCCCGGCATTGCAGAGGTGAATAAGCGCACCCGCAGCGGCGTTCTTTGGATGGTAGGCCCTCGCGTACCCGTCGATGTTGATGTTCATTTTGGCAAAGGCTGCGATGCCGCCATCCGTCAGCACCCAGGAGCGCGGGACGTTGCCCAGGTCTGTTCGCTGCGACCCCTCGCAATCGGCGCCGAAAGCGGGCGATAGCCCCAAGGTGAGCGCTAGCGCCACCGCGCCGGCCGAGTTCATGAAAACGTCGTTCTCTGCCGTCATCTCCGCCTCCAGCCCTGTTAGAGGAGCGCATGCTACGACGACGGCGGCTGAAGTGGAATCCCAGGACGGCTGGCCCGGCAAACTTGGGCGGGCGTCACCGCGGCCGCCGGCGTCAGAACTTGGTCTTCTGTGCCGTCGCGACCTCGCAGCTGCCGGTGGCCAGAACGTTCCCCGGCTCCGTGCCGTGCATCGCCCGCAGCTCGAACTTGCCCGTCTTCCGGTTCACCACCACCCGGTAGGTAGAGGTCTGGGCACGAACGTCCTCCTCAGTCACCTGCGAGTTTCCTATCCAACGGTCATTCATCTGCACAACCCCCTCACGCTGTGAGAATCGCACGCCAACAGGGTAGTCTTCCCCGCTGCGCCGCTTGCCCTCGCAGTCAAGCTCGGTTAGTGCTGGGACGTCCGCGGTCCGCATCAAGCGCTTCGCAACCTGCTCTTCCTTCGCGGGCTCGCGGGCTACCTCGCAGCCGAAGGAGGCTTGAGCCTGATATGAGCTCGGGACCTTTCTGCCACCGAGACCTTTCGCAGCGAGGTCTGCCTGCGCTGCGCGCTCGTGGTCGGCAATCGATTCGTATGTCAGCTGCTGCGGCTTGAATTCCGTCTCCGACCCCTCGACCTGCATCCAGTCCCACTTGGGAGGTGCGTTGACGTCCGGTTCCTTGTTCATGCCTACAGCAACCAGGCTCATGCGCCGAGGCTGGTTGCAGTCAAAAAAGGTTGTGTAGCTCTGCGTATTCAGGCCGCTTGCACCCCTGCCGGTGTCTTGTGATATCGATTGAACACCGACGTAGCGCCCCCCTTGGAGACCACCCTCAAGCACACGCGCGAAGACTATTCGTCCCTCAAGCTGCATGAGTGGTCGGAACTGGCCGCCGCCACTCGACTGGGCCGACGCGCTGCCCGCCAGGGCAGCGAACCAGAGAGCAGTTGCCCGATATATTGTCCGCATTCCTCGATACTCCTTAAACGGTTTCCTTACGCCATTTTAGCAGGCAGGCTCGGCTCGCTCGCCATCGCTGCGCGCATTCCTGTCGGACCCCGACCTAAAACGAATAAGCAATTTTAGGCGCACTATGCTATACTCTATCTCGTCCATCGAGAACAACAGCATGACCGCCATCCCCCTTCCCCGTCGCGAAGCTCTCGCAGATGACACACAAATCGAGTTCGTCGATGCCTACGTGGCGTTCGACGACGCCGAGGGCACGATGGAGCTCACCCCGGAGGGACGTGCCTACTACGGGCGCTGGTTCAAGCGCTTCGGGCTTCGCCTTGACGACAGCGACGCCGAGGGCTTCGTGAAGACCGTCATGTTCATCAATCGCGAAAGCGGGCTCCTGCGCGCAGACCGCTTGCTGGCGCTTATCGCGAGCGGCGACCTCTCCCCCGAGGAGAAGGCCGTTTGGAGCCACTACATCGAGGGAGACTTCGAGTCGTTCGCGACGGGCCTGGCGAAGATTGCCAACAAAATAGAGGCCGTTCCGAGCAACGTTGTCGAGTTGTTCAGCGCCCGCCGCGTCGCCTCCCAACCCTAGAACAGTTGATGAACCAGCCGCCTGCTGACATGACGCCGGCCGAAATGGCACGCGCCACCCGGCACGCCAGGCAACGCGTGGACGACTTGCTTCGAGCGGCGCGGGACATCGAGCTCGATGCGCGGGAAGCCGAGCGACTTGCGCGGCAGGAGTGCCGGGCGTGCTTCTACCGAACTCGGCTTGCGGGGGCCGCCATGACGGTCCAAGCGTGCATGTGTTGCCAGATGGACCAGGTGTACGGCAGCCGCGCCACTTCGGTGCTCTGCATCCCCTGCGCCAAGGAAGGCGGCCTGTGCCGGCGTTGCGGGGGCGACGTCGCGATGGACACAGGGCGCGCCGATTGGCCCAGCCCGCGTACGGAGAAGGCTTCGGATGAGTCGGCCCAATAGGCTATCGGAGCGGAACACGAAAAAAGGCCCACCGCTTAGGGTGGGCCTTGGAATCAGTGAACTGATTTTGGGTTCCGGGAGGAGAGCTCTGCGAGGTACGACCGCGCAATGACATCCCCTTGGAGAGACTTGAGACGCAGAGCGCCGCAAGCTTCCACCGCCAGCTGTCGAGCCTTGCTTCGCAGCTTGCTCCTCAGAAGCGCCATGGCAGCGGTGTGCATGGTGACAAGGGACTGGGAAGGTGTCCCCCGGCCGTACACAACGTCCTCCAGCGCACGACTGTTGAGCGTCGGCAGGTAGATGTTGAGGCGCGCGAGCGCGCTTTGTGCGTGGTCTATATTCAAAGAAACTCTCCTAAACGTTTAAGAAAGCCCTCATGCCAGATGTGAATCTGGCACTGCGGGTCAGTGCCAGATAGCTAGTCCGACAAACCGTCTAGCAACCACTTGCTAGCGCCTTGAAGGACACACAGGAAAATGAGCGATGACCATCGAGTACGTCTTTTTTGGTGAGCTCGAAGTCTCCGCGAAGGAGCTCACCAAGCCTGCGCCGGAAGCGCCGGCATCGGAGCACGCTGACTACCAGCGCGCGCTGGGGCTGTATGCGCTTCAGAGTGAACAGCGCAACCCGCAATGCGGCCGCTGTTCGAGTCGCGTCGTCCTTGCAAAGCGGGCGAACGGCGCGCCGTACTTCATGCACAACGGCCATGACGACAAACATCGCGGAACCAGTCAGGAGGAAGCGTGTGTCTGGTACACGGGGGGAGCGGCACGCGCAAAAGCAGAGCTGCCCCGGTGGAGTGCGGCGAACAGGGTGGATTCGTCCTTGCTCCCAGGCCCGAGCCACGGCATTGAGCGAACCCGCAACTGGCTCCGCGCGGGGCTTCGCGCATTGGCCAAATCTGTTGCCAATTCGGAGGCCGACTTCGAGGCGCAGCAGGGCCGGGCGCGGCGGGGCGGCTTCAAGGGCCTGATGGGCATCCCCAAATCGGCTCTGGCCTCGGCCAGCGTAGCCCCTTACGGTCTTCCCGGCCTTCCAGTCACCGGCGCGCCGCGAGGGCTGCTTGCGGGGTTCCTGGGGCTGCCCGGTCGCACCGGCGCTCTGCCCGGCAGTGTGATGGCCGCGCTCGAGAAATGGACCCCGACCGCTGAGGGCGTTCTCCAGCAGCGGCGCTTGGTCACCCTGAAGGAGACCCTCTTGAACCCGCTCCTGCGAGAGGAGCTGGCTCTCTTTTTTCAGCTGTGCTGCGAGATGGCCTGCCGTGCGAAGGCAAGGGACCAGAAAATTGGTGCTCGGGCGCTCTCCTTGCGGGCGAAGCGTGAGCTCGAGCTCGCCCGTGGGCTGTCCAAACCTCCGGAGCTCGCTTTGGTCACCGCAACCTTTGGGACCAGCGAAGAGGCGCGCTCAGTCTTCGAGATGGCCAGGAACGTGCACCGCGACGACCGGCCGGCCTACGACGCTCTGGTGGCACCCGCTATCAGTGCCCTCTCCGTACTGCTGGAGACCTTCCCTTTCCTGGAGGCTCAGAAGGAGCGCATGGTGGAAACAATGGGGTCCGAGGCGGCGGACAAGGCGCGCTTCATCTACCTCGTCGTGCGCCCTGAGGCTCCCAACGTCGCCAAGGTCGGGATGACCAAGGACCTGGTGGGCCTCGTCGAGCAGCTGTCCGGCAGGCAAGGTGCGCGGCGCGTGCAGCTCGTCGAGGCGGCGCTCTGCTACGACTGGACCCGTACGGAGACCGCGGTACGGAAAGCGCTTGAGCACAAGACAGGCGGCGTCATCTCCGTGGACCCCGAGCAGCCTGAAGCGCGCGAGTGGATTGAGTGGGAGAACCGCCCTCCTCTCCCCGTCCTCGCCAAGACATTCGCTGCCGTGGCAACCCGGGTGGCCGCGGAAATCGCCGTGAGCCAGAGGGCGCTGCCGGCGCACTGATGCACGTGAAGCTGAGGTCGTCGAGAGGTCCATCCTGAGCCGCCGTGGGACGGGGTACACACTCAGAATGCTTCCGGACCTCGTCCATCCCTTGAGGGGCGTACGGGCGGCCTGCCCAGGCACTTCCTTTCTAGCGCGAGGCGGCTGCCAGGCCGACCGTACGCCCAAGAAAGGAAACGCCCGCAGGCGCAACCCTTCCCGGACTTCTGCGAGCGGCGCAAATGCCAAGCGCGAGCACCGCGACCGGACGAAAAAGCACCCCGCCAGCCGAAGCTAGTGGGGTGCGTTCAATCAGGTCGCGCGGTCAGCTGTGACAGCTATCAGCCGAACATCTTCGACATGCGGTCTGCAAAGACCACACGCGCAGCGACGACCTTGCCGAGTTGCGGCTCAGTGACGACCGACAGGGGGTAAGTGCCGTCGCCGTCGAACGTGCGCGTGACAAATCCGATGGCGCCAGGAACCTGGCCCATGGGGTAAGGGTTCTTGTGCTCCCAAGAATCCGCCAGGCACTCCGTCGCGTCGGTACAGCGGCTGTAAAAGGTGCCGTCCTCGTACGCGAACTCTTCGGGTGCCGTAGGGTAGTGGGCTCCGTCAAAGAATCCGACCTGTCCGCTGTCGACGCCGATGGCTGCGCACTGATGAAAGAGCGCTTTGTCGGCAGCCTGCGCCTCGAAGTCTTCGTGCATCACGGTGATTTCAGCACAGCAGAAGCCGTTGAAGCCGTCTCGAAACACGACGCGCGCCTTCCAGGCTCCATCCACGGCACCAAGGGAGGTGCCGTCAGACGCTTTCTTGTAGCAGGGGTCGCTCACATGCATCCGTGTGTCGGAGAGCATGAAGCCCCCAACATCGCGCACGAATTCGTCTCGGAGGGGAATGGAGCGGGGGCGGTCGTACTCGACGCCTGCGACCTCGAACACCAGCTTGTCCGGCTCGCCTTCCTTTGCCTCGACCTTTGCGAAGTAGTCGAAAGTATGCTGAACGCCACGCAGGAAGTGGCGCCAGCTGGTGAACGGAATCTCGAACGTCGTCGCCTCGGTCTCCGAAATCAGGAGCCAGGGGTCTTCCAGCACCATGACCGGGTAGCCGCCGTTCAAGGCGTTGTGCAATGGCGAGAACTTCGCCACGGGAGGAATCGTCAGGTGTACCTGCGCTTCGTTGAACTCAATCTTGATTTTCACGGGCTATCCTTGTTAAATTTCCTGCATCCTGTAGGTACAGCAAGGTTCCTTGCCCCCAGCGCGCTAAAAGGAAAAGTCCCTGAACTGCGAAGCTCAGGGACCGGGGAAGATGGTTTCAGTAGGCGCGGCGGCGACCGCGCTGTGCGTGCTGCCGGTACCAGGGCTTGTTCTCGGCTTCGGGGGCGTAGAGTTCCAGGCGCGGCACTTCGATGGCTTTGATGGCCTCTGCCAATTGGCGTTGAACCAGAAAGGCGTCGTCGACCACAAGGGTGCGGCAGCGCGTGCGCGGGGCGCCGGCAAGGACGGAGATGTGCGCCCCGTCTACGGAGTTGGCCTCGAGTGCCCGTCGAATCCGCTCGACGTGCGTTGAGTCGTGAAGGTCGCCGACGACCAAAACACGGATTTCACCGCGCTCCTGCGACGCGAGGGCCTGCGTAGCGTGTTCGACGATTTGGGTGTCCAGCCGTGCTGCCTGGTCCTTCAGGGGCAGGAAGCACCGGGAGGCGACGGAGGCGGCCGCGCTGGCATTGTCCAGCTCAACGATGATGGGGGCGTCCCGATTGGTCATGCGATTTCCTAAGGTGTCCAAACCAATGTGTAGCGACGGGCGCCCGGGCGTTCTTCATAATGCGGACCTTTGTTCTGAGCCCCGCCCCCTCTGATGAGCGCCGCCGATTTCCTGCTGTCCCCTGGAGTTCAGAAGCTCCTGACCGTCCTTTACGCCCATCCGGGCCAACAGTTCTCCCCTCTTGAACTCGCCAAGACCTGCAAGCTCGACACCGACGAGCTGGAGGGCACGCTCGGCCACTTGCTTAGCAGCGGCGTGCTGACGAAGTGCAAGCCAGCGGAGGACCAGGCCGAGCAAGTCACGGCCAACGTCTCGTTCGTGTTTTACCAAGAGCTGCGCACCATCGCGCTGAAGTCATTCGCTGCAGCCGAGCCCCTTCGTGCGATGCTGCGCTCGAAGTTCAAAGAGTCGGTTCTTCGTGCTTTCATCCTGGGTGAGGCCGGCGCGGCCGGCACCCTCGAGCTCTTGATTGTTCACGGCAAAGTCGCACCCGACCAGGCCGCGCTGGCCGCGGCCTTGCAGAAAGTCGTGAAGGCCATCTCGCGCCAGTTGCAGGTTCACGTACTGTCGCACGGCGAATTCCGCGGCCTGGGACCGCGGGACGCGCTCACGCGCAAGCTTGCCAGCAAATCCTCGTTCGAAATCGTCGCTCTTGGAGACACCAAGGCCGAAGTGCCGACCGAGCGGGTGAGCCTCCTCCGGAGGGCAACGAAGCGGCTCGCGTCACTCGCCGCGTAGCATCGCCCCGCATGCCGCCAGATTCAAGCCGCGTATCCCTTTCGGTCCCGCTCACAACCCTAGCCTCTACACAATGCGCTCTTCGATAGCTCTTCCACACGCTCTCGTATCCGTCGTGTCCCAGTACGTAGCACAGGAGGAGCCGAGGCTACCTGTCACTTACACGTGGCAGTTTCGAGACGACACGCTGTTGAAGCACCTGGGTCTTCGGGTCGCCGGAAGCAACGCGTATACGCGGAATCTTGACCTGAAAAGCCAGCTGACCCGTGAATGGAAGGCCAACCCGGGACAGCATGACGCCATCGGCGACTACTACGTGCGGGTGTGGGGCGGCATCAAGCGAAACCTTCCAGGCACCGTTCCCGCGTACGTCCAGACCATCGCAAAAGGGAAGGTGCCGGACTTCAAGGGCATCGCATCGTGGTCCAAGGTTGCAGCCGCCGCCGACCCCGAAGCGGCCGCCATATTCGACGCGCGGGTGGCGGTCTCGCTGAACGCTCTCCAGGTGCTCGCCGGCCCGGCAAGAGGTTTGGCGTTCCCGGTTCTTGCCAGCCAAAACGGCGTCATCAAGCGGACCGGCCCTCAGCTCAAGGAGCACGGGTTGGCAGGCGGGTGGAGCCCGCTTGCGGAAAGCCAAGTGTTCCCGACCTATCTTGCCCTGCTGCAACATGCGGCTGCGGGGCTTAAGGGGCCGCTTGCTCTCGCGCGGGCCGAGATGGTGCTGTTTGCGATGGCTGAGGACCTCGCCACACGGGCGGAAGCGCAGCTTGGCCCTTGAAGGGTCGTGCGGGGGCGAAGCTATACGGGGCAGGAAACACCAAAAGGAAACCATGGCTGCAAACATCACCGTCACATTCCCGCCCGAAGCGCGTATCGATGCCATCGGGGCGGCATTCGCGATATCGGCAGGCTCGCCTTTTCACCTCAGCGAAGCTGCGGGCGCGCGCTACCCCCGCGTGCCGAGCCTTCGCGTCAGCGTCCGTCCGGACTGCGTCGGGATGGCACACGTGGAGCTGCGTACTGGCACCGGCGACATCCTCGCGGCGTCGTACCACTTCGAGTTCGGCAAGAAGGGGGAACGCGGCATGCTGCTTCCGTTCGACGCACGTTGGCTTGCGCTGGCGCTGGCGGTTGTCGCTCAGCTCGGTGGGAGCGTCGCCGTGGACACCGCGGCCGGCGTATCCAAGGAAGTTCTGAGCGTCCCGACGCGTTGGCCCGAAGACCCAGAGGACGAAGGATTTGCCCAACTTCAGGAGCTGGTGCTTGCGATACCGCACATCTCAGCTGACGACATCGACCGGGCGGAGCCGCTTCTCCGTCAATAGGCCTCCTCCCGTCACTTCACGAGCCCGTCCTTGCGACGGGCTTTTTCTTGCCTGGGTACCGCCAGCCGAAAGGGTAAAAGGGCGGACGGTACCGAGGGAGAAATGCACAAATCTATAGGCAGGGTCGGCACTTGTACCAGCCAGGCCAACCTCATTAGCAATAAATGCTTACAATGCCTCGGCACAATCAATGAGCCCAATGTCCTCTTCAACATACAGCCAACCTTTAACGAGCTCGGACCAGAGCAAGATTTTCATCTTCGGTCTGCTGCTGGTGCCTAGCTTGTTTTTTGTCGGCATCATCCCGGTTCTCTTCCTCGCCTTCGGAGTCTGGATGCTAAAAAAGAACGCGGACTTCTCTCACATGGAGACTGCGGTTCGAAATTTCCGGGGCTACTGGTTTATCGTGTTCGCCGGCTGCGCGCTGTTCGCGGCGGGAAATGTGCTCAGGGTATGGGAAGGCAATCTGGACAAATGGGACCGCAGCTACGCCGTTGAATCGGCCTTTGCCTGGGGGGTCGCCGCGTCTATAGCGTTCGGCTACTTCACCCTCGTAAAGGTGCTCTTCCTGAATCCGATGCGAGGCCATGAGAGGTGGATTGAGGCCAACGGCATCTTCACTTCGAAGTCGAAGGCCGCCGTGCCAGCTGCCAAGCAGGCCGACGTGAATATCGTTCATGGGGGAGGGCTGTCGCCGTCCTACTCTGTCGCCGACGAGCTCATCAAGTGGAGCAAGCTAAAGGACGATGGCCACGTCACCCTCGACCAGTACAACGCCGCCAAAGACAAGCTCCTCGCCAGTCCGAACAGGTAGCCAAGTAACCAAATGGCCTTGGGCCGGGCCTACGGCGAGCTCTGTACCGCCGCGTGGGCCCCTGCGGCGGCGGCACGGCCTCAGCCAACTTCGCTAAAGGCCCTTACCCACCATCTTGCGCCGGTCTGCGTGGGGGAAAAATCCGCAAGCGTGGCGGCGTGACGTCTCTAGACGCCTCAGGACACTAACCTGAACGAAAGAGAACATGCCGCTGTATCGCGCCACCTTCGAACGAACAAACTGGGGCTTTCGGCCCCCACTGAAGCAGTCCTCCGACGTGCTGCTGCAAACGGACATCCCCTACGATGATGACAACTTGGCCGCCTTCGAGGAGGCACTCTGGGTGGCCATGCGGGAGCAGAACCCTCACTGGTGCAACCCGGCGGGGCCGAAAGGTGCCGCAATGGGCTGGTCCAGCGTTATGGGCTCCGGCAAGGTCGAGCGGGTCGACGAGGATGCGCACATGGCCGTTGTCTGGCACATCCCTCAGAGCGCATGGCTCAAGGCGGATGGCGAGACCGCGACGGTGGACGTCGACGAGGCCGGCCGCTTCTCATCTGCGCAAATCCTCGAGCTGCAGGCAAAGTACCCGGGCGAGCGCTATTCGATGGTCATGCCCAAGCTGCTGGCAGAAGTCTATCGCGGCCCAGCGCCGAAGGATGGTTGCGGAGGCTGGGAGCTCCAGGTCCGCTTCGATGAGTTCGTCGTCTGGGGATGCGGTCCTCGCCGCCCGGATGGACGCGGGGCCTTCGAGACGGTGACGCTGGCCAAAACCGGCGGGGGTTTGCTCTCCATGGAGTTCGAGCTGCCGGAACACACCGAATACCGTCCGGACCCTCAGGTGTACGAGCGCAAGAGCTCATGGGCTTGGCGCTTCATCCACGGAGGCGTGGGGTTCGGTGAACCCTGGAATCTCGCCGAGGGCCCTGAAGAGGCGGTCACCGCCGCACGGGAGATTGGCGTCAAGGAGATGCGCCGTGACGGTCACCACTATTGTTGGATGTTCCTGGCCTCAAAGCACGCCGTGAACCTCAAGGACACTCGCTCGGGCCCTGCGCCCACCTGTATCTTCGACTGAAGTCATTCCCTGCGCCAGCCCTCACCGGCTGGCGCCTTTTTTCGTCCCCACGGACGTGAAAAAGACCTCCGGAGAGGTCTTGGAATGAGGCAAGCAGGCTATGTCGGCAGCAGATTCTGCGGGTTGGCTGCATAGCGTTTGCGAATCTCAGCCATCGTGAGATGGGAGAAGTCGGGGTATTCGAAGCCTGGGAACAGCACGGCGAGCGCTGCCTGCAGCATGCCGTCGTCGTCGTAGATGTCGGACAGGCGTTCCGAATTGGCAAAGCGGGCCAGGTAGGCTTCCGCGCGCAGGATATTCATTTGAAGTCTCTCCAGTGTGGTCCTGCTTCCGTGTAGCCAATGCCTAGGGCCCCGACGTGCGCCAGCTATACGAAAGCAGGAAATACAAAAGGAGCTCTTCATGACCCCAACGGAATATCGCAACGAACGTCGCCGGCTTTCGGCCTCCCTCAACCGCCTGCTGCGCGCCCACCTCATCGAGACCGGGTTCCGGGAAGGCCCCATCGGCCGCAGCAAGCCGGTGAAGGCCTGGGTTCCGCGCGGCAAAGGCTCGCCTGGCTTGCCCAGCTTCCAGACATTCGTCCTCCGCGGCGGCTTTGTCGTCAAGGAGTTCATGGGCTTCGTGCAGGGCGGCGTGATTGTCGACTGCGCCAACGGAGGCCTTTCAACGCTCGACTTCGGCGACATGCCCCTGGAAGACCTGTTCAGGCTCAACGTCTGGGCGGAGCGCCAGTTCGCACCAGCACCCGGACACGTCAGAAAGCGCGCATAGCCGGCGTCTGCCATCATTCAGCGAGACCCCTCGGGTCTCGCTTTTCCTTGGTGGCAATCAACCTATAACGCAACCTCTCCGGTTGCTCTATAGACCCACAGAGAGCGGTTGTGTTATAATGGAAAAACCCGTAGGCAACGGCGCCGTCAGGTGCATTGTAGCTGCCACGGAGACGCACTGTTTCGATTATAGGGCTACTAAATCTCCGGGTAAGTACCTATAAGATTTGCAGACCTATACAAACGGACCTTTCCTAAAGCCTATCCACCTACCGGAATCCCTCATGAAGAAGTCTCTCCTCGCCCTCGCCGCTATCGCCGCCTTCGGTCTTTCGCTGGGCGCCCACGCCGAAACCTACGACGGCGTGCATGTGTCCGCCTCGAGCAAGAACCGCGCTGAAGTGAACATCGAAGCCGTCGTTGAAGCCAAGTCCATCGACCTGGCTGCCGAGCCCGGCCGCGGCGTGCTGACCGTCGCATCGGTTGCCAGCAAGGAAGCCGTGCGCGCCCAGGCCGTGGCCGCCGCTCACGCTCCGGACCAGAACGTGAAGCCCAGCTCGCGTGTGAACAGTAAGGTCGTCTCGACCTTCAACCATACGAACATCGCGTCGAAGTAATCGGCAGCGGCATAGCTCGCACCGCAGCAGCCAGGGGCCGACCCGCGCACTCGCGCCGGTCGGCCCCTTCTGCATCTGATTTTTTTAGAGGCCAACCCAGCACCCTGCATTAGCTAACGAAGGGTGATGCCGGCCTCGTGCTTCATGTACTCCACCTTGAAGACGTTCCGAGACTCCTTTCCACTGGGCCAAGTGGCGTGATAGCGGTATGTGCCTATCAATAGCGCGGAAGGCTGGACGAGGATACTCCAGCCTGCACATTTGTCAGGGTTCCAAGGGTCGGCGTTCCGCGCCCTGCAGACCTGCCAATCAAAGTCACTGATGAGGCGAATGCTTGCGCCCGGCGGGTCCGAGGTAACCTGGTAATCTGAACCTCCCGCAGCTAGGCAGCCGTAATGAAATGCATAGATAGGAAGCTCGCGTTGCTCTCCGGGAGGAAGCGAAGTTAGATACCCCGCCCAGCGCAAAGCAAAAGTCCTCTCGAGCGCCAGCCATTGCCTCCGCGCAAATCGGCGGTCGTCACTCGTATACAGTATTGTCAGGCCCGCATCGGTATGCAACGTTGGTTGCTGCTGCAGGCGGCGCTCGATGTTCTCGAGCACTAATGCCTCCAGGGCGGTTAGCACAGGCTCGAAGACATTCTCAGGAAACCTGGCACTGCGGACCACTTCGCGCCGCTCTGCGATGTCCAAGATGCTAACTTCGGTCCAGGTCCAAACGCCCGGATGGATTACGGAGAAGCAGTAGGGCTGTTGGTCCTTCAGCGCGCACTTCGCATAGCTTTCGACGGACAAGTACTCTTCGTCATCCCCGACCGCCGCTATCGTGGTCGCTCTAAGCGCTTGGTTGGGTCCGGGCAAAGGTTGACCCGCGTACTCGCACACGGACTGTGAATGAAACGGGAAGCTGCGAATGGGCCCCTGCGGCATAGCCGTGCGCTCGATAACACGGTAGAGCTTCACGGTGTCATCAGCCTCGGAACGGCCACCAACGTCTGCGAGAGACGGGAGGGGCAGAAGTGCCAAAACGAGCGTGCACGCCAGTGGCCCTCTGCTTCGGCATGAATCCATGGCACACCTCCGTCGATTGCGACGCGTGTAACGAGTAATTTTGAGCCGAGAACTCGGCGGTTGCAAGGCAGTAGCTCCCCGTTAAGCGCCGCGACACGTACTCCGCCGATTGTCCGCATACAAAAAATTGGCCCACCGTTTCCGGGGGGCCAATCAAATGAGGACAAGCTTGAGAGTAAGGCCTAAACCGTAGCGGCCGCAGCCTTTTCAGCCATGGGCAGGGGCAGCACCTCGAGCACCTCGCGCCAGAGCTGCGACCATTGCGGCCAGGCATGGCCCCCTGGTGTCGTGAACACACGGCCTTCCGGCAGCGCGTCCGCGAGCACCCGATGGTTGCTTGCAAAGCGGTCGTCCAAGCCGTAGCCGAGATACACCGGAGGCAGGCCGCTGGAAGCGTCTGCTTGGGTGTAGCGCTTGAGCAATGGCCACAGCTTGCGGTCGACTTCCTGGTCCGGCGGAGGCCCTTCGGGCACTTGCCAGCTCCGCAGGCCACCGGCGGCTTGGATTGCCGCGGCGATAGGGCGCCGGCCGAGGTACGGGGCAATCGTGACGATGCCGTCGACCGCGCCCGGGTAGGCCAGTTCATGAATCAGCGCGCCAAAGCCTCCGATGGAGACACCGACGAGCCAGATGGACTTGTAGCCTGCCTCGCGCTGCGGCCGGATGACGTCCAGATGCAGCCTCTCGACGAAGCTCTGGTCGTAGTAGAACGCGACGTTGGCGTCCACCAGGAGGGCATCGACCGCGAGGTTCCGCTCCTTGACAGCAGCGATGATGCCTTGGCGTTCGAACTCCTCCGGCTGGAGGAACGCGCCCGGCAGGAAGACGAGAAGCGTGTCGGAAAGCGTGGTCGCACCTTTGGCAAGCGCTGTGTGCGCGAACCTGCACTGGAGGGTGTGGGTCATGGGAGTCCTTGGATGCGCCTGCGGGTGCTGGCGCCTGAGGTTGAACAAGAGGTCTTCTTCCTGTAGCGAGTGCCCCCGCTCGGCTCCGGTGGCGCTCGACCTCGCCTCCCAGGAACGCTAAGATTTCGCACCACGACCAGGAGATATGGCATGACGCTGGACGAATACTCGGAAGCCGCGAAGAAAATCTATGCGGAGCAGCAGGACATCGCCCAAGCGATGTCGCAGCTCGCGCTTTCGGCCAAGGCGATGCCGCCCAACCCTGAGTTTTTGGAGCTGATGACGCGGCAATGGGGGCTTGTGCAGCAAATAGCCTCCCTGAATACACAGCTGGCCATGGGCGTGATGGCCCCCAAAAAGTAGCGGGTCGCTGACCGCCGGTGACCGGCGCCACAGTCGTTCGGGGCGCGTCCGTGCTCTACGGTCCAGCTTGGCGGCAGCTCCGGTGACCGTCATGCGCGAAAATGCGGACATGAAACTTCTGGCGCTTCCAACATGCTGCCGCGGCGGCGATAGGCCCGTGTGATGAGCCGGGCGTCCGACAAGCCTTCTACGACATGGGCACCCAGCACCGCCACGGTTGGCGGCAAACCCACCTGGACCCTGGCACGCGACAGTGCGCAGGACCTCCCGCTGATGCTGCAATGTTGCGAAGCTGAACTGCGCAACATGGCAGACCATGGCGTGGTCGCCGCCCCGTTCTACTTCGAGCGGGTGGCGATTCTCTTGCGCAAAGCCAAGCGCTACAAAGAAGAGGTCGAGATGTGCGAGCGGTACGCAGGCGCGATTGAGCAGTACTACCAAGAAACTTCTTCTTTGGAGCAAGCTGACGTCCGGCAGAGTCCCTGGTACCGCGAATTGCCGGCGCGCTTGGCCAAGGCGCGCGCGTTACTTTCGACCAGCGGCTAGCGGCCGCTCCCTACTCGCGGGCTCGGGCCCGCCCCACCAATCACCGCACATGTGCTGGCCGAACGGATAAGAAAAGACCGCCTCGGGACGGTCTTTTCGCCCTGGGCGCAGCGCCAACTGAACAGCGCGCTCGAAGGGAAGTTTTTCTCCTCGTATAGGCACCGAGGAGACGGCTGCTGCTAGCCAGGGCCTGGGGGTCGCGAAGCCGGCGGCTCCCGCCATCTCTTGGCGCGGTCGCGTCAGCCCGCGAAGTTGAGCTTGAGCGTCGGTCCGCGGGGCACCTGCAGACGGCGCGCCGGCGGAACCAGGCTGAACGCTGCGCCGCTGGGCATGTTCAGCAGCCCCTGCGCATCCAGCTCCAGGAGCGGCGCTTCCAGTTCGGGGTACGGGTACACGACCTGACCAGTCTTCAGCAGCCGCAGCGTCGCCAACGCGGCCGCACTCAGGCGCCCGAGCTCAGGGTTGTACAGCGTGGGGTTCTGCCTGCGCGCCTCGCGCCAGGCGACCACCTCCGACCACTCCCGCTCGCGCCGGGCAAATCCCTCAGCATCAAAGCGCCAGCCTCCGGGCTCGATACCAACCGGCTCTCCCTCCGATGCCGCCACCGGCTGGGCGAGCTCCTTCAACAGTAGAGGCATGGTGGGACGGAGTTCAGGCTGCCCCTTTGGGCCCTGAGGTGCTCCGCTCCACACCAGGACCTCATCCCCCTGCTCAGGCCGGAGAAACCAGCGCCATGGGGATTCATGCAGCGCCAAATGCAGCGTTGCGCCTTTTCGGAAGGCGTCGAGCAGGGCGAAATCGTGTGCCGTCCGGAACCCCTCCCAGGGGTCTCGGCGCTGATAGGAGCAATGAATGTCGACAAGGTATGGCATGGTCCCCTCGGAAAGTCGGAGCAATGCCACGTGTAGTTCTGGCGAGAAAACCACACAGCTCCGCCGAGGCTGCGACCAAGCGGACCCCTGGTTACGCTGGACGCAACCTTTTATACGGCCGTTGCTACACGGGGTTTCAGCCTCCGAAAGACAACCGTGTCCCCCGCCCTATCCGAAGAAGCTCAAAGCCGAATCTCCCGGGAACTCGAGGCGCTCGTGCGCCGCTACCATGCGGCCGGCATCGCGCCAGCTGCCCTTAAAGCGGAGCTGCGCAGCCAGGTGGAAGCCTTGAACGAGCGGGCGCCCGGTACCAGCCCTGAAGGGCTCGAAAAACTACTTCGTGAGGCCCGACGACTGCACGATGCCGGAGATGAGGCGGCTCATCGAGACGCCGCAGCGGCCTGGCTCGAGGCCGCGCATCAGGCCCGCGTCGGTTGCGTGCTGCGCTTCGACTGCTTCCTTGTTCCCAAGCAGATGCTTCTGGACGCCTTTCGCATCATGTGGCGCCCGGGCTCGGATTTGTCGGCAGCGCAGCTGTGCTTCGCCGGTCCGACGGATGGCCACGTCTCGCGCCGTGACGTCAAGGAATTCTTCCTGGAGCTCGATGACCGGTTCCAGGTCGTGAAGCCTGGCTACAAGCTGCAGGTGCTGTTCCCGAAGCGGTTCGACCAGGCCGGGCGGCCCATCCCTCTCCAGAAGGCGCGTTAAGCGGCGTGGCCGGTCCGGTTGCTACAGAAGGCAGGCCGCTGCTCCGCGCAGCACTCGCTTAACGAAGGAAACACCATGCCTGATACCACCCCCTGCCGCGGCGCCGGCGCCCCACTCGACCTCGAAGCTCTCGAGAACCTAGCCAACGCTGCCACCAAAGGGCCCTGGAAGGTCCGCAGCTCCCCGGGACTTCCGAGCTTTGTCTCGGCACCGCGCGAGAACCCGCGTCACGGCTACGACATCGAGGTGCTCGGTGAGGACGAGACGCAGTACTCGACCCGGGATGCCGACGTCGCTTACATCGCCGCTGCACAGCCGCAGGTCGTGCTCGAGCTCATCCGTCAGCTGCGCGACGCGCGCCGCCTGCACGACATGCTCTAGCCCTTAGCCCGAGCTGATTCTCGCCCCTAAAGAACCTGTTCTTTGGGGGCTTCTCTTTGCGCTGGCTGCCGGGACTGCGCTATTGGCATGGAAACGTTTGTTCAAGACCGCGGAGTAGCTCAAACTCGGCGTGCAATTTCGTCATATCCGTGGATTTGCCGATTGCGCGATTCTCCGCTGTAACCTTTGCCAAGCGCGCGTCGAGAATTTGCGTGAAATTCTGTGCGTTCATCGATAGCGTCTCTGGCTGGCAGTACAGCGGTCGCACCTTGTTGTAGGTGTTTGTCTCGTTTGCCCAGCCAAAGCCGGTTCCAACACCAGATATGTAGAGCAGCATCGCTGGCTTGTCGCGAGCCGATTGCATCGCCGCCTGGTACTCGCTAGCCAAGACCTCTGCGGTTGCGGATATCGAAAGCGCTGCACCGAGCACGGCGACGGCCACGGCCCGATAGGCCATCATTCTTTTCATACGTCCAAAGTCCTTGTAAGCAGGGCGGCGCTTGGAAAAATGTCCAGATGCTCTTGTATCACGCAAAAACCAGTGATTCCCGATGCCTGTGCGTGCCGCGCACGACAGAAGTCCCAAGTCGTGACTTTCTCGCGTGGAGTCGAACAGCTAGGCACTAGCGTCGGTCACCTGGTCTGGACGCGGTGACTACAAGATTTACCCAAAGGACAACCACCAAAGGAAACCGCCATGCGGACTGTTCAGCAACTCATCGACGCCGGCTTCACGCTCTCTCCCGCAGAGGACGCCATCGGCTGTTCGGAGCTGTTTTCGCCGAAGCCGTTCTTCTACTACAACCCGAAATCTTTGGAGAGCATCAACGACATCTACTCGGGCCTCGAGACTGCCAAGCCGACCGAGTACGGTCACCGCTTAGTGCTCGCAGGCAGGTACAGCCCTTCGGACGTATTCCCGTTTAACGTTCTCGACGAGGAACGCCGCGAGTTGTTGGATGAGGCCTACCAGCGCTACTGGACCCACACGAACGATGCCGCCCGAGCAAAGGACGACTTCTCCGATGTCCTGCGAACGGACGAACCTTATAAGTTTTGACCATTCCCGAAAAGCGCCAGCTCATCTGGCGCTTTTTTCTTGGTCGGGCCGCAGCGCCCCTCTCGATGCCGACGGGCTCGGCCTGGCGCCCGGCGCCAGCCGGTGCGGGCCAGCCTTAACCGGCACAAGAGTGGCTGCTAGCGGTTAAAAGGCGGGATAAGGGGCATAGAAATGCCTGTTAACCCGCGGCCGGCATTTGGCAGCGGCCTGGCCATTGTCGTTTCCCTAGACAACGCAGGACAACAACCCTCAGAGGAACAAATGGCTACTCAAACCCAAACGGTTTTCAAGACCCAGGTGCTTCAGGCCCGTCGCGAGGTGAACTACCGCGATGTTGCCCACGGCATCGTGGTCTACAAGGACCATCGCATCTGCGCGGCCCAGCCGCCGGCGGACCCGTCGTTCAAGGCAGGCTTTGAGTTCAACACCACTACGGAAGGCTTCGCGCGCGAGGCGAACCTGCTTGACCATCTCAACA
The DNA here is from genome assembly GCF_901827155.1 of Variovorax sp. PBL-H6. NCBI lineage: Bacteria > Pseudomonadati > Pseudomonadota > Betaproteobacteria > Burkholderiales > Comamonadaceae > Variovorax > Variovorax sp. PBL-H6. Next base: position 395,860 of record NZ_LR594660.1, read on the forward strand.
CCGGTGCACCGCTCAAGGATTTGTCGTCAGTCTGCTTTGTGGACGATGAAGTCCTGCGAGCAGGCGCGGTGAAGGGCTTCTCCGGCATGCTGGAAGCACTGCAGAAGACGGCGCGGCTCACGAAGCCCTACTCGTGCTTTGTGTCGGGCGACGCCAACTCCAGGCACCTCGTGCGCATCGAAATGGGGAGCCACCAGGTGTTCACAATGGACGGTCTCCCGCGACCGATGGGGATTCACTTCGACTACATCGTTGGCATGATGGACAACCGGTCCTACGACCTCGAGCTCGCGCTGCACCTGCTTGAGGCCAATCCTCGGGTGCACTTCGAGACCGACCGGTCCGGTCGCAAGCTTCAGAACATTCCGTCGTACAACGCTGAAGACGGCCGGACGCAATGCTTGGAGTTCATCTTCGAGCCGACGGTCGAAGAGGCGGTGCGGATTCGGGACTGGCACCTCGCGCGCGACACGAAGCGCGCGGCCGGCGAAGAGCACGAGGCAATCTTTGTCCTTGACCTGCTCGGACTGCGCAAGGCAGGAGCGGCGCGATTCGACACGTACGCCGGCGTATACGACTGAGGAACTGCAGCGATGAGCTTGACCGCACGGGACAAGGCAATTCGAGGTGCAGGGCGCCGTCGCTTCATCGCGGAAGTAGTGACCGCTAGGCGAGATGAAGGCGGAGTGCTCGACAAGACCACCAACCGTCGCCTTGCAAAAGCGTTGAAGAACGAAGCGAAGTTCGCTCGACAAGCGCGACGCTAGCCGTCGCAGCGTCATTCCAAGACCGCACCAGCTCACGCTCGGTGCGGTCTTTCATTTCTCAGGCCGGTCAGAAAATATGGGAGTGTCCGCCGAGGACATGCTGGGCGTTCCGCGACCTGAACGTGGGCCGCTCCCTCGACGAGGTGCTTCGCATCCTGGACGGCGCACCAGGGGGCTTCGGCCAATTATCAGATTTCAGATAATCTTGAGTAATTCCCGGCGGCGCCCTCCCCACCGGTGACCTCCCCTCTTTTGGCGCATGGTTGGGAAGCGAAGTGCTTTAGGGCGAGGCGTGGCTAAAGAGGGTCGATAGACGGTGGCCGACTCCCCTTGAGGCCACCATGGAAATCCAAACCCTGACGCAAGTCCAAACGCTCGACTCCCATCGCACGCTGCAATACTGCCGGGTGGCCCCGGGCTTCTTCGCGTTCCGCGACGAGTTCAACTGCGCCGGCGTGCCCCAGTTGTCTGCGGGGCTGGCCCCGCACATCCCTGCCAAGAGCGCTGCCGAAGGCGTCGCACGGCTAGAGGACATCCGCGCTCACCTGGAACATGGCGCAGCCCTTGTAGCCATGGAGAACGTGTTCTTCCTGGATGCCGACAAGCAGGCTGCGGCAGGTCGCGAAGGGTTCGAAGCCCTGGGTGACAGCGAGCCGCATCGTGCACTCACGCCATTCACGAGCGTCACGCAGGGTGAGTGCGACGCGGACCACCTGTGCGTGGTCGACCCGGACGCCAAAATGCTCTTCACGCTCGCCGGCGAGGTCATCCAGACGGGCGTCAGGTTCGGTGACCCCGCCTCCATGATGACAACCGAGTTCTTTGACCTGGAGCTCGGCCTGGAAGTGCTGAAGCGCAACCCGCGCGTCCACTTCCACCCGCAAGGCGGTGGCGAGCCCCGGGTGCAATGCTTCTCGAGGGCCAACAGCTACCCGGCCCACTACGTGCTGCACTTCGTGTTCGAGCCGACCTTCGCCCAGGCCAACCGGATGTGGGCCTGGCACAAGGCCAAGGCAACACCCGGAGCGGCCTACTCGCCGCAAGAGGCGGCCCTTGCGCTGGATGTGCTGGGCCTGCGCGTTGCCGGCGCGGAGCGTGCAGAAGTCGACGCCTGAACGGCTTTGTTTGGCTTCGGCAGCAGGCGCCGGCGCGTATGCCCCGGCTAAAATCGTGCCCTCCCCTACCGCGCGCCTATAAGGATTTGCGATGAACGCCAAAGGCCCTGAAACAGGCCGCCTAGACCGTCAGCCCATAGTTTCAAAAATTGACCGGAACCCTGCTGGCGGCGTCCCGGCCCCCGAGGACAACGCGCTCAACCTGGCCGCCCAGGCTTGGCTTCAAAGCTTGCCATTCGGCGTACGACCGCGCCACATCCAAGTGCGGTTCCCGCGCATCGCGAACACGTTGTCCCTGCGCTGGAACAGCGAAAAGCTGATTCGCGAATGCTTCAAGGCATTGCTCAACCCGCAGCGGGCTTTCCGGATTCCCTTCCCTCCTCTCATCGAAGAGGAGCTGCGCGCGTTGGCCGAGTACCGCGGCCTCAAAGAGCCGCCGACCGTCAGCTTCGACGAGTTCCTGGAGGCAGAGTCCGAGACTGCTGCGCTCGCTGCGGCCTAGGTTCGTTGGTTCATCCGTTTGCGCCTGAGTACGAAAGTAGTCGGAGTGGGCGGCCGCCTCCGAAAAAGAGCCCAGGTGCGTTGGTCGAGGCCCACAACGCGCCCTTTGGCGGTGTTCACGCGCGCCGGACGCCGCTAAGCTGACGCGACCGACAGCTAAGCCGGAGGGGCGCATTTGGCAGCAAAACCAGGGGTTCGTGATGGTGAGAGCACGCGGGAAGCCGTTTTGGAGGCTCTGCGTAGGGCGACTGGGCCAATAGACGGCTACGGCATCGCCAAGGCCGCAAGGGTGAGCCCGCTCCAGGCCGGCAGGGCCTTGGAAAAGCTGGCTGCGGACGGACTTGCGGTCAAGGAAGACGAGCTCGATGGTCTGAGCGACCCCTCGGCCTCCTTCAGGCCCGTGGCCTAGAGCGACGCGGCAAGCTTGGCGGTTGCGCCGGCGAGCCTTGGGAACAGGAACTCGATGAGCCGGACCGTGGCCAGCTCTGGCTTGGGGTCCACGATGCGCTCTGCCTCGCGGGCGCGGTGTTCAGCGGCCTTGGTTTCCCAGGCGGCGTAGTTCCGAGCTTTGCGCAGTTGAGGCACCAGGCCGTAGACGCGTAGCGCCTCCCCCACGTACTCGAGGTACGGCATGACACGCGTGCGGTCACTGCGAGGGAGCGTCTCGTGCAGGACCTGGATGAGGCTGCTGAACTTGTAGCCGACCGGACGCCCCGCCTGGAAGGAGTAGAGAACCTTGAGGACGGTCTCTGGCAGCAGATGCGGGTACGCCGGCAGTTTCAGGTCCGCCTCCTCGAAGCGAAACCCGAGTTCTTCCCACTCCTCGCCTGGCACTTTTCCGTCCCCTATAGCGCGCAGCCACGTGTCTCGGAAGCGCTCACGAAGGGCCTCAGCCTCATCGGTGTCGTACCACCACGGTTGTTCGACCGGTGCGATATAGGGGTTGGGCCCTGCTGCATGCTCGGCCGCGCGCAGCTTCTCCCGCGCGCCCTCGAAGTCGAAGTAGAAGGCCGTCTGCGAGGCGAGGTCGAGCGTCAACTCGTCGAAGCTCACGAGCTTGCGCTGGAGGTCGGAGACGGCGGAGCTGTCGGTCGCGGAAAGCGGATACCGCCAGACGCAATCGAGCATGAACTTGCCATGCTTTTTAGACGCTTCGACTGTTTCGGCAGTAACGACTAGGGCGTTCTGATTGTTGTTGAAGTAGATGTCGTCTTGGGTCATCTTGCGGATGCCTTCGTCGAAGTTTGCGAACACCCAGACAAGCAGCGCGCCTTCCTTACGGTAGAACAACCGGCGCCCGACGATGACGTCCAGGTAGGTTGATGACAACTGGACCTCAAACGCAACGCGCATGCCTTTGTGCTCCGCTCGAACGTCAGGGCGACGCATCTCCCCCGTGAGCTTTCCCTTCCAGGACGACTCAACCTCAGTGTTCGTGAATGCCGGGTCGACTTCGGTGCACTGCGCTATCCACTGCTTCATCTGGTGATGCAGCTCACTTTCCTTGGCACCGTTGTAGCGGATGGCGTCTATTTCGTCACGCGTAAGGTGAGCGCCGGTGTCGATGGGGCAGCCCCCAAGCTCGTGCACATGCCGAAAGTAGAACTGCTTCTGCTTGTCCATGCAATTGAGCTGGACCCCTACCCCACAGAGGGGGCAGGTGTACAGCGGGCGACCTTCGAACTGACGCTCCTTGAGCGTGCTGCGAAGAACGACGGCTGCGTCGTAGTCAGCGCCAATCGCCTGATTGGCTGAGAGAACGCGGCCCGACACCATGTCCAGGACCTCGGCAATCTTCGGCTTGCGAACTGCGAACGACATCTGCTGCTTCCCAATTTTGGCGACAGGAAAAGTCTACGCGCAGAGCGGCCGCGGCCACCGGAGTGTTTCTTACGAGGCGAGCTTGAGCGCCGGCGCGCGGCAAGCTGAGGACTTGCGCCTTCGTCTTGAGTCGTAGTAGAGGGCAACGAGCACTGCCCTCCCGGCACGGCGGGCGGGGATGCCATAGGCAAAAGAAAGCCCCGCTCGACGAGGGCGGGGCGTGGGAATCAGGGGCACGTTGCAACAGGCGGGTCTGTCGGCTTGGCTGGCGGGATGACTGTCATCGCTACGCCGAGGGCGGCGAGCCGGTCGCCGATGCGGTCGAATCTGAGCGTCGAACGTACAGTTGTGCGCTTTGTGCCGCCCTCCTCGAGCAGTTGGAGAATGCGGCATGCCGCGGGTGAGCTGCAACCGGCGGCGCGGAGCACGTCGAGGAAGGCCTTGCGGGCAGTCGGAGCGCCGACGAACTCCAGCCCTACTCCATCATGCGGGTCATACGGCCAGTCGGCCGTGAAATGTCTGCCGAACCTTGGTCGGTGCATTGGCGTCCTTCGGGAAAGTGGTTCTTTCCACGTGTAGCGACAACACCCCACCACGTTTCCTGAAAAACATTTCCAACGTCCCTCGGGAATTCCCAAGGTATACCCTGCGCCTCCTGGCGGGCAAGCGCGATGGAATCGGGACCGAATGGGCCGCTTGCTGGCGATTTCATGCCAGGCGCCGATGGCGTCGTGGCCTCAGCCCCGCCATCGCACTGCTGTTGCGCCGCTACCTGGTAGTGCAGCAGCGGAGACCGGTCGCGCGGGAGAGCGCAGCTGACGACCTGGTCATTCGGCACCTTTCGGCGCGCAAGGCGATGCGCCCGGCACGGCCCTCGGAGGCCCGCCCCGAATGGGTTTTGCGGGCGCCGTGTGGATAATCACCAAAACAAGAGGGGCATCATGAACGTTGGCGAGCAGCTGGTTTCCTCGTACCTTCGGTACATCAGAAAGTGCGATTTCATCCAGACGAACTTGTACACGGTCGACGTGCAGGGTGAGATTGACGTCGTGGGCATCAATCTCAAGGAGCGAAAGGTGTACGTGTGCGAGGTTGCTGTTCACCTCACGACTGGCCTCCAGTATGTCAAGGACAAGCGACCAAACAATGTCAACAAGCTCGTTGAGAAGTTCTCCCGCGACATCGCTTACGCTCGGAAGTACCTGGGGGAGTACGAGCACCACTTCATGCTCTGGAGCCCAATTGTCAAGGACAGCCAAGGGGACCCCCGATACAACCAGTTAGGACACTTGACCGAAGTAAAGAGGCAGATTTTCGAAGCTAGGCAGGTCGAGTTGGAGTGCGTGGTGAACGACGCGTTCTACTCAGCAATGCGGGAATTGAGAGAGTACGCAAGCCGGCAGTCGTCGGAGCTCCAATGCCCGCTCATGCGACTGCTGCAAATCGAAGAATTGCTCGCACGCCATGTGAGCAAGGGCGTTCGAGCGCCAACCGCGGGTGGCGCAGAGGTGCTTGCCGGACTTCCTGTCAAGCCCGACTGTCGAGGCCACCGGCACCGCTCATTGACATCCTCCCCGCCCTAAAGGACGGGGATTCCCACTGCTGGACGGCCATGCCCGGCCGCGGCACCCAGCCCTGAAGGGCCTGGTACCTTATTCACTGCGGCCGCACTCTTCGTCGAGCGCGAATCCGCAGCGGAAAACGTGTTCTCCAACCACACCAGCCCACGCGCAAGGATGTTGCGCGCCGCGTTCACATCGCGGTCGTGGGACGTGCCGCAACACGGACAGGTCCATTGCCGTACGGCGAGCCCAGCTCGACCCTTGGGGCCGGCTCGCGTGCCGCAGACGTTGCACTCCTGAGTGGAGAAGGATTCGTCGACCTCCGCGAACCAAGCACTTGCGTCATCGCACTTGTACTTGAGCATGGTTCGGTAGCTGCTCCAGCCCGCGTCGAGCACCGATTTCGCCATTCGGGTCTTCGCGAGGGAAGCGGCATTGACGTTGCCGACGAAGACCGCCGCATGGCTGTATGCCTGAACGGTGGACAGCTTGTGCAGGAAATCCTTCCTGCGATTGGCGACCTTGGCGTGCAGCGCACGCACCCGGTGCGCCTTGCCAGCGCGCTGCGCGGTGGCAATCTTCGACTCGAGGTCGCGATAGAAGCGCTGGGCGTCCACCGAGGTCCCCGCAGAGTCGGTCATATGGCTCTTGAGCCCCAGGTCGGCACCAATGGCCCCTTTGAGGCCCTTGGGCGACGGCTTGGCCTTCGGCTGCACCTTGACCGTGACGTTCAGGAACCAGCGTCCGCGCACGTCCTCGCTGATGCTGCCCGCGCCGAGCTCGCGGTCGGCGAGACCGTAGCTGTCCCAAAGGCTCAGAAGATGGCCCTGGAAAGCCACCTGCCCGCCCTTGTAGCGCAGCGAGCGAGCCTTGAATGGAATCCACCCCAGGCTCCGGTTCGCGCGCTTAGGGTCGGAGACGCGCCAGCGCAGGCGCGCCTTCTTGAACTGCCGCCGGCGCGTGGCGAACTCCTCGGCAACCTGCTGGAACACCGCAGAGCCCACGAGCAGGCCCGCTTTGCTTGCGCCGTTGAGGTACTTCTGAAAGTCGAACCCGCTCATGAAGCGGCCCTCGCGGCGCAGCACCTGCTGGCCGAGGTCGTTGCAGTAGTTCCAGACCTGGTTCACGTCGCGCGCCATCGCGCGCAGCACGGCCGCGTGCTTGTCCTTCAGCCGAAGCCGAAGGACACGCGTCGAGAGCGGGGGGCAACTGGGAAGGGACACCGAGGCGTTGTTGTTTCAACTGTTGTTTCATCCAGTGTATCGCTGCATTTTAGATAGAGCAATGCCTTCGGCTGCAAACAACCCGCGATTCACTCCCCGCCCTAAAGGATGGGCTTCTCTCGCGTTGGCTTCTGGTGAAGCTGACGAACGCGCAAGTTGGCCCTGCGCAGCTTGGTCTGACGACGTTTGCAGCCTTCTTCGGATACGGCTACCTCCTGGTGCTAGTTTGCTGGCGGTTTCGGCACTTCATCGAGTAGTCCGCGCGCGGATTTCGTTCGGGGTCAGCCCCAGCATCCGGCCAAAGTAGATGTCGCCGTAGAGCCCGGGCAGCGCATCGACGAAAGGTTTCGGAAGTTCGAGGTATGCTGCCCTGGCTTGGACACGCTGAAACGCCTGGCCGTTGCTGCTTGGCACCCCTGGTCTCGCCTCTTGGCAACATCGGCCAGCAACACAGCTTGCTTGCCGCAAGATTCCAGCACCGCGTCATCTGCACTTTGCGGCCGTGCCGCCTGTTGACCTCTTGTCCCTTGCGGGCTTGGCTGAGCTGTCGCGGAGCAACGCTCCCAGCTCATCTGGTATGCCGCCTGCCCCGGGCTACCCAGCACCACCCAAGTCGCTTCAGCTTCGCCATGGTTGCCGTGCGGTCGTCGCAGGCCGCCATCGTCTTTGGGTCGCCGCCGGAGCCCCCACGACACTGACTGTTCTGCCGCTCGACCAGCGCCTTCAATTCAGACGCTTCGTCGGCCGCGGAAGCACTAGCAACATGAAATGCAGCCAATGCGCACGCGAGGGTAAGGAGGAGTTTCATGCCCGCATTCTGCTGCATGCCCGCGATTGAACAGACCTGCGTCTGGCCATCACGAGGGAATAGTCAGCGCGTGGCGGGGTCGTAGTAGATGGCATCCAGCAACGCGGCACGCCCGGCCCAAATCCGCTTCTCCAGCGGGTCCGTGGGCTCGGGCGCGAGCCACCAGGGCGAGCTGCGAATCCGAAGTACGATTCGCTCCCAGTAGTTGTCGAGAGAGGTGTTGTTCGCAACGGCAAAGTGCTCTGCGATGCCCTTCTTGTTTGGCCTGCTGATGCAAACGAACTGGTCCGGCCGCTTCATTGCGAGCAGGCGCGTTCCGGTTGCGATGCCGCCCGAGGCGCGTAGGTCTTCGCTCAGCGCGCCCATGAACTCTTCTCGGAACAGCTCGTAGTGTTCCAGGTTTACGGGGCCGGTTTGCGGGATGAAGTCCAGCGCGCGCGACAGCCCCTCCGGCTTATTGATGACAGTGGTGCTGAACGAGCCACTGGCACCCATCGCGCCAAACCAGGCCCACTCATGGCCGTCCTTCTTGGCTTGTGTCCCGCCCATCGTGCCAGCAATGCGCTTGCGGACGTCTACATCGAGCTCGGCGTATGTGGGCTTGGAACGGAACATTGCGCCCAGTTGTTCCAGCACCTGCAGCCTTCCCTCAAGCGTATGGTCCGAGTTCGGGTTTTCAATTTTGACCCGGGCAACGAATTCCTGCCACGCCAGGTCCTGTGGTCCGGGAATGTCGTCTTCCGCCTTGGACTTTTTTACAGGCACCCACCGCGCAAGCTCGTCATGCGCGGCCTTGGCGCGGCGGTGATTGGCCTGGTAGCTGTAAAGCCACTCGGGGGTGACATCGACCCCAGCGCCCCACGACTGGGCAACGAAGGCAAAGAGCTTCTGGAGTCCGGCGTCGGTCGCGTTGCCGCGCATCAGGGTGCTGGCTTCAATGTTCGTCGTGAAAGCTCGATTCGTCAGGTTGTGACTGCCCACCACGGCGGTCCAGTCCTCCTTGCTTCGGAACAGGTAGACCTTGGGGTGGAAGAGCGGACCCTCCGGAAGCATGACCTTGAAATTCGGCATCTCCTGGAAGCGTTCAATGACCGACGGCGCGGTCACGTATCCGTGCGTGCCGACGACGAGGTGGCGGAATTTGGCGCGGTGCTCAAACGCCGCCTCGAGAACCTGGTTGTCCGTGGCCCAAGCCACCGCCCAAGCGGCGAGGTCGCATTTTGCCATCAGGTCGACGAGCGTATTCGTCGTTTGTTTGCTGTCCGTCAGTAACTCTACTTGCATTGGTCTTCCTCTTTCTATTTGTTGGCCAGCATTATGGGCAGCGAGACGGCGACCAAGCGAGGCAGGATGTCACGGAGCGACTTTTCTCGCACGGCGCGATGCGATGCTGCGCCGGAGCGTAGTGCCTCGGACTTGCCGACGATTGAATGTGTCTATACAATATCAAACATCAAGCACACCTAAAACGAAAGGGAGTCCATGGCGAAGTTCAAAGATGCGCACCTGCAGAAGCTGTACGACGGAATGCTCGCCGCGGCTGCCGACAAGAACAGTGAGCTCTATCACGAGGGCCAGCCTCGTCGCGGCGCGGGGCACCGGGCGGCGTTCTGGGATGGCTTCTCCGGAAAGTACACGCTTAACGGCGCAACTCGGTCGGCCAACGTCGTGCCAGGCACCTTCAGCTCCGCCTGCTTCCAAGCTGGTCAGGCCTGGGCGCGCAAGCTTGCCGCTGAGAGCAAGCCCGCGTCGAACCGCGGCGGTGCTGGCCGCAATCAGGGTCGCAAGCCGGGGGCACCTGACGGGCTTCGCAGGAAGGCTCGAGGGGTGCGCTTTTCTGATACCGAATGGGAGGACGCGAAGCTGGTCGGCATCGACGTCGTTCGGGCCTTTGTTGCGCAGCGTGCCGCTGAACTGCGGGCCCTCCCTGGCGAGGTCCTTCTGCACCTGCAAGCATCACCGGAGCCGCTCGAGGCCTACCAGGTCGCCAAGGCCTTGGGCGGAAGGTTGACACCAATGGAGGCCGGCCGGGTGCTCGCCGGGCTCGAGCAAGATGGGCTTGTCGCCAGTGACGATGAAACGGGCACCGCTAACGACCTGTATCGGCGGTTTCGCGCCGCGCCAGGCCGTTAGACAAGGAGCCTGACCCGTACCGGCGCGCCTGGTTGCGCTTGCGCGGAACGGCGTTTAAACGCAATCCCTGTACTGGGCCAATGCCCCGCCATCACTTTAAGCACCGAGCGTCTTTCCACTCTTGCACCTTAGCAAGACTGGAGACCTCGATTGACTTTCCCCACCCCCGCACGCCCGCGTAAGGGCACCCCTTACCAACTGGACATCGTCGCTGCCAACGGCAGCACGCAAACCCAGTACTTCGACACGCTCACCGCGCTGTCCCAGGCTCTGAAAGGCGCCTGGCACAACCACGACGACTGGCTCCGCCGACTCGAGCCCACACCGGGCACACCGTCGCATGGCCGGAGACGCACCTGCGTGCCTACAGCCCGCGCGGCAAGGCCCTGGACGTGCCTACGCTGTACGCCAATGCACGCCCCGCCTGGTACGACTCCGGCCGGTACCCTTCCCGCGGCTACAGCAACCGGCGCGGCTCCGTGTACGGCATCCGCAAATGGCGTGGCGGACCGACCTACCGCAACTGCGCGACCATGGCGCAGCGCCGCCAAAACGCAGCCTGGCACCCTGAGGAAGGCGAGGTGGAATGCCGCGCGACCAGACGCGACGCCTACCTGTTCCACTCCTGGGACGGCCGCCCGCGCGGCGTCGAGCGGTCCTGGAAGTCCCAACACAAGGGCCGAAAGGCCTGGGACCACTGAGGAACGCTATCCTTGCCAGGCTGTACTGCGAAATCGCCGCGAGGCTACACGTGGCAGGACACTGAAAACAAGGAACCACATGGACTCAGCCCAACACGCCCAGCTCATCCAGACCATCAAAGGCCAACTGGCTGCAGCAGGCTGGAAGAAAGAGAGCGGCACCGGCGTTGCAAGCAAGGTATTCCAAACCGCCGTCGGGCCCAAGGTCGCTCACGCGTACGTGAGCCGTGGCGACGGGTACAACGTTACGCTCTCAGGCGACTACCAAAGCGAGGGCCGCAATGCCCTAGAGCCTCACGGCACGCTCATCCCTGAAGGCGCCGATGAAGACGCGGTACGGCTGCTCGCACGGAAATTTGCCGTAAATGCGGACCAAGTCATCTCACAGACCTACGCGGCACGGCTGCATCAGGTCAAAGCGGTCACCGTCGCTCGCGACTGAAACTCTTCGCCCCTCCTGCCCTGCGCAGCGAGGGGCTTCTTCATGGCGAAGCACTTCGGTCACCGTTCGGCTAGTGCGCATGCGATGATTTGGGCCGTCTCCTACGGAGGAGGCTCTTCATTCGCCAAACATGACCCCAACTTTAACTATCGAAGACCTCCTGGAGGCGCTCGGCAATGACTGTGCGAAGCATGGGAGTGCGCTAATACCGGCCACCGCCAGCGACCTCGATGCGACTCCGAGGTTGCGGTTCGCGTGGGAGGATTTCCTGAAGGCAGTCGCCGCTGAAAAACCAAGCGCCGTCTTTTGGCAAAAACAATGCTTTGTGCCAGAGGACTACGTCCAGGAATGCATGGAGGAAGAGGGTTGGAAGCCCGTATTTGAGATGAGCCGCAGAGGTCGCTGGCCAACGCCGGCCGAGACTAGTGCGCACGTCGCCGCAGACCTGGCCTTGGTCGAGCGCTTCAGCGGCCAGCCCTATTTCATCTTGGCGATGTACACAAAGGATGGCGCGTTCCGTACCTCCAGCGTATTACTGACCTGGGCCAATGAAATCGCGGAGAAGATTTCCGATTTCATCGAACAACGTTTCGATGACGAGGCCGTATTGCAGGAGCAGTTGCACACGCTGGAGGCAGAGCGAATTGAGCGGCTTAGCTCGGAAATTGCCGCAAGCGCGGAGTTCCAGCAAATCCGCGGGCTACCGAAGCGGCTCCTGTGGGTCCAGGCGACCTATGGCGGCAAAATTCCCCCTCACAGCCGTGGCAGGATTGAGCGCATCTCCCAAAACGTGGACTACGTGGACGCAAATCTGGCGTATGTAGTACAGAAGGCCCACGACAAGACCTGGGTTGCAAGCAACGTCGGAAAGGCATGAGCGGAGAGCCTTTCGCTCAGGTGCTCGGTATCAGCGCAACCCGCCGGTGCGAATCGGACTGCTTAGGGTACGGCTGCGGAGGCTGAAAGCCCGACATCACAATCGCCTTCTCGCCGGTGCGTCCCAGCGGCCAGGCGTAGACATGATTGCCCGGATGCTTCACAGGCCGCAGGAGGCCGCTTCGAAGAACTCCGTCGAGCCACTGGGCTGGCTCCTGGCCGAACGGCCGTGCCGGTGCACCAAGGTGAACCAGCGCGCGCTCGGCCGCCTCGTGTCCCGACTCCAGAAGACGAATCTTTGAGAGCGAGCGGGGACTGACCACGCGCCCAGACGCCGTGACGTGATGCGTTCGAGGGGTCCCTCGCCCCAGGTACCGCCCGTTGAATGCCTGGTAGCAAATGCCGACATGCCCAGGCATCGTCAGTCCCCCGTCCTCGTCTCGCCTGGGCACTGGGTCGGAGTACGAGACGACGGCCTTCATCGCCGGCTTCACCTTCTTGAGCAGGTCGAACGCGCGACCCAGGAAATAGGTCTCGCTGCAGTAGGGAGCGGCGTCAAGCAGCACCAGGCGGCCTAGCTCCAAGCCTTCGCTCGGGGGCACAGAGCAGTACTTCGGAATCACCCGTTGGTTCATGGGCACGGAGAACACCGCGACGCCCATCAGCTCCGCTTTGGGACCAAACAGGCCCACGCGTACGACGGACGCTACGAACGACCGGCTGTAGTGGTGGGCCTCCACGAACTTTCTTGCGACGCCCTCCGTGATGAGGTCCACAGCGAAGTCCCCCTTCCTAAATCCTTCGTCCCTGTCGACACGGAAGGACGACTTGCCGTCCCGCCACCGTTGCGTAGGAATTGGTTTTCCAGAGGAAGCGGGGGCGCACAGGCCTCTGGCGACTTGTAGTTTAGATTGCATGTGCATTTAGTTTATACGGTTTCCGCGGTCCGTAAATCAACCTTGCTCCCACGTTCTTCTATAGGTGCCATAAACCGTGTCGCTTTTCTGTCTTGACCGCAGCGCTGCTGCCAAGGACGACCGCGATGGCATCTACCTACTTCTCGACTGCGCAACTGCGCCCCTACCTTGACCGCACCAGCATCGGAGCGACGGCCCTCGTGGTCGCCATCCTGAGCGGCGCGCCGCATGACCGCAGTGGCGCACCGACCCGCTGGCCCGTGCTCGAACGCCTGACAGTTGGGCAGCTGCTCTGCGACTTCATGGTCCGAGTCGAAGCGCTCGGCGGAGAAATCGTTACGCCCGAAACGGTAGCCGGCCGGGCCTGCATGGACGCCATCGCACCCCTGCTTTGGCACGAAGGCCTGGTCGATGACAACTGGGAGCCCCCCGGCCGGCAGCTGGACGCGTGCATCGCGCTTGCGACGCCGCTGCTGGCACCCGTCCTGGGCACGAGCGTCACGGAGCTTCTGCAGTACCGGCCGGGCGCGACCGGATTCATCGGCGGGTACGCGAGCATGGTGTCCGACGAGCTCGACGTGACCCTTCAGAACTACTTCGGGGGAAGGGTCGACAAGAACGGGGTCGCCCGCCTCGCCGACAACCTGCCTCTGGCGGCGGGGGAAGGCCTCGTGCTGTCGATGTGGCGTGCCGGCCTGCACCGCTATGCCGAGGACGGCGAGAAGCTCTACGACATCGCTGCCTTGGTCTCTGATGCCAAGGGCCGGCCCGTGGCCACCTTCGACGCTCGAATCGTCTACCTTCGACGCGGCCAATCTGCCGCCAAGGCGCTGTGGACGCTCGACGCCTATGACGAAGCTGGCCTCAAGCTTGGGACCAGCCTCCATGTGCTCGAGCAGCATCAGCGGCTCCCTGATAGCTTTTATGACGGCAAGGGCCTCCTGTTCCTGGAAGCATTCGAGGTCCGGCACGACCTGCGCGGTCAGGGGCTCGGGGCCGAGCTGCTGAAGGAGTTGCTCCCGCTGGCTCTGGGTGGTTTGCGCCGTCGTGTCAGCAAAATTGCCATGGCGCCCTTCCCGCTCCAGTACGACTATCCGGTCTCCGAGAAGCTGCCGCCGCAGCTGGTGATGGACGCCGTGGACGCCGTCGAGTCGCTGCGAGCGCACATCGACCGCGTCCGGCCGCAGGACCTGCACCCGTGGACCGCGGGCAGCGACATCATCTTCCTGGGGCAGGACCCCCGCGCGACCGGGACGCACGACGAGCAGCTCTACCTGCTTTCAGAGCATGCGAGCTGAGACAGCACCGGCCCGCATCGGCATCTTGGGCGGCGCGGGGCCCTTCGCGAGTGCGGTGTTCCAGGTTCGGCTGGTCCAGGCCTGGGCGCGTCAGATGTCCGGCGCGTGCCTCCAAGACGAGCACTACCCCGCAATCATCCACCTCAGTGAGGCCTTGCAAGGACTCGGCGCCGACGGCGTGGAATGCCGCCGTAGGGCCGCCGCTTCGCTTGCGCGCGGTGTGTCGCTGTTGAAAGAAGCGGGTGCCGCCTTCGTCGCTGCGCCTTGCAACAGCCTGGGCGAGGTCCTGACCAACTGCACGGGCACCCTCGGTCTTGAGGTGTTCACCCCATGGAACTCGGCACCCGCCATGCGACAGCCCGCGTCCACGGCGGTGCTGTGTTCCAAGAGCATGAGGGCGTATCTCTCCGCGCGCTACCCAGAATTGATTTTCCCGAGCGACGCCGCCCAAGCCGCAGTTCAACTGCTCATCGAGCAGGGGATGGCGGGTCAGGCTCCCTCAGCTTGCCTACTGCAGGCGCTCATCTCCGAGCAGCTGCGCCGCGGCGTCGCCGAGGTGCGCATTGCCTGCACAGAACTGTCGTGCGCGCAGCTCGAACCCGATGAACGGGTGCTCGACACCATGAATTGCCTGGTGCGCGCCACGGCTGACCGTGCGCAGGCGCTATTTCGGGCCTCCTTCCAAGCCTCAACATGAATCACTATCCCCCTCCTGCCAAGCACGCCCTTCCGAGCGGCCTCACCGAGCTGCTTGCCCAGCTTCGTCTGGAGGATGCGTTTTCCGCACCTGACTACGTTTGGCGTAAGGGCAATGCGCTGAACGCCTACCTTCGCGCATCGGGGCTCCGGGCCGCCGTGGTGGCCGTGAGCGGGGGCGTGGACTCCGCCTTGGTGCTGGCGCTGGTCAAGGCGGCCAGCCAACAGCCCGGCTCGCCGATTCAGCGCATCGTTCCCGTGCTCCTGCCGGTCTTCACCGATGGCGCTGCCACCAACCAGGACCTTGCAACGTCACGCGGCGTGGAGCTCTGCGGCGCGCTTGAACTGCTGCCTGTCGTTATCGACCTGTCGAAGGCGCACCTGGCGACGAAGACGCTCGTCGACAACGCGTTGTCGACGTTAGGCGAAGGCTGGGCCTCGGGCCAGCTGGTGGCTTATCAGCGAACTCCGGCGCTTTACTACGTCACCAGCCTTCTGACCCAGGCCGGCACGCCCGGCATGTTGATTGGCACGACGAATCGCGACGAGGGTGCGTACCTGGGCTACTTCGGCAAAGCCTCGGACGGCCTCGTGGACGCACAGCTCATCTCGGACCTGTACAAGTCCCAGGTCTATGAGGTTGCCCGGCACCTGGGGGTGCCGTCCTCCATCCTCGAGGCGACGCCGACCGGAGACATGTACGACGGCCGCACGGACGAAGAAGTCTTTGGCGCCAGCTATGACGCTGTGGAGCTCTTCCTTCGCGAGAAGGCCTGTACCGATGTCGCCCGGCGAATTGCGGCAGTTGGTATGGCAGATGGCCGGAGCGACCGATTTGCGGGCCAGCGCGCGGCGTTGGAGGACCTTCACCGCTACAACCACCATAAGTATCTGGGTAAGTCGCCGGCGGTGCACTTCGACCTTTGGGATTGCCGAATCGAGGGTGGGTGGGACTACCACGTGGCCAGGGAAGCCAGGCAATGAAGACCGAGGCAAGCGCCCCCATTGCCTCCTTGTTCACGATGAGCGCCCTGCCGTCCGCGCGCGGGCCCGGCGCTCGCGCACGAAGGCTCCCCGTGCCGGGCGAAGCTTGGCATATCCGGGGCCTGATTCAACCCGAGCTTGTCGAGGCCATGCGCCGAGAGGTCCTGTCGGCGCCGAGCGTGCCAGTCGGGCCTGACGGCATCCTCAGCAACTTCAAGCCTGGAACCCACCCAGCCTCCTGGCGTAGCAGCAGCTTCAGCGCGGAGTTGGCGAGCCATCTCTGGTCCTGCCTTCCCTCCTCCCTGCTCGAGCCACGCGCGTTCAGTGAGCACGACCGAGCAGACCACGACGGCCATTCGCTCTGGAACCCGGTTGGCGTCAACGCCTTGCATCGATTCATTCGTTACGAGCCCGGCAGTGGCCATCTGGTGGGTCACTACGACGCTCCGTACATCGAGAGCGAAGCTCGCAGGACGCTTTTCAGCCTGGTCGTGTACCTGAGCGACAACGAAAGCGGTGAGACGAGGTTTCTGCGTGACGCGCAGGACCCGCTCCCCTTCGCAGCCCGAGATTTCAGTGACTGGTCCCGAAATGCCAATGCCGACGAGGTGCTGCTGGCAGTGACGCCCCTAAAGGGCGATGCCCTGTTGTTCGAGCACCGAATGCTTCATGACGGAGCTCCGGTCCTCGGGCAGGAGAAGCTGATTTTGAGAACAGACCTGGTCTTCGAGCGAACGGGGGCGCCCACTTGACGGAACGCCACCCCCGCCCTGACCGCTTTGTCGCCAAGGCGCTATTGGACCCCTACTATGCGCCGCTCGCCGCCGCCGGCGCGAGCCACGAGACGCTCCGAGCCGCCGGTTTCATTGACGACCTCCTGGACGGCAGCGTTCGGGCGCACCCTTGCTGGTCGCCGGCGATGCTCACGACGCCCTTGATGAAGGTGCGACGAGCACTCGCCCAGTCGCCGGAAGACGCCCGAAAACTCGTTCTCCTGTCGACGGGCAGCTACTCCCCGATGCACGAAGGGCACATCGCCCTCATGGAGCGAGCCCGGACGCACGCGCAGGAGCTCGGATACACGGTCGTAGGCGGCTATATGTCCCCTTCCCATGACGCCTACGTCAGCGTGAAGAACGGCGGTACGGCGGCGCTGCATGCAGAGCAACGAGTCGCGCTCGCCGAGGAGGCCGTCCGCCACAGCGACTGGCTCTCCATCTGCCCGTGGGAGGCACGGCATGCGCCGGAAGCCCTCAACTTCACGGATGTGCTCGACCGCCTAGCGGCCTACCTGGCCAGGCACGTTGACGCAATTGAGTTGGGATACGTCTTTGGCAGCGACAACCTGGGGTTCCTGGCGGCTTTCGCAGAACGCGGCCTGGCGTTTTGCGGTGTTCGAGGCGAAATGACCACTGAAGCGCTGCGCGAAACCCATGCGCTCCTTGGCGGCCGTGAGCATCGCCTTCACATGATGCCCGCTACGCGCGCGACGCGGGCCGAGACCGCATCGTCTACCAAGGTGCGTAGCGGCAACCTCTCCCTTATCCCTGAGGCAGCGCGTGCGCGGTACCGGGCGCTCGTGCAGCCGCCGAGCCAGGCCCCGACGATGACACCGGCATACCTCGTTCGTCGCGACCTGGCCCATGCGACGTCCAACTGGGGGGTCGACGCTGCGGCCCAGGCCGAGTTCGAGGAGTCGCTCATGGACGTTCTCGCTTCGAGCCTCGGCGCCGCCGGCGTGGTTCACGGCATCCCGCTGGCGGCGCAAATCGAGTTGGCAACTGCAGCGCGCGAACCCGAGACGTCGATGCTGAGCCTGGACGCGTGCGTTCTGGGCGATGCGCAGCTGCGTGTGAGCCGGCTCTTTGACGTCGGAGGTGGCCAAGTGTTCTCGTCACAGCGCGTACCGAGACCCGGGGCCGCGGCCCTCGCGCTGCAACTGGCCAGCCTCGACCGGTCCCGGAAGTGGCGTGTGCTGGATGATGACAAGGCCACGGGGGACACGGAGCATTCCGTGCACGCCCTCCTGACGGCAGAAGGCGTCCAGGTGGCCGGCTTCACCTACCTGAATGAGGCCTACCTGCGGGGAACCGAGCTGGCGGAGCGCGAAGTGCTCGACATCGTGGATGCGAGGGACTTTCTGCTGGGAGCGAGGGACGGCGGGCTCGTCATCGAATTGCCAACAGGGGAGACAGCCCGCGCGCCCTACATGCTTCCTTTCGTCAACCTGGTCTTTAGGGCCAAGATTCCCGCTGAGGCATGCAACCGCCTCTCGCGCCAACTGTGGGAGCTGAACGTCGCGTGGCTGGAGGCCTACGCGCCGCGGCTCACCGTTTCAGACGCGGACCCCGCTTCAGGCGCCCTGCTGACATACCTGGGCTTTGCCTCGACGACAACGCTGGTTGACTGCTGCAACGC
The DNA here is from genome assembly GCF_901827155.1 of Variovorax sp. PBL-H6. NCBI lineage: Bacteria > Pseudomonadati > Pseudomonadota > Betaproteobacteria > Burkholderiales > Comamonadaceae > Variovorax > Variovorax sp. PBL-H6. The sequence goes on from NZ_LR594660.1 coordinate 414,122, forward strand.
GTTGTCCGCGTGGTCGGGCGACCTCAGCCTTCGCTAGTGCCGGCCGGGAGCTCAAGAAAAGGAAAGGCCTCCTCCAAATTGGAAGAGGCCTGAAGGAGGTCAGCGGAGCCGAGCGTTACGCCGGTTCGAGCTCGCGTTCGCGGAACGCAACGCCGGAAATGGCCATGTCGAGGCCCTTCCTGAGCTTCTCGCAGAGGTCGTCGTAGCCGTGCGCCACGTAGGTGGCCTTGCGGAAATGGTGGGGGTTCACGTTGCCGCCAAAGATAGCCGGGCTCAGCGTGTCATCCGATTCGAGGTCCATGTGCCAGGAGAGCACGTAGACGTCCGGTTGGCTGGAGTAGCCGTTGAAGTAGACGGTCACCTGCAGGCCGCGAGGCGTGTCGATTTCAACGTGAATTCCACGCGGGCCGGGGTACTCGCCGCCTTCGCGCCGGGTGGAGGTTGCGCCGCAGTCGCGAACGAGTTTTTCAACGCCTTTTGCCATCAGCTCGCGGTCGCCTTTGCGGAGCACGGTGAGCCCGAGCGTCTTGGTCTTCTTCATGTGAGTGTCCTGTGTGAAGTGGTCCTCCCTCGTGTAGGAACGGACCTGGCACCAAGGGGCGAGGCACGCGCCCCGCTAAAATGAAAGCCGCGCTCGACGGGCGGCAGGTTCATCCTGTTGCGACGCTGGCAGCAGGCGACGACTCGCCAAAATATGGGCTTGAGACCGCGACGACCCACGCCGCGTGCGCGAGCTCTTGGCTGCCAATAGCGTTCCGCGCCCTAGCGCTCTGACTTGGTCGCGTCGCCTATATGCTGAACCAACGAAACGTCGAGTTTAAAAGCCTCAGCTGCTTGCTGCGCTTGTGGCGATGTGCTATACTGACGACATCGTTGTATATCCTCTGAATCGGAAACGTGTCTAAATGGGGTTCGATTCCCCACACTTCCACCAAGAAACGCTTTAGATGAGGCGTTTGTTGATGGGGGTGACCTGGATTCGAAGACGGGCGGAAGTGCAGGCGGCAACGCGGGTTGGGACTACCCGGCAAGGCTTAGGTCTTGTAGAACAGAACGACATGACAATTGCCAATGAAAGCAATTTCCGCCTCGCTGCTTAAGCAGGCCGGGGTCTAAAGGCACCCTGTAACCTAAGCCTTTGTGAGCCGCAGCAATGCGGCTTGCCGGCGCCTCGATGTACTCACGTGCATCGGGGCGTTTGACCCTCTGGCGCGCTCACGCGCCGCCCTCCTCTCAAGGATTCCATCGTGACTGCACCAAACCCCGCACAAAGCGGACCTCGACAGCGCGAAACTCGGACGGTCGTGGACAACCGCCAGGCGCGACACCTCTACTTCATCGAAGACACCTTCGAAGCCGGCCTCATGCTGCGCGGCTGGGAGGTCAAGGCCATCCTGGCCGGCCAGGCCACGTTCAATGGCGGCTCCGCCTTCATCCGCCTCAAGGACGGAGAGGCCTTCGTCGAGTCGCTCACCATCACCCCCCTGGCACAAGCACGCAAGGGTCTGCTGGAAGAGCTGGAACCCACCCGCCCTCGGCAGCTGTTGCTCAACAAGGCTGAGCTGCGCAAGCTCGAGCGCCGCGTGGACGAGCGCGGCTACACCGTTGTGCCGCTCGCCCTGACGTACACACGCAAGCTGAAGCTGAACATCGGCTTGGCCAAGGGCAAGAAGCTGCACGACAAGCGCGATACGGTTCGTCAACGTGACCAACAGCGTGACCTCGCACGCGAGCTGAAGGCGGCATAGCCGAAAACGGAACGCGGGAGATAGGGCCAACGGCTTTGCGAGCCCGGGGGCCCTCTGGTACACAAGCGCGCACGGGAGCGAGATTGGCTGGCTATACGCAGGAGGACAACCAACCCGCTCCCAACTATGTGCCAACCATCTGCTCTGCCTACCCGGACCATCGCAATCGCGTCGGCCGTTGCTGCCTGCGCCGTCGCAGGTTCGTGCGCCAAGACCTGTTCCACTCCGCCTGCAGACTGCTCCGCGAAACCTGGCGGCCTGACTTCTCGCGCAGAGTCGCCGCAAGCTGCGCCTGAAGAAGTCGCGCCAGACGGACGCCCGTCCGGTGACCAAGTCGACGGCGCGGACCCCCAGAGCTAGTCCCTCCCCTCCCTCGAGACCCGCCTTGTGCGGGTCTTTCTTCCCTGCGCCAGAACCCTGGACGCGGGCGCAGCCACAAGGGGTCCGTTGGCGGAAATCCGTCGGATGGGGAAGGCGAAGCCGCTTCCTGCTGACCAGGCTTGTGAGCAGAGGCCTTCGGGTTCTAAGAGCGCAGCACACTCACTTCGCCACGCGGGGTGGCGGCACGGGGGCTGGTTCTACACGAGGTAGGTCAACTCTTATAGGAGCCATCCATGGCACTCTCTTCTCGTTCCAATCTGCTCTTCGAGGTCGCTGGCGTCGTTCGCGAGGCCTACAAGCTTCTTGATAACAAGCAAGGCAACAACGGTCGCGCGATTCGCCGGTTCATCCGACGGCACGGCGGCTGCGTCAACGGACAAATCGTCTTTGTGCAATCTTTCTGCTTCGAAGACGGCTACTCTCCTGAGCAACTCGCGGCCGTCGAGCGCTACGCCGAAACAATCGACGAGCTGAATGCGACGTTTTTCCCCGCGGACGTCGTGATTCAGAAAGTCGGCTGCGCCCGTGACGACGACTTCGGTTCGGTCGCGAACGTGTACATCGTGCAGCTGGACATTGACACTGCCTCAGTGCGTGAGATGCGCCACCTGGTGCATCTGGTGCTGGTCCTCAACGACACGCTCCAAGAGTTCGCAGTGTCTCGCAACGCCACGGCGTTGTTCGACTACCCAGACTACGTGTACCGAGGGCTGGGCTGCGATTGTGCCTCGGCGACATGGGCTGTCGAGGGAAAGGACAAGCAAGGCAGCAGCGGTGTGCTCGAGTGGTGCATCGATGAAGTCGACGCTCTAGAGCGTCTCGCTCTGATGCAGGCCCACCCGCATCGCTTCCCCGAGCTGAGCGTGGCGAGTCCAGCAATGCTGGGCATAACTGCCTGAGCGGATATCCGCTGATTCCCGCCTGGAGCTAACACTCCAGGCGGTTCTTTTTGCCCCTCGGCGGTGCCCGGTAAGAAAGAGCGTGGCTCCTCGGCGAAGCCCTGATGTCCTGGCCGAAGCGGCCACGGCTGCGCTGTTGTGGAATCTACAGCGGCTGCTGTGCAATGTACAACGGTCGGAGATGAGCTTGACGGCAGATGGCTACACCCATCAGGCCAACCGACATTTCATCTCATGCAAACCTTGACTTCAGCACACCCGTCCTTCCGCTACCTCTGGAGCAGCAACAGGTCGGATACCTCCACGCCCAAGTACCTTGCCGCCAGAAACGTCCTGGTCGGAGAGGCTCCGCCGTCACTCGTTGGCAACTGGGCAAACGGGCGCGCCGCACGGCTCGTCCAGAAGCTCGGCTTGAGCAAGGTCAGCGAGTTCGAACTGGAGGACCTCGGCGAAACCAACAGCCTTGTCATCCGCAACCTCTTGCGTTCGGTGCTCCAACCAGTCCTCGGCGAGCGCAGCATCCGTTACCTGTCAACAGACTACGGGGCTATCGTCGGCGGCGGCTTGCCCTACCACCACGACATGCCCTACTCGAACGGTATCTTCGGCGCCTGGTGCATCGAAGGACCGCCCGAGCGGACGGTGCGTTTTGGCGAGATGGACATCGAGGTGCCATTTAAGCCAGGCACCGTGGTTGTGTTCGACCCGGCACAGCCACATGCGTTGCTCAACGGCAAGCGCCAGTTCGAAGAAACGGACTACGCACCAACCGACCTTGTCGGCATGGTGGGGTTCGTGGCCCTGAGGACGCCAAAGGCTTGTGCCGCTCTCGGCATCGAGGCCTACGGACCCAAGAAGCACAAGGGCATCCGCACCACCCCGAACCAGTTCGAGGCGTGCCCCCGCACGGGACGTATCCCTGGGCTGGCACGTTAAAAACTACTTCTGAAGACCGCCCTCGCCGGCGGTCTTTTTTTTCCTTGTGCCGTTGACCCGACCGGCGAAGAGAAAGCCCCGTCCAAATGGACGGGGCTGGTGAAATCAGAGATGCGCGGTGAGCCTAGGCGGAAACCAGGCCTTCGGCGACAGCGTCGACGTGGGCACTGCGCCAGGCGATGTCTTCGCTCGGGTAGCTGTAGTTCGACTGCCACTGGGCGTCGCCGAGGCGCATCCAGGTGTAGCCGTTGGCGCCGAGCTGCACTCGGTAGCCTTGAACACTGAGCGCCTCGTGGCTGAAGTCGTCTGGAACCAGGGCGATGTTGACTTGCTCCAGAACGTAGGCGGAGAACCGGTCCATGGCTTCGGGGTCCTGGTGGAGAAAAGCCAGTGCGACCTGGCCCTGCAGCTCGGCGGACCAGTTGTTGTCAGTTGCGAGCTCGCTGAAGAGGCGCTGAGATTTGGTAGGTGTTGGCATGTCGCTCCTGTTGCGTGGTGAGGTCCTAAGCCGTCTAGCGAATCCCGTGGACGGCCAGGACGCGGCCTACTTTCGCGCGTTCGGGTTGCCGGTTCGTTGGTCGGTCCCACTGGGCAAGAAAGCGCAATGAAATCAACGGCTTGATGCCGACTGGAGCCTCGCCCGTGCCGCCAAACCTTCCGGTTCGTTTGCCGTTCGCTGTGCGCTACTCGACGACGGCGCAGACCTTGCCGAGAACGCGTTCTCGGGCCGTCCAGCCGTTCTCGTGCCCATGGGCATTGGCAATGAGCACCTGCCCGTCCCGCACGGCGCCGATGAAATGCAGGTAGTCGGCCCCGCGTACACGCGCGAGCACGATGTCCCCAACGCCAGGCGCGCTGCCCGCTAGGATGGGCTCGAGGGTGACGAGCTGGCCACTTCGCATGTGGGGCCGCATCGAGTGGCCGCGCGGCCGGAAAGATACGACCTCGCCTGCTCGAAGCTTCTCGATGTAAGGCGCGGCCCAGCCCATGGTGCTATCGGGCGGGCGGCGGCGTCACCGCCACAACCCGCAACGCGATGTCGGCAACATTAAATAGGGCTGCAGCCCACCGCAGGCTACCTATACGGGTTCTAGGCCACCTTGCGCCCATCTCTCCGCGCCCACAACGGGTCGCCTCACCGGCGGGAGAAGACAAGGCGTTGCTTCGGCAACGAACTTTCGAACCACGTTTCCTAAGGCTTGCGCCAAAGGACGTCGAAGGACAAAGCGGAAATCAGGTCTCTTCGGAGACTTTCGGCGCCCCAGGCGCAAATCCAAAGGAAATCGCAATGACGACAGACAACCAACAAGTGACCCAAGTGGTCCAGGCAATCAAGCGCGCGCTCGACGTGGACCATGGCATCAAGGTGCCCCATGCAGCGCTGCGCGCCAGCTACCTGAAGGCGCAGGGCAAGCACCCGCACGCTTTCGCCAAGTCGCAGAAGAGCGAGGCATCGCAACAGGCTCCGGCGGCACCGGTCACCACGAAGTGGGCGACGCGGACGCTGTACCTGGTCGAGGACGACATCGGATGCCTCGAACGACTTGCACTGGACGAGGCCGGCGAATATCAGCTGCCCAACAGCTTCGACTTCGCGCCGAGCGCTGAACTCGTCTCCCAGAAGGCCCGCATTCCTCGCATCCAGAAGTACGGCATCCCCGTGTACCTCCAGGAGCCCGAAGTGTTCTACCGCAACCGCTTCCTCCTGAGCCAAGCCAAGGCCTACTCCGCTGAGACGGTCGATACGCGCGACGACTCTGGCGACACCTGTGAGCTCGGCGTGCGGATGCCAGATGTGGAATGGCACCGCTTGGTGCTGGCGGTTATCGACGATAACCCAGGGCTCTGGGACACCATCGCCGAATGGGTGGGGCAACACTACGGAGCGAAGATGCAGGCGATGTCGCGTGCTCATCAGGCTGACTGGTGCATGCGGTTCATCCAGCAGGGCGTCGAGTCGGAAACAACCGCCGCGGAAGGCAAGGCCACTTCGGCCTGGGTCACCCTCAGCTGGGTCTATCCAGACGAAGACGGCGACTCGGTCGAAGCGGCCGTGAACCTCTCCACCGGCTTGGTAAAGGCCATCGGCGAGGTGCCAGCCGACGTAGGAAGCGCCACAGTCCGAGTTCGCATCGAAAGCGAGCTTCTTGACTCCGAATGGCTTGAGGTGCGCCAGGTGAAGGCCAACGACGTGACGGCTTGGCAGGTACTTGACGACGACCTCGAGGAGCTTCGAGGGAACCTTGGCTGAAGCCGACCTTTCGGCCTCAGGCCTAAAGCTCTGAGACCCTGACAATCTTCTTTCGAGCCCGCATTCTTCGGAACGCGGGCTCCTCTTTTGGCCAGGCGTTGCCGGCCCTCCAAAAAAGAAGCCCCCGAAGGGGCCTTTTTCTGCTGGCGGCGAGCTCGCGCCTACCGTCGAAGCGCGGCTGCCGCTTGTCCGGAGAGCGTGAGAAGCGACCGCACCTCGTACCCGTCTCGAAAGACGATGTCGATTTGCCCGGCAACGGGCTCGGTTGACCTCGCCGCGGCGTACTTGTTTTCAGGCGTTTTGTAGACGACGACTACGCAGCGCGCTGTCTTGCTGAAATTGCGAGCCACGCCTGTCGCCTGCCTGCGGGTGGGGTAGATATTCATGGTGCACCTCCGACTTATAAGCGAATGGTAACCCGAACGTACTCATTCGCATGGCCAGGCGCCCTAAAAGAAGCGGGTCGCGTGCACTTTACACAACGCACCTGGTCTGCGCTTAAGACCTTCGCGCCGTCAGAGGGCTATACCGAATAGTCCAACTGCGCACAGCGAACAGGAGAACCGTGCCTGGCTTCATTCGCTTCAGCCTCCCCGCCTCGCTCTGCAAGGGCGCCATAGCACCTGGTAGCTTCGTCCGCGACCTAGCGGCCGCCGCCGGCGTCAAGCTCATCTTCGGAGACCACCACGGAGACGACTATCTTGTGCTTCCGGACGAAGAGAGCGAGCAAAACGCCATCAAGGAACTCCTCGGCGGAAGCAACAGGTACTGGGAAGCCGTAGAGGCGTTGCCTCACCACCTTCGGTATCACATCGCCTAGCCTGATTTCACAACGCCCCGGTTACCTCGGGGCGTTTTCATTGAGACCCCAGGCCGGCGACGCAGCTGCCAGCAAGGACGCAGCGCTCTTGGAACGACGTCCCACGCCCCGCGTGCCGTGTGGGGAGGAGGGCGCGCCTTCCGCTGTCGCCAACACCGAGATTCTTGGCATCGGCCCGTGTTCTGCAGCCCCTTCGCGGCAGGTGCGCACACGCCTAAACCCGACACTTTCTACCTATACGCTAATAAAACGTGGCTCTTCACTACAGGTCTTGACCGCCACCAGAGTGCCTCCCGCGCCTTGGGGCGACTTGAGTACAGGACACAAGACCTCAATGCACAGAAGCAAAAAGAGCCCGATGTTTTTGGATATCGAAGCCGCCTTATCGGCGAACTTCGGCCGCGTTGTCGCGCCTGAGCCCGAACCTCAGGCAGAGTGCGACGCGCGAGACCTGAAAGCAATTCTGAACGCCTCAGGGGCGCTAGCCATCTACATCGATTCGGGTGGGCGCATCCTCCATGCGAGCGACGCCTCGGCCGAACTGCTCGCCTATCCGAAAGAGCACCTGCTGCGCGCGTCGCTTTCGGACATCGTGGCGCCTGACCACCGAGACATCTTGTCGGGCTTGCTGCGAAACGCCTGGGCGCGCTCGACGGATGAGCACGCACGGCTTCGGTTCACCGGCGGATTGCCCGAGAGCGTCTGGCTCGAGGTCACCATACGCCCGGACCCCACGCCGGACGGCCTCAAGCGCTTCATTCTGTTCGGCTACAACGTTTCGGGATGGGTTTTGGCCGAGGAGAGCCTCAAGGAGGAGTCCATGGCGGACCCGCTCACCGGCCTCGGTAATCGGGCGCTGATGCGCAAGGCCATCTCTGAGCACATCCTGACGGCGGTTCGAAACAGGAGCCAGTTCGCCGTTGCCATTCTCGACCTGGATGGGTTCAAGAAAATCAACGACTCGCTGGGGCACGACGTGGGCGACGGCCTGCTGAGGGAAGTCGCGACGCGACTGAAGGCGGCAGTCCGCACCTCGGACATCGTGGCACGCCTGGGCGGAGATGAGTTCGTCCTGTTGTTGCCTGGCGCCGGCGAGGCCAAGGTCGCTATCGAGCTCGCGGAGCGCGTCGTCGCTACGCTGCGCAAGCCATTTCACTTGGCCGGCTGCCAGCTGCGGGTGACCACGAGCCTGGGGTTGACCCTCTCCGGCGACGACCCGGACCTGACAGAGTCCTCGCTCATGAAACGCGCGGACATCGCGATGTACCAGGCGAAGGCCCAGGGGAAGAACCGGGTCGCAGTGTTCACCCCTGAGATGGACCGGAAGCAGCAGGTGCAGTTCGCGCTCGAGCAAAACATGTTCGACGCCGTACAGAACGGCGAATTTTCGCTGCAGTACCAGCCTATCTGTGCGCCGTCCACCGGCGAGGTCTGGGGCCTCGAAGCCCTGATGCGCTGGGAGCGACCTGATGGCTTGATTCCGCCGTCGACGTTCATTCCACTGGCGGAACACAACGGCCTCATCAATTTCCTGGGTGACTGGGCGCTTCGGTGCGCCTGCGCCCAGCTTGTCCACTGGGACTCGATGGGCCTGCACTTCAAGTACATCTCGGTCAACGTGTCCCCAGTGCAGTTTCAGCATCCCGCGTTCGTCGAAAGCGTCAAACGTGCCATCGCGCTGTCGGGCGTCGATGCCCGGCGGCTGGTCATTGAAATCACGGAGGGCGCGCTCATGGCCGACCCGGAGCATGCCGGGCGGCTGCTAAGCGAACTTCGGCAGGCCGGGGTGCGGTTTGCGGTCGACGACTTCGGCACGGGCTACTCGAGCCTGGCCTACCTGCAGCAGTTTCCGCTGCAGGCCCTCAAGATTGACCGAAGCTTCGTCGCCGAGATGCTCCAGTCGGGCCCCAGCAGGACCATCGTCTTCGCCATTCTGTCGCTCGCCCGGGAGCTCGGGCTCATGTCGGTCGCAGAAGGCGTTGAGACGGCCCAACAGTGCGCGCTGCTCTCGGAACACGGATGCGACTTCAGCCAAGGCTGGCACCACTCCAAGGCCCTGCCGGCCGCGCAACTCGAACAAGCCATCACATCGGGCGCATTAAAGCTCCACGCTTGCCGTCAGGATTCGAAGGACCACCAAGCATGACAAAACTCACCAAGGCGCGTTTCTTCGAGACGCTTTGGGCCCGCATGCAGCAGCAGGGCGACTTTCCGACCCTTCAGGTTTCGCTCGACAACCTGCTTCCAGCGCTGGGCGCCGACGCCAACGTCGGCACGTTGGCAGAGAGCGTGCTGACCGATTTCTCGCTGGCGCAGAAGGTCATTCGGCTGGCAAATTCCGCCATGTATGCGCCATTCGGTGGCGGGGTGACGACGGTGTCCCGCGCCATCATGGTGTTGGGAGTCGATGCCGTCGGGCACCTGGCCCTGGGCCTTCAGCTGCTCGACAACTTCGCCGGCGCTGCGGCTCGGCGTCCAGACACCGCGCAGGAGCTCGAGCGGGCGATTCTCGCGGGCGAGTTCGCGCGCACCCTCAGCGCCTCACAAGGCATCAACCAAGGCGAAGAGCTCGTCGTGTGCACGCTCATGCATCACCTCAGCCGGCTGTTGCTCGTCTTCTATTACCCGGAGGAATGGGCGCGCATTCAGGCCATGTCCGGTGGGGTCTCCGAGAGCGAGAGCATGGCATGCCATCACGTGCTGGGCGTGACGCTCGAGGAGATTGCGCGCGCCGCGGCGCAGAAGTGGCGCATGCCACCGCTCATCACGGCCACCATGACGCAAAACGCCACGGACGCTGAGACGGTGTCTCGGTCCCACACGAATTGGCTCGGCGCGATGGCTGAGGTGTCGGCGCAGGCCGCCGCGCTGGTGACCCGTGGCGGGGACGCGGACGAGGTGGCGGAGCTGCTCGGGCGGCACGCGGAAGCCCTCGGCCTCCAGGAGCAGGCCGTCGAGGCAGCAAGGCTCAAGGTAGAAAACTTGAGGGAGGCGCGTCACGAGGACGAGGCTGCAGCGGAAGTCGAGCGACGCCACGCGCCGGGCAAGCCGCTCGACGCGCACTGCCGGCTACTGCGGAACCTCAAGGAAGTCCAGGCTGCGGCCACGGACCATCCGGTCTCCGAACTGGTGCCGCTCGTCATTGAATCGACCATGGGGGCAATGAACTTCACGCACTGCTTTCTGATGCTCCTGAACCCCCAGGCGAAGCGCTTCAGCGCGCGCATCGGTTTCGGGCCGGGCATGCGGGAGCGGCTCGCTTGCTTGTCCTTCGAGGAAGGCTTTGTGCCGGACGTTTTCCACTTTGCGACGACCGCCCAGCGACCGACGCACCTGGAGGACTCGCAGCGCCCTGAGATTGCGCACCGGGTCCCGCGCTGGTACCGCGAGGCCTTCCCTGACACTAAATCTCTGGTTCTTGTCCCGGTGTTCATCAAGAACCGCTGCGTCGCGGTGGTCTGCGGTGACTGGGGCTCTGCAGCCTGCGGTATCCCATTCACCGGCGAGGAGTTGGCTACGCTGTACGACCTCGTCGGAGAAATCGGAAGGGGATTTCAGCGCAGCCAGCAGCCCGCTTGAAGCGCGGGCGGCTACTTGAAGCTCCGCGGGTCGCCACTCGCGGAGCCAGGCGGAACACCAGGTCCCCTATAGTGCTCGGTGACGCTGCGTTCGCTATAGGAGGCAGGACCACTCAACATGACACCTCTCATGACTCAAGCGACCACCCCCGCATCCCCCGCTCCCGCAGCGACTCGTCAGGGGCCATATGGCCTCGAGAGCCTCAGCGGCAATCCGATTTGTGACGAGTGCGACCTCGAAATGAACCCCTACAGCGGCCGCTCTGGTCGTACGAACGTCGCAGGCTACGCTTGCGCGGGATGCGGCTGGTCGTTCGACACCTCGAGCTCCGTCGTCTCCGCCGGCCTTTGACCAGCGCTGGACCGGCGCACATCCTTCCGCGCCCGACACAGTCGGGCGCTTTTCTTTGGCGTCAGAGTTTGGGAAGCCCTCCCGCCCCTCAACACGAGCGATGCCGCGACGAAGGGCTTCATTCGCCCGTATGGCTTCTTCTACTGCCAGCGGCTCGGGCGGGCACTCCTTGTCGTCAGTTCGGCGCTGCGAGATACTGCCGGGCATGTCCACACGCTCCCGGCTCCGCGCACATTCTGCCGTTGACATCGCACGCTTGAACGATTTCGAGCGGCGGCTACTGCGCAAGCTCCCACGCAACTCCACCGCGCGTCCCTTAACTTGCGACGGAAACCCGGTCGAATGCAACTGTTTCGTCGTTGGCTTCAATCCAGCGACGTCGATGGCCACGCCGTTCTGGGAGCACTGGAAATCCGGCCATGGGTTCCTTGAAAGCAAGTGGCTCGAGGACTACCGCGCTTACCGTCGGTCCACCGGCAAGCGAACGGCGATGAGCACGACGCGCAGCCGGATGGAGCCTTTTCTGGAAGTGGTGGGCGGGGAGAGATGCCTTGTCACCAACCTCTACAACGTCCCCTCCCCCGACGCGCGCGGACGCGCGCGTTCGGACCGCGACACGTCGTTGTTCGAGTTTCTGTTGGAGTTCATCCAGCCTGAGGTCATCATTCCCCATGGAAGCAAGGCGCGGGAGTATTTTGAGCGACGGGGATGGCCTGGCCTTGTTGTACCAGCGCCGAGCCACTTCTGCCGCATGAGTTTCCTTGCGTCACACCAGTTTGGAGAAGAGGTGGTCGAGAGATGGGAGGCCAGCAAGGCTGGCGCAGCCGGGCGAACCGGGCAGCGCGCGAACCGTGAGGCACGGCACGAATAGGGGGAATTTTTCGCCGCAAGGGCTGCATGGCGGGCCGCGCGCTGTAGAGTGCACTCGCCCTTTAACAAGAATGGCCGCGCCGCAGAGCCACCGCGGACGGCCGCCAACGAGGAGAACCAGTGCCCCGCGTCAGACCTTCCCTCGCTGTTGCAGCACAGCTGCTGTGCGCCCTGCTCTTGAGCCCGACTGCCTCTGCGCTCAACATGAACGACGAGGCCTCCAAGGGCTTCGGCCGGTCGTATGGCTTCGTGTATGGCCAACGGCTGAGCCTCGAATACATTGACCGAGTGTTTCCCGAGCTGCACCAGCAGGTACAGCTGGCAGGCTTGAACTTTTCGGCGAAGTTCCCCCGCCTCGAAGAGCGCCTGGAGAAGGCCATGGCCTCGATTGGAAAGCCCGCCGCCTGGCGTAGCAAGCTCGACCCGATGCTCGCGAAGCAGATTGAAGGCATCACGCGGCAGCAGGCAACCGATTTTCTGGAGCTCGTCAATGACCGCGCCGCAGGTAAGATTCCAAGCCCGGAGCTCGAGTTCATTTTGGCAGCGCAGTACGAGGAAACGCCAGCTCGTGAGTTCGTAAACGGCTTCAGGCAGTCCTACAGCGCAACCGGCCACCCAAAGGCTAAAGGGTTGCGCCTGGACATGCAGATGCCGAAGTCATGGAAGGGCGAGGAGGGCTATCGGCCGAACATCGTTCGGAAATGGACGAGTGCCAACGGCACCGGCATGGAGACCATCCTCCTGCTGGTGAAAACGATTGGCGGCGAACGCGTGACCAAGGCAGACGTCGCGGAGTCGCTGCGCAACGGTGAGGTCAAGGCCATGATTCCCGAGGGCGGGACGTTCATCGCCGCGAAGGCTGTCACCGTCGAAGGCCAGCCGGCATTCGTTGTCGAGTACGACTCGGCTCAGGACCGAGCGGGCATCGACTTGGCCATGCGGGCTGAGATGTACGGCATCTTCTACGGGGACTACTTCATCAGCCTGCAGTGCATGGCCGGTGCGACGAAGGGCGACGCAAGAAAGGCGGCGAGCGGTTACACCGGCGTGAAGCCCCTCTGCCAGCAAGTTGCCAACAGCATCGTCCTCCCCTCGCGGTACTGAAGCTGAGCAGGAAGGGACAGTCCCCTATTTTGTGCGGGGCCCTAGCCGGTCGAGTTCGCTGAAAAGTCGACTTCCGCCAATCTGCAGATTACTCAGCGGGTTTTCTCGGCAGAACTTGTCCATCCAAAGGTTCGCCTGCTCGGGCGATAGGTCCGCGAGTGGGTCGTTCGGAGGCTCGTGCCTCATGCTCAGCCCGGACAGGTACCCCAGCAGCCATCCGGACATCGTGTCACGGTAGGCAGGCGACTTGGTTTTGACCCAGAGCCCACAGTCCCCTGGGACGATAACCGTTGGCTTGTCTGCGAAAGCACTCGCGCAGCACAGCGCGAGCGCAGATGCTGCTGCAATAGTCTTCACCCTCAACACTTGGTCAGCACCTCGCCGTACCGGCAAGGAGACCATCCAAGAAGTCCTGTGAGACCTGCTCGGATGCCTCGGCGCCGACCCATTCGGCGATATGCCGCTCGGTCGTCTTGGAGATGACCTGGTCGACACGGACGTAGCCACGGTCTGGGAGCAGTGCCGCCGCCGGACGCCCGTACGAGAACATCACTTTGGTGTCGGGGGCAAGCTCCAGCTCTGCGCATTTGATTTCTGGCTTGGCTTCGGAGAGGGATACGAGGTTCATAGCTCTTGGAGTGTGCGTGGTCGCGACTGCAGGCGCAGGGGCTCTCGCGCGGCCGGTGCGACGCACGAGACGTCGCGCGGTGAGCGCCCGGTCGCTCTTTCAGCCCTTGATGGAGTTCTCTTCGTCGATGTCGCGCAGGACGCGGGCCTGTGTCTCCTGCGCTTCCTTCAGCCGTGCCTGAGCTGGCCCGATGAGTTGCTCATTGTCGGCCGACGCGAAGGCGCCATTTGCCGATTGGAAGTTCATCAGCTTCACCGATGTGATTTCGGTCTCCAGGTAGTCCTTGGCCTCGCCACCGAAGGCCCCGGCGGATTCCGGCAGTCGGACCTGAACCGTTTGGCCTGCAGGTACTCCAGCAAAGCCCGCTTCGTTGAGGGCGGACTGCCGCACGAACTTGCCCCCGGCTACACGCTGGGCGGTGGTCCGGACGTACGTCACTTCCCAGGTGGCGCGTTCCACCGCCGAGTCGCTCCCGTTGAGCACGTCAAAAACCACGAAGGAGCCCATTCCGGCACCGGCTTGTTGAACGGGCTGCTTTGCGTGCGTGACGGTCACCTTGGTGAAGGCAGCCTGGCCCGCAAGCAAAAGGTCGACCTTGTCCTGAGCCTCCTTCACCAGCCTTGCTGCATCGGACCTCGCGCGCTCCTGCTGCGCCTTCTTGGCAGCAACCTCGGACTCGCGCGCCATTGTGAAAATCTGCTCAGCCGTGAGTCCGTCCAGATGCTTTGCGGCCTCATTGAACATCGCATTTCCGACGTTCTTGTCGGCAGTGCCCACTATCAGGGCGGCACCGACGGGACGAACCAAATTCTTGATGTACCCGGAGAGTTCAGCCCGCTGGGATTCCGGCACAGAGTCCACGACTTTCGGGATGGAGGCATCGAGCGCCTCGGGGCTGGATGCGTCCAGCTTCGCTTGGCACCCAGCCAAGGCCATCAGAAATCCTGCGCAGAGCGCGATACGGAAACGCATTAGATGACTGTCCTTCGAATCATTTGTGTTTATGTTCTCCCTTCGTTTTAGGACGAAGGGAGAACGCCAGTCTATTTTAAATGCTGTTGCATGTCGACACATTTGTTGGGACTTTGCGAACAATGGCACGGTTGCGCCGTGCATGTGCGTTCGCCGTCGCCTTGCGCCCCCCAGGGCACCGTCGAACTGAGGGAGCCGCGTTGCGAGCGGCGCGGGATTTGGTTACGCCGTCAGCGCCCCCGGACTACCGCCCAGCTGCTGCTTGATTTCAAGAAACTCAAGGGCAAACCGGGCCAGGTACTTTTTAAGCCGGTCCGAGTCGTTGCTCTTCGCCTTGCCTTGTCGAGAGACCGAGAACAGATGACGGCCCGCTTCGGCAAGACTGCGGGCGGTGGCAACCGCCCGCAGCACTGTCTCGAGCTGTGCCAGGTCGAAGGGGTCGTATTGGCTCGCGCGCGACCCCAGCACCCGGTCCACCGCGCCGGTGAGGCTATCGCCCAAGTCGCCCGCCGGGTGCGGCCGGGTTCGCGCAGGTTCGGAAAACCGGTTCTGCCGAGCGAGGACGGCGCATTCGTCCGTGACGTCGCTCAGACGAATCCGGCCGCCGGTGCAAAGGGTGGCCATCCGGGCGATTGAAGCCTTGAAGTCCCGGAAGTTACCAGGCCAGGGTGCCTTGCCGGCAAAGTCGAGATAGGCCTCGCGCGCCTCGCTGTTCATGGAGACCTTGGTGCCAAGCTCTTCGGTTGCGCACTCAAGCTCGAAGTCCAGGTTCGGCTCGATATCCTCCGGCCGTGCAGCAAGGCCCGGAAGCTCAAACGTCCACATGTTGATGCGAGCAAGCAGGTCGGCGCGGAACGTGCCCTTCGACACCTCGACGGCCAGGTCCTTGTTGGTACCTGCGAGCAGCTGAAACCGGCTCTCGACCTCCGTGTCGGCGCCCAGGGGCATGAATCGCTTGTGCTCGAGCGCGCGCAGCAGCATGGCTTGCTCATCGAGCGCCAGCTCCCCAATCTCGTCGAGGAAGAGGATGCCCCCGTCGGCCGAGCGCAAAAGGCCAGCGCGGTCGGACGTCGCTCCGGTGTAAGCCCCCTTCTTGTGGCCAAAGAGCGTGCTCATCGCGTTCTCGCCACGCAGGGTCGCGCAGTTCACCTCCACGAAGGCACCCTGGGCCATGCGCTTGCGGGCACGCAGCGCGTGGATGCGAGCTGCCAGCTGGCTCTTGCCGGCACCGGTCGGCCCTGTCAGCAGAATGGGCGCGGTCGACCGCAGGCTCACCTTCTCGATGCGAGCAATCAGTTGGTTGAAAGCAGCGTTGCGCGTGACGATGCCGCCTTTGAGAAGGGACAGGTCGTCGTCCTGCTCTCGTCGGAAGCGCGAGGAGAGCTGGTCGTAGGTCGACAGGTCGAGGTCGATGACCTCCGCCCGGCCTTCCCACGGCTTGCCGTCAGAGGTGCCCTTTCGGGTGCCGAGGAGCTTGCCCGGGAAGTAGCGCGCCTCTGTCAGCAAGAAGAGGCAGATTTGCGCCACGTGCGTGCCTGTGCTCAGGTGGACGTAGTAGTTGGTGTCCTCCTGGAACTCATAGCCCCGGGCAAACTCGTGCAGCGCGGCGTAGACGGACGGGAAGTTCCACGGGTCGTTGATGGCGAGGTCGTGCACGGTCACCTGGAGGTCCGGGCTGAGGGTCTCCATGTCGGATTTGACGACTTCGGCCAAGGCGGATTCAGCGGCCTTGAACGTGAACAGCTCAATGCGGTCGACGGGAATCTCACCTTGCGCGGCCAGGCTCACGGTTGGGCGCCAGCGCTCCCACCGCTTGGCCGTGAGGCCGGAGTCGAGCTGACTGCCGAGAAAGCCAAGGACAACGGTTCTGCTCATGGCTCAGGCCTCCGCCCGCATGAGTTCCGAGTTTTCCCGCTCGAGCTCGTAGCTACGGGCGCCGCCCGCCTTGGCGATTCGGTCGAACCAGTCGTCGAGTGCCTCCACTTTCGGAGCCACGTAGCGGCGCATCAGGCCGCGGCTGTCCTCGTACCGCACCGGTGCCGGCCGCCCTTCCAGCTTCGCCCTGCGCTCGTCGTAGGCGTGGCGGACTGGGTCGTCAGGCACCCAGACCATCAAGGCCTCCACGTCGAACCGCTTTCCAAACAGTTCGAACGGACCGTTGTCCGTTTGGAGGGCGGAGACGGCTGCCGGCAGGAGCGTTTCAAGTAGCGTTTCGGCCGACTCATGCTCGACGGCGATGAGCTTGCCGGCGTGCTCCGGCGGGCGGTAGGTGACGATGAACTTCTTGGTCATGGGGGCGGAGAAATCGTTTAGACGTAGCGCCCGAAGAGCGCGTGGTCGCCGTGGATGACAACAGCTTCATCGGGGGCCTCGATGACGAGGGAAGCATCCTGCTCAAATCGCATCGGCCAAGCAGGCAGGCGCTTGCCAGCCGAGCCGGCTGCGACGCCAATGGCCCATGTATCGCTGGGCAGCTGCTCGGGGGCAAAGGTGGCGTGCACAATGAACTCGCCCTCGGGCGACTCAATCCGGTAGTGCGCGAGCCGCTGGCTTGCGTTGACCTGCGCGACATAGCGTCCGTTGATATCCAGGTTGAACTGGTCGTCGAACTGGCCGTAGAACCGGAGCGTTTTCACTTGGGCGTGTCTTTCGGGAGGGTGTCGTCGAAGGTGAGGTGCTGCTCACCTACGGTCTGTATGCGGTGGGCGTTCTCGCAATCTCGCAGCCGCATGCGCAGCGGGATGTTGTTGCCAGGGCCGACCTGGTTTGCGAGCCACCCGATGCAGTGCGCCTTCTCCGTCTCATGGCATGCCATCATGTGCAGCGGCGCATCCAGGCTCGTGAAATCGGCCGGCTTGGCGATGGTTCTCGCCAGGGCGCGGTGCCGTTCCTCCGAGTAGCCGTTGGCGATGTCGCGCGGGTCAACGTCAGTGCGCCATGGGCACTTTGCGCATTGGCGGGTCCGAGCTAGCTTCCAGGCCATGTTTTTTGGATAGGTGTTCAGTCTGCGATGAATAGATTATATCCTAGTGGATAATTTTCAACAAGGATTTTAGATTTAAGGTTTTATAGGGAAAGCGCAATGAAATCAAAGGCTTAGTGTTGTTTAGGCCGTTCGCTGGGCGTGCTGGCACGGGCATTGCAATGAATCGGATATAGGGCAGCCCTCAGTGCAGCCTTCACAACACACCGAGCAAGCTATGAATTCCTTTGCCAACAACACTGTCGTCCAATCCTTCCTGCTGCGCGAGAAGCGCAAGGTGTTCCTGTCTGTCGATGCTGCCGCTCTGAACGGCAGCGCGGTTACGCTCATCCCGGCAGTGCTGGCAGATGTGGGCCAGCTGGGCTTCACCCTGGACGGTGAGCTGTGCGCACTGCTGCGCAAGCTTGATGTCGCAGGCCTGAAGGCGTTCCATGGTCGCCTGGTGGCTATCCTCCGCGAGGCAGTCGGCGCGCAGGTGAAGTACCGCCCGCTCTTCAAGAACTTCCCGCATGACGTGCCGGACACGTTCGACTACTTCGTCCGTCGGTTCATGGGCTACGCCGAGTCGGCCCTGGGCCCGATTCTGGGTGGCCAGTACACGGCGCTCTCTTGCGGTCACCTGGTGAACCACCGGCTGTTCGACCTGGAGAAGTTCGGTGCGTGCCCGATTTGCCAGCATCAGGTGCCGGAAATCAACGTCGAGCAGACGAACGTCGTGCCGCTGGACGAGCTCACCCCGCTGAAGCTCCTCGGCCTGGCTACCGAAGAACACGTTTTCCAGGCGTTCGACAACGTCGTACGGTCGCGCACGTCCCTTTCCGAGTCGTACAAAGGCTTCGTGTCGGCGGTCATCGGGCTGCAGGCTGACGCCGTCGTACGCCGGTTGCCGGATGAAATGGCATTCAAGGAGACCGCGACCTTCGTGACCGCGGGCCTGCTGAAGCAGGGTGTGGAGCGTGCCCACCTGCTGCGCTTTCTGAAGACCCCGACGGACGTGCTCCGCCTGGCGGTCGCGCTGTGCGGGGGCGACGTGTCGCTCAAGGAAGTGACGCGCTTCAAGCTGAACAACGGTCAGCGCCAGTTCTTGATGGCAGCGTTCAATGCGCTCAAGCAAGCCGATGCGTACGTGCTCGAGGAGATGCTCGGCTACCGCGGCCGCTGGCTGCGCCTGGGTGAAGTGCTGCACGTCGGCCAGTTCAAGGCGCGGTTCCCGAAGGCATGGGCGTGCTTTGACGCCCTGCGCAATCGCGAGGACGACATCACGACTCACGCGTCGCGGGTGGAGAAGCTGCTCGTGCACTCGAACCTGTACAAGCAGGAGGCGCGCTTCGCCCTGCTCGAAACGCTGGCGCAGCGCCCGGGTGAGCTTGCTCGCAAGCTTGACGCGCTGCTCAGCCGCGGCCTGCCGTTCGAGGAGGTGCTTGGCGCACTCCGCGTGGAGTCCGTCAGCACGACCATCCTGTTGACGCTCCTGGCGCACTTCCGCCAGCGTGCGGCCAAGTCGGAGTTCCGGGCCTTCATGCCGAAGGGCTCCGTGGCCAAGATGTACATCGTCGATGGGGATGGACGCAAGCCGTTGGCCGCGGAGGCGCGCTTCGCCGTGCTGGACCTTGTCGACAAGGAGCTGCGTCGTCGCTTTGCTGAGCGCAAGGCGCTCGGGAAGGTTTTCGTGGACGAGGCTCTGGAAGCAGTGCTGGTGCCGTTTTCCCAGCGCAGCGCGTCGTCCGGCATGTCCCCGATGACCCGCGGCTCGCGTGTCGCACTGGAGTCGTCCAAGGGAATCGTGCGCCTGTTCATGCACTGGGCGGGCCCGCACATCGACGTCGACCTGTCCTGCGCGCTCTACGATGAGCACTGGAACAAGAAGGACCACCTGTCCTGGACCAACGTGCGGTCGTACGGCCGTAGCGCCCACTCCGGTGACCTGCGCTCCGGTTCCGGGCCGGAAGGGGCTTGCGAGTTCATTGACCTGGACCTGGCGGCGCTCAAGGTGCAAGGCGTGCGCTACGCCGCGGTTACGGTGTTCTCGTACACGGGGCAGAGCTTCGACACCTTCCCGTGCTTCGCCGGGTTCATGGAGCGTGAGGATGCCACCAAGGGTGCCAACTTCGAGCCGAAGACTGTGAAGCACAAGTTTTCCGTGAACGGAGCGATGGTCATCATGGTGCCGATGGTCGTTGACCTGGCGACCTGCCAGGTGGTGTGGGCGGACTTGTCCCTCAAGGGACGCAACATGTACAACACCGTGGAGTCGGCCGGCGGCCGGGCGGTGAAGCAGCTGAAGGCGGTCATCGCCATGCAGGACCAGCGGGTGAGCCTCAAGGAGCTCTTCGAACTCCATGGTCAGGCGCGCGGGGAGCTTGTCTCGACGCGCGAAGAGGCCGACCTGGTCCTGGACGAGCGCAAGCTCAATGAGCTCGACGAGGTCGTGGCGGACTGGCTGTAAACAAATGAGGGCGGCGTGGAAGCATGCCGCCCTCGAGCAAGAGAGAACTACCGTGCTAATCGAAGAAGTTTGGGAGCAGCTGCGGCGCTACGGCGAGGAGATGGACCTGACAGGCGCCTTGACCCTGCAGCAGCTCATCGACTCCCACCGGTCCTTACGCGCGGCCGCATCGCAGTCGAACGACGAGCGTCGCCAAGTGATTGGCGATGCGCGCAACCGTGCCATCGAAGCGGCCAAGCAGGAGGTCCTCCATGGCGAATACGTGAGCATGCAGCGGCTCAGCACCATGACGGTTGGCGAAATCGGTCGCCTTGTGCACGACTATCCAAGGTGAGCCTTAAACTATTTCAAGCAACAGGCTCAAAAGTATAAAAACTTCATGCTATAATGTTTGTGTGACTGCTATCTGATGGCCTTCCTTCTAAATTCTTTTGGTTGAAACTTAGGCCCCGGAATTCCAGTCGTATCTTCGACAGCCATGTGGCCGCCTTCCTTCTAACTCACACTTCGAAATTTAGGCGCTGCGATTTCTGTCACCCTACTACCGAAGGCCTGCTGCAGCGATGCGAGCAGGCTTTTTCGTGTCAGCCGCAGCTGTCGTTCTGCGAACTCCCGTGCCGCGGTCGACTCCGGGATGATTGGTACGTCGCCGACCCGTTCGGCTCCGTCACTCCGTCAAACGGTTTGCCAATGGACCATGGCTCTGGGCTCGCCGTTCACGGGAACGTGTTCGGGACGAACGGATTGGACTTTTAGGCCTGGCGCGAGGCGCTTCGCCCGATGCAGGGTGAGCGCGCGGCCCCCGCGGCCAAGGCCGGCCTATTCAAGCTTTGACGGCACGGTCGAGCTCCCGGGCCTGCGACCGTTTCCTATACCGGGTACAGGCCTCCCTTAAACTCCGGACCAATACCTTCGACCAATGAAATTCGGCACTACTCCAATCCCCGAGCAGCTCTTCGACCTCGCTCGAGAGCGCCTCCTCGGGAACGCGACATCTACACCAGATGAAGTGCGACAGCACCTGCTGAAGCACGGCGGCCTATGGCTCCAACGGACGAACCCCCTCCCCGCCAACCATGCCATCATCGCCAGTCGAGTGTTTGACGCAGTTCGCCGGGAATTGGTAGCCAAAGGCGAAATCAAGCAGTTCAAGCGCGGCTTGTGGGCAACTACCAAGTTCATGGACGCCGCCGAGTCATAGAGAACTCCTTTTTCGCACGCCCTTCGCGGACCTCTTGGTCTTCGAAGGGCGTTTCGCTTCTCGCGGGCCTAAACCAGTCTAATATAATGCTGGTGGCCTAAAACAATCTTTGCTAAAATCCGCGCCCCAAATTACTTAAAATAAGCGCCAATTCCGCGCCGACCGCCCAATGAACGACAAAGAGCTTATCAGGAGCCTCAACGCAATCGCCCAAGGTGCGTCGGCCCTTCGAGGGCCTGTCGGGCGAGAGATTTTCCGGCTCTTGGCTCGCAACGAGAGCACCCGGATGATGACGCTGGGCGCAGAGGCGGCCCGGCCGGGCAACGACGGTGCGCTCGAAGAGCTCGACGGGATGCTGAGCTCGTCGATGTTCCAGCCGCTTCGTGGAGGCGGGAACAACTACTCCAGCGGCTACGCGCTGGCCGCCCTGGCCACGGTCTTTGCGCGCCCGCGGGGCGTCACGCTCAATCGCTTGAGCGACCCGCGAGCCGTCGCAGCGGACCTGTCGAAGGCGTCGGGCATCTCGCCTGAGCGGCTTGACGTCTTGCCGGGGCACCTGAATGCCGCCAAAGCGTTTGGCTTGTCGCCCACCCTCGCCTTCCAGATTTGCGCGCAGCTGAAGGACGGCCACGTGCAGGAAGCGGAGCCCAATTGCTGGCGCGAAATCGACGAGACGCCTTTTTACGACGAGACGATGCTGCTGGTGCGAGTCAAGGACGGCACGCCTGAAGACCTGGAGAAGCTGCAGGCAAGTCCCCTCAGCTTCGCTGCGGAGTACTCTGACGGTGTGGCCAGCCGGCCGCCGTTGTCTGTTACCCACTCGTGCCTGATGGTTGGCAGCCCCTGGCCCGTGTTGCGCAGCGTCTATCACATCAAGCAGGCGCACACCCTCTCGGTCGCGATGAAGCGCGTGGCGGACGCGACGTACACCGACGAGTCCGAGCTGAGCGCCTACGTCGCGGTGCTAACCGACCGGGCTTCTGGCAAGACCTCTACTCGAGCTGCCATCCACCACCCTTCGCGTGGACTGGTTGCTGGCATCTCTGAGCAGGATATCGACGAGCCCGAGCAGTATGTACTCGTTGCCAACAAGCTTCTGGGGCGCACAGCGGTCCGGCTCTGCGGTGATGCCTTCGCTGCCGACACCATCGATACCGACGGCCCGTACTCGTTCCTGGTGCCCGGCCAAGGCTGGCAGCGCGCGGCCATCACCAACACTGGGCGGGCCGTCTAGCGCCGAAACCCGGTGCAGCAGGCTCCCCGGCGATGACACACTTGCAACGTTCGCACCAACAGGAGTCCGCCCTGCCCCCTCCGCTCGAGATTGCCGCCACGATGCGTCGACTTCTCGTCCAGACGCTCGATATGACGCTGAAGCATCAGCGCACCGATGGCGTCTGCGCGCTCGGGAGCATTTTGCTGCTGGACGCCTTTCACAAGTTCACACCGCACCGCAGTGTCATCCGCGGCGGTGGTGGCGACAACGATGGCGTTCGAGACGTCTCCGGCAACTGGCGAGGACACTACTGGGTCGAGCTGGAAATCGCCGGCGAGCCGACCGTGGCGGACATCACAGCTGACCAGTTCGGCTGGCCAGAAATCATCATCGAGCCTCTCACGTCGCTGCGGGACCGATACCGGGCTGGCGACCAGGCCGAACTGAACCGGCATATCGAATCGGTCCGAGCGTGGCTTGCAGCGGACGAAGGCGACGAGCAGGCCCTGCGGAGCGGTTCTCCTGACCTCGGAGCGGCAGCGCGGCTGCGAAACTCGCGAATATAAGTCAAGCCCCTGTCCGCGGTCGTGAGACTTGCGCAACGCACCCGGAATTGAGCTTCGCTTTATATCGCTCCTTCCGTACCATTCCCCGAATCGCGCCAGCGAGCGGGCGCAGCAAGACGGAGTCGAGGATGAGCAAAGGCATTGAGCGTTTCGAACGATTTTGGCGAGAGCTGGACATGTCACCAAAGTCCTTGTATGTCCACCCCAAGGACGAGCCCCATCTCGAGCCTACAAAGCATCCGCAGTTCCAGCTCCAGGTCCTGCCGATTCCCGTGCTGGGGAACCTGCGGACGGCGGAGGCCGTCATCCTGACGCTTAACGCAGGCTATGGCGACAACGATGAAGCTTGGCGCAAGGCTTGGCCGAAAGAACACGAGGCGATGACTGCAGCACAGAGCGCCAATATCCAGCAGCAGCACACGCCAGGCGGCTATCCGTTTTACGACTTCAATCCGGCCTTTCGCACGCACCCTGGGGTCGCCTATTGGAAGGGTGGCGCAGAGCTGGCAGTAAAGCAGCGGCAGATGGCCAAGCTTCGTGGTGTGGCCACTGAGCTCGGGCAAAACTGGAAGGTACCACTGGAGGAGGTGCACCGAGTACTTGCTCACAAGGTCGCCGTGCTCGAGTGGTGCCCCTACCGGTCGAAGGATTTCACCGCGACGCCAAGCCTGAAGAGGTTGCCAAGCGTGCAGGAGGCGCTGGAGCTCGCCCGCAATCTGGTGCTCGAAAACGAGAAGCTGGTCATCGTGACCCGGCACATCGACGCCTGGGGTTACCAGGGCTCGGCCGATAGCGGAGAGAACCTCGTGGTGTACGACAAGGCCCAGGGGACCTCTGCTTCGTTGACCATGAACAGCGCCGGCGGAAGAGCGCTTCTCCAGAGACTGTTGCGGGCGGGCCCCAAGCTCTAGCTTGCCTCGCGTCGCACGAAGCGTGAAGTTTGTCCGCGAAGGGTGGTGAGGAACCGACGTTTCGGGAACAGCTCCCTCGCTTTGCCTCCGTTTTGCCGGTACAACCGCGGGCGAGGAGAAGAACGAATGAAAACTATCGCAGCGCTGGCGCTGCTCCTGTGCGGAGCCGTGCATGGCCAAACCGTCTATCGATGCGGCAACACCTTTAGCCAGGTGCCCTGCGGCGAGGGACAAACGTCGGTCTACTCGAAGGCCAATGGCGTGAACTCGAACAGCGGCTACGCAGACATCCTGGCCAACCTGGATGAGACCAAGCGCAAGCTTGCCACCAAGATTCCTGACACCAATCCGCCCACGCCGGAGCTGCTGGCTGCCAACAAGGCGAAGTGCAGCGCGGCCGCGCGCGACATGCTCAAGGACCCAGACAGCGCCCGCATGACGGAGACGCAGCGGTTTGGCCCCGCCTACGACTATCACGCCGGCAAGACCCATCCAGGCGTTTCGTATGGGCTCGAAATCAACGCCAAGAACAGCTACGGCGGATACACCGGCAAGAAGCAGTGGTCGTGCGTATTCAGCCCCGACGAGGCGCAGCTGGTGCGTGTGTACCAGGTCACCTCCTGAGCCCGCCCCTTCCCTTAGTTCGAGCCCCTGCCGCCGGGTGCAGCCCTGCGCAGGCAAACCCCTTGTGAAAGACCGACCTGCACATGAATTGCACTGACTGCGGAACCCTCAACCCGGGCTACGCGAACTTTTGCGCTGGCTGCGGAAAACCCGTTCCGGCAACCACACGTGGCCCGCAAGAGCGTTCCCTGGATTTTGGCAAAGCCGCCGAGGCGCCTGCGGCGCCGAGCGCGCAGGCCCGCGACAACGACGCGGAGTTGTACGGCCTGGCCATTGGCCACAAGAATCGGGACTACTACCTGCGCCGTTTCGAGGCCTTCGACCGTGCGGGCACAACCTCGGTCGGTTGGCACTGGCCGGCCTTCTTCTGTACGTTCTGGTGGCTGCTGTACCGCAAGATGTGGGGCAAGGCGGCACTCTACTTCTTCCTGCCGTACCTCTTGGCCATTGCGCTCGGCGGGCTTGCCGCGGTTTCGCCGACTGCGGGAGGCCTGGGCTACGTCGTGTACCTCCTTGGAATCTTCATCGTGCCGCCGCTCATCTCAAATGGTGGCTACTACCGACACTGCCAGCGCCTCGTCGCGAAGGCACGGGCCACGAGCAGCAATCCGCAGGCCCAGGTCGTGCTGGTCGCAAGCAAGGGTGGCACGAGCAACATCGCGCTCATCCTCGCCGTGGTGATGGGCGTGGTGGCCGGTATTGGCATCCTGGCCGCGATTGCCTTGCCGGCATACCAGGACTACACGACGCGCGCCAAGGCGACGAGTGCCTTGATGTACGGCAAAACGGTAGCGGCAGAGGTCGGGTCCTTCTACGAAGCACAGGGGCGGCTGCCAGGCAGCCTGGCCGAGGTGCTCTCCGACACGCGCCCGCCATATGGGCTTAAGGACGTGCAGCTGAACACGTCCAACGGTGTCCTGCAGTTCGTCCTTGCGTCAGGCCCCGCGAATGGGCGCACCTTCCAGCTCATCCCGTCGGCGGACGCCGCTGGCCGGGTGACCTGGGTCTGCAAGCCTGTGGACATGAGGCCGAGCTTGCTACCCAGTGAGTGTCGCCGCTGACCCCGCAGGTCGGGAGAGCGCCGCAGGTGTTCAGGTTGCCGGAACTGCGCAAGCGGTGGCGTCTGGCCTGACTTCGACCAGGTCCTCGAAGCGTAGCGACTTGGGCGCTGATTCGGCGATGTTCAAATCGGGAAACGCGAAGGAGTAGTCAACTTCGCCCTGCTGCCATTTGCCGTCCCTGAAGGCGTACTTCAGCACCCAATGTTGGTCGACGTTGCTGCTCAGCTTGTTTGGAACTGTCAGGGCTTTGACGGCCTGCTCGGAGTTGTCAATGTCCGTCGCCTCAAAGTATCTGACATCCATGTATGCCACGTACGGGGATACTAAGGAGTCGGTCCTTTTCACGTCGAAGCTTAGCGATTTCGGGATGAACTTGTTGCGAACCCACTTCCCCGTTGGCGCTTGCCAAACACGTTCTGCTGAACCTCCCAGCACTGCCTGGCACGGTCGCAGAATTTCTTGAAACAGGCCCAGCGGGTCCGAAAGCGGACGCGACGCCACGGGCGCGATGGGCGGCGCTTCCGCTTTCCGGTCACATCCGGCGAGCACTACCGCAAGGCCGAGGGTCGACAGGCTGGCTAAGACCCCGAGGCGCGTAAGGAGCTGACTTGTGTGCATAGGAGCTGATAACGAAAGCGATGGACGAAAGAAGGGCCGGAAAAGTCTCCGGCCCTTTTGAATAGTGGTTGTGCAATCAGCTCCGCAGGTACGCGACGTCCTTGCGCTGATGGAGCTTGCGTGCCTCTTCCACAGTCAGGCCCACAAACTCCGCTTCGGTGAAGGTGAGCTCGTCGGGGTAGAACTGGAAAAGGGAAACTTCCTCGCCAGTCGACAGCTTCGCCGAAACCTTCGGCATGGGGTCGAACATGCCCTCGGGCATCGCACGAGGCATGGCGCTGATGGAGGCGGAAAGGATGGTTGAAGTGGTCACAAATGGCCTTTCGTTGTTGGGTGCAATTCGTGTAGCCAGGCCCCAGGCTCCCCGACCGTCTGCTGCTATCCCAGCCTGATTGTCGCAAACAATCGGCCGATGCCCGGGACGTACGACAGCGGCGAGCGCTGGCGGACGGCTGCCACTAAGGTGCTTCGGTGCGACGCTTGCCCTCTGGCTCGTTCACTGCCACAGTTCGGTCCATTGCGACGGAGGGACTATGGCGGAACCTTGGCTACCGAAGGAAGAGTACATCGCCCTGCGCAAGGAAGTCGAAGGGTGCATGGCCGAACTCGCGCTTACGGAGAGGGCCTGCGTCCTGGGCGTCGTAGCCATCTTTGCGTGGCTTGCAAGCGCAGAGTACCGGTTCGGCTTTGGAGCGCTGGTTTGGATAACGCCCTTCCTTGTCGTAGCCTACGGCATCTGGAAGTCGCACGCCATCTACTCCCATCTCAAGCTGCTTGGCGGCTATCTTCGTCTCCTCGAACTGGAGGCCTATCCCATGGATAGCGCGAAGATTGCCGAGGCGCCAGCCAAGCCAACAGCCAAGCCGTCAGCCGAGGAGCTTCAGCATGGACGATGGGAGTCCTATTTCGAGCGACTAGGCAAAGGCAGGCGCACTCGCGTCACCTTCATCGCTTGGGGCGTGTTCGCTCTCGCTACGATTCTTGCGAGCGGGCTCGGCCTCTGGCGCGACTGGGGTCGTTGCTCGGGCGTCATGCTCATTGAATGCCCCACGCCGAGACCGCCCGCCCAGCCGGCACCGCCCCGCTGAAATCGCAGGGGCGGTTCCCTCCCGTGCCCGCCCTGCTGATTTCGCCAGACCTTCGGGTCTGGCGTTTTTCTTTTACTCGGCCCTGGGAAACTTGCCCGGCGCTCGGCTTAGGCCTGCGAGAGGAAGGCCCCTGAGGTTGAACTCAGAGGCCTTGAAAAATCAAACGTTCACGCTATGCGTCGACGCTGATGAGCCGACAGGTGACCTGGAGCTCGACGTCGCCGGCGAATTTGTCATCCCAGCCGTCGTACTGCGCACCGACCGCACGGAACTCGGCGTCCGAGACATCGACCTGGCGGTCAAAGGCCTCGACCAGGTAGTCCTCGAGCGGGGACGGGAAAACCAATGTTTGCAAGGGCACGACCGCGATGAAGGTCACGAGCACGTCCTTGTCCACAAAGGGGCGCCACAGCTCCTCGCGCAGCGGCCAGGCCGCGGACACGGGCATCGGCGAGTTCTCGTCGTATGCGCACAGCTCAACCGGCTCCGGCACCTTCTGCTCGGTCGGCTCGACCACCGCGCGGGTGATGGCAGCGAAGCCGTCCTTCCCGCGCAAGTCCGGAACGTAGTCCTCAGGGACTTCGAACACAGCAAGCATCTCCACGAAGCGGAAGTCGTTGACCAGGAAGGCCTCCGCGTTCCGCGCGCGGGCTTGCATGCTCGCGAGGGTTTCGCCCTCGGGCATGTTGAAGACCTCGAAGGTCCGAGCGGTCGCGTCCAGGTTCGGATTGCCCGCGTAGCGCCTCAGCACCAGCAGCGGCTTGTCCTGTTGAAGGCGCGACCTCAGAGGAGGCGGGGGCGTGTAAGCATAGGCCTCCACCTCTTCCGTGACGGTGCGGCGCACGATTTCCAGGGTGGCTGCCTCGAGTTCGCCGTGGCCCGGGCTGTCGTACGTCGCGTTGTACGACGGCGTGTCGGACTGGAGCACTCGGTGAAGCTTTCGCGCGGTTGGCTGCTCGTAGACCGGGAGCTCCGAATCCATTTGGCCGCAGGCCAGGAAATGGGCGACGGGCTCCGATGCGTATGCCCCCTTCTTGTCCTCAACGTAGTAGCGCACCAGCTGGCCGGTGGTCTTGTCGCGGAGGGCGAAGCGGGAGATGGTTTGTGCAGATTTCATGGTTTAGTGTTTTGAGTTGACCTCCTTCGTATAGGCCCCGGCCCCGACGCTGCCGATACAGCCTGGCCCAGCCTCAGCGTCGTCGGGCACAATTGAACCTCGTTGCTTACAAAATGAAATATCTATGCGCGCCCTCATCGCACCTTTCGTTCTTCTACTTGCTGGCGTTGCGGGCGCAGCCGACAACTCCGCCAGCATCCTTCAAATGTCCGAGAGCGAGCTGGCCGCCGAGACCAAAGCCGGCGTCGACGCTTTCAACAAGGACCTTCCGAGTCGAGTAAACGCGACAACCATCTTGCAAAGCGTCTCGTACACCTCCTTCAACAAGGTGTACATGTATCGCTACGAGACCACGTTTCCGATGGACGAGAAGGCCCAGCGCGCTGCGCTTGTGAAACAGCAGTGCGCATCGCCTAACCTTTCTGCTTTCATGAAGCGGGGCATCACGCTTCGGAGCCTTTACTTCGGTCCGGACCGGAAAATGACAGACATCGAAGTGCGGGCCGCTGACTGCGCCAAGTAACCTCCGCCAAGGCGGCCGAGCGTTGAGCTCCCTCGCCCGGAAAGTGTGCCGACGATGACGAGTGCAACCTTCGACTTCAGTGCTGACCTTCCCTTCCTAGACGCCTACAACGCGCGCCTTGCGCCGGGGTCTGAGTACCGGCTGCGCTCGGAGGTGGCTCCGCTGCTGTACGAGGGGCGCCTGGGCGCTCCGGTCACTTGGCTGCTTTCGAACCCAAGCTATGTGACCACCCCTGGCTACGGGTTCAACCACCCTCCCCCCGTGGTGGACGGCTGGCCTCTGCAGAGCTTGGCACCAGCGTACCGCAACGGGTATGGCCAATGGACCTGGCAGCGCCTGCGCGAGCTCCGGGAGGCTCTGGGGCCCGAGCTTGTGAGCAACAACGTGCTGGCGCTGCAGCTGTGCCCGTGGGCCTCGGAGAACTTCGACCCGAAACTGAAGCTCCCGTCGAGGGCCTACACGCGAGAGCTCGCCTTGCACCAGCTCGCCGCGGGCAGCCATTTCGTACTTGTTCGCAGCGTGGCGGCTTGGTTCGAACTGGTACCGGAGCTCGCCGGCGCCAAGCTCGCGCGCACCGCGAGTCAGCGGTCCGCGCACCTCTCCAAAGGGAACCTAAAGAGTTACTGGGAGGGCGTCCTGCGGGCCGTCCGGGGGTGCTGAGCCCACCTGAGGCCAGGGCCAAATTCCGGCCTAAAGGTTCGGGTTAGGGTTAGCCCGTAAAATCGACCGCGCAGTCCCCGCGGCCTTCAGTCCGCATCGCGCATCGACCTTGCGCCGGCGGCCCTCCTCCATCAGTAGCCCATGAGCGACCTTGCCGCCCGCGACCGGTCAAGCGGTCCTGCTTCCAAGCCATCATCAGCTCGGTCGTCCGTGTCCGGCTACGCCCGCACATCGAGCAAGAGACTACGTGAAGCCGACGAGCTGGCTGTCGTCAAGGAAGGTGAGCGCGTTGCATGGGGCGTATCGCAGCAACTGCGCGAGCGCACAGCTGCACTGGGGCTCACCCGCGTGAGCGTGAGTAGAAGCTGTCTGTGAGCGAGCGGAGGCACGGTCCATGATGCACGTGGCGAGTATCGGTTCCTGCGTGCATTTAAGGGCGAGGCCTTGCCGGACCCGTCAGAACTGATGCTCTTGGCGGCCGCACTGCAGTGCTCCGTTCGAGACTTGTTGGACGGCGTCGACCCCGCCCGAATCGAGGTGCTGCGCCAGGTTCGGGCCTTGAAGCGCGTAGCTCGGATTGCAGAAGAGTTTCCCGACCGGCGGGCCCGCCTAGCGAGCGGGGGGCGTGGCACGGGTACGAACGAGCACGACTTCCGGACCTCGTCAGTAAATTCGTCCCGCCCGCGAACCCGCCCACTTTGGGCGGTCTGCTTCTCGCCTGGGGCATTTGCAGGGCGGGACGCGGGCGGGAACCGCACGGCACTCAGGTCACGACGTGCGCGCCAGGCCGGTTACCCAGGATTTCGGGCGCCTAGTGGGATTTCTTCGCCGGCCCCTTGCGCCGGCGCTTCTTCGGGGTGAACTCCGGCACGACGGCGATGCCGCGTGACCGAAGCGCGCCGTTGGCCCAAGCGAGGTCCTCATCAGTTGCGACGGCTTTCATGCCGGTGCGCGTGAAGTACTCGACGGGCACGTCGATGACCTCGGCCCAATGCGTTATCCCATGGCGGCCGTTCTCTTTAACGGTCGCCAGGACGACCTCGTCGAGTTCGAAGAAGTGCTTGAACAGCTCGTCGGGCGTCATTCGTTCCGCGCGGACGAACATGGCGGCCGCGCGGTCGATGCGCTTGACGCGATGGGCCCTACGCAATCCGTCGCACGTCCCCTTCGTGCAGAGGTGCTTCAGCGCGTCCATGGTGATGCCTACTATTGGCCAAGTGTGCTTGCCGACCGCCGCTGCCTCAAACGCGCGCTGCTTGTTTGACGCCGGGAGGTCACGTACCTCGAATAGCACTTCATAAAGCCGATAAAGGTCAGCCTGAGCTTGCTTGCTCAAACTTTCGTGCCAAGGAATTGTTGCCATGCCTGCACTCTAACTCGGCTGGCGGCAGCCAGAGCGGTTCCGCTTGAGGGCCGAACCCTGCTGCGTGCCGTAGTGCTCGCCTGGCCTATTCGCTTGTGCTTTTCGTCGGCAGGTACGGGCTCAGGCCGCGCCGCCGCCGTCCACCGCGCGGGTGCGCCAAGCGCCGTACAGCGCTGCAGCGCCTGAGGCGGACGTGCCCACCATCTGCCACCACGAGTTATAGGCCCAGGCGTTGTACATCCACAGCGCTGCGACCAGCACCATCACAAGGCGAAGGCCGACGCCGCGCAGATAGAACATTGCCCATGTGCCCAGCAGCGAGCCGGCTGCGGTTGCCAGCGAGGTCCAGCCCTTCCAGGTCAGCGCGCTGGCGACAACGGTAACGGCGACAAAGCTGAGGCATGCAAATAGCCGCGTCCTCGCGCTGCGGGTCTGCACGGCTTCTGCGGAAGCTTGGCGGCCGACCGAGACCGCGCTCAGTGCGGCCGCCGTGTGAGCCCCCAGCAGGAGGTTGTTCACCGCCCAGATGGCAGACGCGATGCCCGTTGACTTGCGAAGAAACTTGTCGCTGGTGCCGACCAGGCTGAGAACAGTCAGCACAAGTGCGACCAAGCCGGTGGCGTTGATGAGGTAAGTGGCGTTCATAGAAAAAGGGGCCTGAGGGTCCGGCCCCGAGAGTGCAGGTAGTGTAGCGGACGCGCTAGGGATTACCCTAAAGGGAAGATATAGCCTTGAGGGATGCGTGACAGAGTTCCTCCTCCTGAGTCGCGGTTCTCCGTAGACTCAACCTCGAAAAGCCCAGAAGCCGTCGACCACCCTAAACAACTATTTCTATGAAACTTGCACTCGTACTCGTCCTTAGCCTGCTCGCCTTGCCGGCAGTGGCCCAGACCCGCTCTTACCAACAAATCGGCGACACGACCTATGGCCCCAACGGCCAGACGTGGCAGCGAATCGGCGACACAACTTATGGGCCGCGGGGGCAGACCTATCAGCAGATAGGCGATACGACGTACGGGCCCAATGGCCAGACGTACCAGCAGATTGGAGACACTACCTACGGGCCGAACGGGCAGACCTGGCAGCAGATTGGTGACACCACCTATGGCCCCAACGGTCGGACGTGCCAACAAATTGGCGACCAAACTTACTGCAACTAGAGAGCTGGCGGGGGAACGGGCTGCGCTAACCCTTCGGCACATTAAGCGTGATGTCCTTCGTCGAGCCGCCCTCAACCTGCACAATGCCGTCCACCCGGACCTCGACATTTTTTTCATCAGTGCCTACAAGCCCGACCTTGTAAGTACCAGGTGCGACGCTCGGGAACACCACGCTTGAGTCGACACCAGTGCGCTTTTCGGTGTGGTCCCCTACGGTGACGACAACCTCGCGTCCCTTTAGACGGTCCGGCGCGCCCGAGAAATTAACCTTTAGGGTTGCGGGGGAGGCGGCTACTGCTGCCTTCCCTGCTGCGGTGATGAGGCTTTGGGTAGCGGTCGTCTGACTAGTAGTGAGCGCTTTCAGCTGGTCGACGGCCTTCACCAGCTCACTACTCCATTTCGACGTTTCGGACTCCATGACCGCGCGCGAGTTTGCCACCATAGTCTTGAGCAGAGTGAGCGCCTTAACCTGCTGGTCGGGGGAGGCCTCGCCTTCCTTGTCCTCCCAGCCAATCCTGCATAGTTGCCAGTCGAATTGGGCAGCGAGCATCTGTGAGTTCAGCTTCATGGCGGCCTCCGTATACCGCACCCACGTACCCGTAAACATCAGGACTTGGTTCGCAGCCAGAAGGAAGGCCGCTAAAGCCGCAAGTGCCAAGGCGAATTGAGCCGGATTGGCGAACTTCAGGCCGAGGAAGCTCGGGGCCCAGTTTTGGTCGGTGAAAGCAAGAAAGGCTGCAAAGCCCAGCAATGCGGTCGACCCAATTAGCGTGACCCGCGAGAGCAAGTAGTAAGCGCGCTTCCTCGGGATGTACCAGTCATGGTCCTTTTGCAGAACCCCCATGACATCACTGTACAACTCGTAGAGGTGCTCCCTTTTAACCGGTTTTCCCTGTTCCGGGAAACGCAAGGTGACTTCGTTCGTTTTTGCCAAGCCGTTCATTCGAGCCTCCAGTCAGGTCGACGGGCGAAGGCGCGCAAGCTTTGACCAGTCCCGGCCATTTTCGACATGCGCTTCCGCGGGACCCGTTTGTTGGAGTTGTCGATTTCAGCGTCCAGGGCGCAGTGTCGATAAGCCGAATAGGCTTGTCAAGGTTCTAGCTCGATGGAGGCCAGCAGCGGCGTTGTCGAAGGCCCGAGCCATGCGGCGAACCGGCGCGACCGGATGTCCGAGCGGCAATGCGTTGGCCAGGAAGACCGCAGCCGTGCTGCCGACAGCCAGGAAGGCGTCGCAAGCCACGGCGGCATCGCGCGCCGCTGACAGCAGGTGCGCATCCAGCGCCTTCCGGCCATACCTTGGCGGCGAGCGCGGTGCGAGCATCATCGCGGTGAACCTGGAGCCCATCGAGCTCGACGAGGTCGCAACGATTGTTCTCCATGGAGCTGCCGAGCTCTTGCTGTCGGAACTGTTGGCCCAGCTCCGTACGCTTTCGGCGTGTCAGCCTGGCCCTCTAGGCGACGCGGCGCTGCCCCGGCTCAGCTCCCGTGTCATGGGCGGCGAGAAGCTCCAACTCTTTGTACAGAATGCCGAACTTCATCTTCGTCTTGATAAGGCTGATGAGTTCATTGTTCCTTGGGCAGGCGACCACGAAGCGGCCATTGAATCCTTCGAGCAGCACGGGGACATACGCGGTGTCAAAGGTGTGCTCGCCGCCGCAGCCGCACTTAAAGCTGTCTCCGTTGAATGTTGCCATATTTCGTCGCACGGGCATTACCCTTCCGCAGGTGCGCTCAAACGTTTGCCGGTCGACTAGTTTCACCATGGGATTCGTTTTCAGGTCAGTTTAGGAAAAAGGGGGGCCGCAGCCGGATAGGCTGCACGCCTCGAAGATTGGGCTAGACCCGGTTGGCCATCAAAACGACGGCCTCTCCGACGACTTTGCCGCCGACGTCGATGCGACGGTTTGGAGTCAAAAATCCGTCCGAGGTCACCTGGTAGCCGGTGGCGTAGACCGAATGCTTGATGTTGCCGCCAATGGCGAGCACCAGGTCCGGGCCGACCGCGACCACGATGTCCGAGTGGCAAGGGGTCTCAGGGTTCTTGGTCGCAGCCTGGAACTGCTGGAAGCTGAACGGCGTGTTGCGCCAGCTGCCGATGATGTCGCCCACCTGGGGCTTGGCCTTGTCGAGGGCAACGCCCCAGAAGGGGGCCGCGGTGTCGCCGCTGGCAGCCTTCCGGATGGAATCCCACATGTACTTCGAGTGCCCGATAGATTCAGGGAAGGCCTTGTACCCCGGAACGGACTTCGCGGCGTTTCGCACCATCAGGGAGATGGCCACGGCGGACCAGGGCATGCCCTGGTCCTTGCCCGTCAAATTCTTGTTGAACGCCTTCCACATCTTGCCCACCATGGTGCTGAACGGCTCGACGTTCTCCTTGCCTTCGCCTTTCCTGAAGAGCAGCCACTGCTCCGCGGCCGTCGCGGCCAGGGCTTCGCGCGCCGGCGACGCGGGGTCCCTCAAGGTAGGCTGTTTGGCCGTGGTCCAGGAGATTCGGGCGTCCGCCAGGCCTTCGACGCAGAAGCCCTCGACGTCCTTGCCGTCAACCTGAGTCTTGACCCGATGCCAGCCTGGCTGACCGCCGTCCAGCAGCTCGACCGACTGGCCGAGCGAGAGCTGGCCGATGGGCTCGTTCCCCTCGGTGCTGGGCGCACTGCGAAGGTTCACGGTTTGGACATTCACAAACTTCTGCATCGAACGCTCCTCCAGCCTTGCCAACAATGGCGCCCAAGTGGACCAGAAACGTTAACTTTTGGCTACACCAATTTGAGGAGGGAGCGCCGCATGCGACCAATTTCCGTTCGTGGGTGCATTGCCATCGTCGGCTCGGACGTCATCTACTAAATGCAACCCGGCGGGCCATCCGTTTTAGGTGGGGACATTTCCCGCCGCAGCTTGTTACACCCTGAAGAACTCACTCGCCGGCGCCTAGCCGGCTTTCTCTTTAGGACATCATGTGATGGAGATGAAAACATGCGGCTGCTGCAAAGTGTGCAAGCCAAAAACTGATTTCTCGGTGAAGAACCGCCAAACCGGGCTGCTGCAGTCCAAGTGCAAGGAATGCACGCGCAGCTACTCGAAGAGCCGCTACGCCGGCAACAAGCAGGACTACGTCGACCGCTCCGCTGTTCGCAAGAAGGTCGTCCGCGCCAGCTTTGTCGCCCAGCGGGACGCCTACCTGGCAGGCTGCACCTGTTCCAAGTGCGGAGGAACTTCACAGCTCCAGCTTGTTGGCAAGGGAAGCGGCAAGTCGGTGCACGAAGTCATTGGCGGGGCTCTCAGCCAGGAGGAGTTCGAGCTGGCGCTGCGCGACAGCTTCGTGCGATGCCTGCCGTGCAACGGCTTGGAGTTTGGGGCGGAGCAAGGCGCAGTCGGCGGCATCATAAAGGCAAACCGACTTCAGCTGGAAGCGCTCATCTCGCTGGAAGAGGTCGCGGAGGCCTGACCCACGCGGCGCGATTAGGTCCGGAGCGTCCCGCCGCCGCCTGGCCGTGCCAAGGGGCGGCGTCGCCGACGTCGCTACACGGAGTAGGTCAACTTTTTTACGAGGTAACTCTCTCCATGAAAACTGTCAACGCTGCCATCGTCCCCAACAGCTGGGCAAGCTACGAACTGAGCGGTCGCCGCTCGATGTTCGATGGTGCTGCCCTCACGGGAATGCTGAAGCGCAACGAGCGTCGGAAGTCCCGCCACGCTTTGAACGCCGAACTCGCAAGTCGTAGCTTGGACGACATCCGTGAGGACTTCCAGCTCCTGAAGATGCCTGCCCCCAAGGCGCGCACGTTCCTCGAGCTGAAAATTCCGCAGTTCCTGCTGGAAAACGTCCCTGCTCCGACCCGGTTCAAGGAGGTCACCGTCGTTCGCAAGCGCGTCTCCCAACGCCGCCCGTCCGTCGAAACCCTCCGAATTCCGGCCGGCTGGTAACCTGGCCATTGCAGGCAACTGCAAGACGCCCAAGTCGAACTTCTGTTCTGCTTCGAAACCACACCCTCACCGGTGTGGTTTTTCTTTGGACGCCTGAACTTAGCCCCAGCCAGCTAAGGCTCCTTCGGCCCCAGTCACTTCCGAGCCCTGCGTCAACGTCGACCCGGGTGTCTTTGGTGTTTTAGGGCGCGGGGGAGCCAAGCGCTACACACGAGAGGACCACTACATCAAAGGCCATCCATGCCAAAGCAAACCCAATCTACCCTCTCCAAGGTCAAATCCCTCGTGGAAAAATATGTCACGGGGCGCCATCCGGACCTGGCCGTGGTCGAAGCCGACTTCGAGCACCGCTTCCATCCCAAGGCGGTGATGTTCTACAGCGACGACCCGAACCCTGATTTCCAGGGGTTCACCAAGAAGCCCGTCTTCGAGACGAACCTCTTGTTCGGCGAAATGGACGATGACCGCAAGTATCGAATCGAGCGCCGGGACGGCCTGACGTTCTACACGCGCTACGAGACTGGTAGCGGTATGGGGGTTTGCAACGTCTCAGGCCAAGCGCTTGAATGCAAGGAGGGCTCGCCCGCAGAGCGTGCGTTCCTGGAGCTTGCCCTGGCGGATGCGGTCAACGCCGCAGCAGAGCCCCTGCAATGCATCCTGAGCGATGCGCGCGAGGCCGGCCTGGCACTCAGCCCAAGAGCGTCGAAAGCGTTGCGAGCCAGCATTTTTCCGCCTGCCACCAAGTAGGACAGCCTGGCGCAACGTTCGCGCGCCTCCTCAGGAACATTGGTTCTCCAGGGCGCCCCCTACACCTCCTTCCAGCCGCCCACCCGGGCGGCTTTTTCTTGGTCGTGTGCGGCGCGCTGCCGATAGAGACATCGCGGTCCTATACCTTCGCATGCTCCCCTACCAAGACCCTGACCACCCCGGAAATTCCGCAGAACACCACACGGGCAAGCTCTGCCTGTGGCGCTGCGGCCGGCCCGCCGGCACGGCGTGGGGCCCGCTCCTCTGCTTTCACTGCAATGTGCAGCGCATGGACAAGTTGAACGACCGGTTCAAGCTGCTCGAGGAGCATATGGAGCGCATCGCCGCCGGCCCATGACCACGCACCGTCGCTGAAATTGCCGACTGACGGCATCGCGCCGCGGCGCGACTGGGCCTATGATGTTCTCGCGCGCTCGGTATAGCCGGGCGTTTGCGTCACCTTCGGGTGTGCCAATGACCAGGACGAGAGCATCTAGCACCATGCATATCGACTGCAGGCAGCAAGCGGCGCTTCGGCGTCGCTTGTCTTTGGGCTACCGTCCGCCCATGACCAGGCCTTGAGCCCTTATCAGTTGGTTGGACTGACCCTCAACATGAAGAGCTGCTCCGCCACTCGCCCTGCCGGGCTGCGCTTCGCCACGAAAACGGAGAAGTTCGTCGCAGTCACGAAGCTCGAGGGGCGAACGAAGGCCACCTGAATCGCGCAGCTTTGCCCAGGCTCGAGGGCAGCCCCACAGGTGCCGAGGCCCACGCTCGTCCCGTTGGTGATGCCCGAGACGCGCACGCCGGCGACCGACACCGCTTCATGCGAGGAAGCGGGATTCGTCAACGTCGAGTTGAAGGTGAAGACGTCCGGGTCGCCGGACGTGCGCGACGGTGCCTGGAAGAGCAGGGTCATGAGCCCGTCGGTCTGCGGAGAGGTGAGTGAGATGTTGGTGTAGACCGTGTATGTCAGGGGAGCCGCGTCGAGGACCTGGCCATCGAACTTCAGTTGAAGCGTGCCGGAGTAGGTGCCTCGCTGGGCAGTGCTGAACTTGTACGTCGCCATGCAGTTGCTGTAGGCCGGAATCATCGCGGCGCAGCCACTGCTGATGTCAGGCATCGGACCTTGGCCGTCCCAGCCAAAGTCGGCGCGCGGCATTGGAACGCTCGCGGTGTTGCTCGCAAACACGTTCACGTTGAAAGTTGAGCCGGCGGCGTTGTCTCCCTCGGCCGTGGTCGGCAATGGCGGAGCGAAATAGACCCCGGGCCGTCGGTTGACGGTGACATTGATGGACTTGCCGGGGTCGGAGGCCGACCCCTTTGCGGTCACCACGGCAATGCCCGGGCTGCCCCCTGCCGTCAAGATGGAGGTCGCTTCGCCGTAGCCGGCGGTCCGGCTCGTTGCGGCGCTGAGCGTTCCACTCGTGCTCTCCCATTGCACGGTTGCTCCGTCGCTCACGCCATTCCCGTGCGGGTCGGCAACCAGCGCGCGCAGAGTGGTCTGGCCGCCCGCGGATATCGTGGAGGGCGCTGCGAAGACGTAGAGCACGGTGGCGCGCCCGTAGTCGGGCCGGGCCGCCACCTCGAGAGACGTTGACGCTGCGCTGCTTGGCGTCGTTCCAGTCACGCGAATCGTTTGGGCCAACGTGGGGGCTTCAAGGGTGACGCGGGCCTTTCCTCCGGCCGTATAGGTGGTCGGCGCGGACAGGAAGCCCACGTCTGCGGCCCATCGGACCTCCACACCGTCGGGGGCCTTCGCTCCCTCGGCATCGACGACGTCGGCCACCAGCTCGACAGTGCTTCCGACCGTAAGGGCGCCGGATGCTTGGAGATTCACCAATCTCGCGCTTGCCGCCTTGAACGCGGAGTCGCTCGGCGTCTCGGACCGCGGACCGCCGACCGGAGGCGCTCCCAAAACAGTAAGCCCCGTGGCAGGCACCTTGAAGACAAGGGTTGGTGCGGCGGTTGCGGCGCCGGCGAAGCCCAGCACTGTTGCAAGGACGAGGGCGGCGCCAGAGCGCCGCATGGTAAAGGCGTTCATCGAGAAGCGAAAAGGAGAGCGCATGGAAGCGCATTGAGACGGGCTTTTCGCGTATAGCCAACGACCGTTTAAATCCGGCCGGCCATGAGGCCAAGAACGTGAGCCCGTCGCGGGGCTGGCCGCCCGCCTGGCGTCGAACCGGCCTAGTCGGGCGTAGCGCTCACCAAGCCTTGACCAGTTGACTCGCGGCGCGACTCGTTCAAGGAACGAGTTTTCCGCCGGACAGGTCTTCGAGGAGCATGCGGGCCTGCGCGTAGCCTGGAATCTCCGGCCGCAGGGTGCGGACCAGTTCGTCGAGGTGCTCCGCCACCTGGCCGCGCACGACCTGCTCGGAGGGGCTACCGACCGGGCGCAGGCGCAGGAACGGGACCCCGGCTGTTGCGAACAACCGGTCCTTCTTCCCGTCGTTCTTCTGCTGGCGCTCCGTGTCGTGATAGATGCTGTCGACCTCAATGGCGAGCATCGGCATATAGGTTGTCGAATTGACCACAAGCAGGTCCACGCTTGCCAACAGGTAGTAGTTGAAGTCCTCGGGTGTCACGAGTTCCTTCACCAACTCGTACTTCATGAAGC
Source organism: Variovorax sp. PBL-H6 (assembly GCF_901827155.1). NCBI lineage: Bacteria > Pseudomonadati > Pseudomonadota > Betaproteobacteria > Burkholderiales > Comamonadaceae > Variovorax > Variovorax sp. PBL-H6. The sequence goes on from NZ_LR594660.1 coordinate 453,486, forward strand.
TCTGCAACGCGCAGTTCGGGAACACCAGGTGGTTCGGGCACAGCTGTGTCATGATTTGATAGATGCGGAACTCGAGCCCGCTGTTGAAGACCTGCTTGACGGTGCTCGTCCCCTGCGCGCGGATGATTCGGCCAACAAGCTTGTGCTGGTCCTCCTGCTCGACGAGCGGAGCGATGTGCGGGTTGATTCGATACTTGCCGGCACTCTCGAAAATCATGCCGGTATCGACGAGCTTTTCGTAGTGGAACCGAACCCACTTCACCTCCATGTGGGCGTAGTCGGCGAGCTCGTCCATGCTGCTGTAGGTTTGAATTTGGGCGAGGACGCCCAGGAGCTTTCGGGCGGGAGCTCCGATGGAGGGCCAACGATTGACCGCGGTCTTCTCGTACTGGGCCTCCTTCTTCAGTGCGGCGAGCCGGGCCTTTGCCAGCTTCAGAAGCTCGCCACGCGCCTCAGCGAGGCGTTCAGGCAATGCGGCCTCGGTAAGGCGCGTCACGGCAGCCGCGGCCGCAGCTTCGCTCTTTTCCTTGTCAAGCAATATCCGCAGGTTGCCGAGCGTGGACTTTTCGAAAGGTGCCTTCCGCTCATCCGCCAGTACCGAGAGGTAGCTCTCCAAGGACAGGCTGGACGAGCCTGCCAGCTGCTCGAGATATCCAAGTCGGAAGCCACCCTCCCCTTTCTCAAGGTCATCTCGGAACTGCCGCGCGAGAGCGAGCACGCCAGCATGCTCTTGGGTCTCGAAGCCATTGCACAGAGCCGCAAAGGCGGGGCCCCCGACCTGCAGCCAGACCTCCCATATGGGTTCGGCCATGTCCGCGACCGCGAGCTTCCCAAGTAGCGCCCGCACCTCGGCTCGCTCCTCCGCGCTCAACTGGATACCCTCCAAGTCAGCCCAGACGTGGGTGGTCGGCGGCAACTGCCCCCGCTTCAGCCAGCCGTGCAGTGCTCGGAGCATCAACAACAGGCGTTGCGCTGGCAGGGGATGGACATGCGCCGCCTGGAATGCGAAGAGCGGCACCTTGTCCCCCAGCCATGCGAAGCTGGAATCATCCCCAGGCAGTTCCCTGTCTATTACCGCGTATTGCGCGAGGGCCGTCCAAATCACAGCTGCCAAAGCCAGTTCGTCACGCCATTGAAAGCGAATGCGCTCGGCCTCGTCCATGAGCCGGGCAAGGCTTTCACTAAGGCTGGGCGCGAGGAACGAGTTCCAGCCCACGGGCAACACCTCTACGCTGCCCTTGTGCTGCACGGTGAGGGCCTGGCCGAACATGCCATCCTCCTGGTCCGCCACGCTCGCAAGGAGCGCCATGCCTTCAAAGAAGAGGTTTTCCTGGTCGCTGCCATTAGCAGTCAAGCTCGTCACGACCTTGCGCAGCCCATCACACCGCGGCCCCAGGCCTTCGGGGTACCGGCTGAAAACGGAATCCAAATGCTTGACCGGAGTGTTTTGGAACTCCCACAGAAGGGCCCAGATTTGAGGGGTGAGCGCGTCCCGAGCCGACCTGGACGCACCTTCCTCATACGGAGCAGTCGCGGGGGTCTCCAGCTTCCCTGCCCACGCGAGAGCGGTTTCAGCCTCCCACGGTTGAGCGACGCGCATGTCCAGGTCGGCTCGCAGAGCGGTGACAAGCAACCGACCGTAGTCGTCCAGCTCGGAGGTCCAGGCGCGCTCGAGTGCTTCGCGCAGGATGAGGTCGACCTCTCCGGCCGCGTTCGCGCGGACCTCCACCTCCTGCGTCCAGGTTTCGTCGTGCTCCTGGTAGTCATCCCGAAGCATGATGCGGAGCACCCGCCCGCGGAGGTTCTCGAGAAGGTCGAGGCGGCTTGGCTGTGCGCGGCATGCGGTGGTCAGCCATCGCATACCCTCCAAGGCGTCCTTGAGGTCGTAGCCAAGCGTCCGCAGGTACACGTCGAATTCGGGTCGAACTGCAAAGTCCGGGTCGTGCTCGCTCAGGCGAGCCAGCGCCGCCGTCAGCCGGGGCTTGTCCGATTGCCTGACACGGTCGTAGGCGTCCAGAGATTCGTCACCGGCAAGCCCGCGAACCTCCTGCAAGGCCAGCCACGCCTGAAGATTGCTGTCCGGCTCTGCGTCGATTTCCGCCGGGGGCAACGTACCCAGCGCAAGCAACGTGTCGAAGTCCTGTGCAGCGCGAGCCTGTTCCGCGCGCGCCTGGAGCTCCGAAAAGGGCCGCCGTCCTGGGGATGGATGCTCGGCAGCGGCTGCGGCCGCGGCCGTTGGCGCAGACGCGGGCGGCTGCGCGCGGGGGTTACGAGACTTGCGCGATTTCGACTTTGCCATTGGAGCGTCTTCTTTTTAGAACTGCGGCGAGGGATTTATTTTAGGGGGACCCACTCCCAAACGCCGCGGCACTCGCTATAGGAGCCAGGAAAACCTACGGAGCAACAATGAGAAATTCCCCAGAAGCACCTTCGTTCCACCTGCAGGACAGCCGCGGCAACGTTGGCGACAACCTGATGTGGTGGGCCATCGGTGGCGGCTACACCTCGGATTTGTCTAAGGCTGAACCCTTCTCCGAGTTCGACGCATTCAAGCAGCACGCGTCACGCGAGTCCGACATCCCATGGCCGACCGGTTACCTGCGCGACCACGCCCGCCCGGTTGTGGACATGCAATACCTGCCGCGTCACGAGGAAATCCCCTTCGAGGCGATGAAAGCAAGCGGCCTCTTCTACGTGCAGGACGCCAACCGTCGCTACATCGGAAACGATATTTGTTTTCGCACGCGTGACGGTAGCTCGGCGACCAACTTGGGCCTGGCAGGCCTGTTCCGTGCAGACGAGCTGGACGGCATCCCCGGCATTGCGTGGCCCCGAACTCTGGTCGAAGCCCAGCGTCGCCCAGCGGTGGATGCAGGTGCGGTTGACCACAAGACGGCACTCAGCGACCCGTGGCTTCGAGCGCTGTTGGTCAAGCCCGAGCGGCAGGCGCCTGAGCGCTATCGATGCCACGGCTGCGGCGTCTTCATGACCGTCGGAAACTACTACGGTAGCGCGTGCCAGCGTTGCGGTAAGGACAACCGCCCCTAACCTCCTTCAGTGCCCTGACCACTCTCGGTCGGGGCTTTTTCCGTCATTCAGGGGAAATCGGCACCTGGCTGGAGTGCGCAGAAAAAAGACGCCCACGGCGCGCAGTAGCGCACGGTGGGCGGGAATGACGGTTACTGAAGCTCGATACCGGAAGGCAGGCTGTGGAGCGGTTTTCCAATCAGGGCGGCGACGGCAAGGATTTCCCCCAGAGAGGCCGCTTGCAATTTCTCTGACCGGCCCTGCTTGCAGTACGCATCGACGGACAGGGTTCGCCAATCGGGGTGGGGCTGGTCGCTGCACAACTGCCAGTTTTGATGGGGGCTCGCTCGGCGATACACGTCAACTCCCGTCGAGCGGTGTAGGCCAGCGCCAAAGTACGCCTGTGCCACTAGTTTGACTTCCGACCCATCGCGCCTGGGCATGACCCTAGTGACCTTCGTGACCAAATCTTCCATATTTCCTCCTGTTCGGCCCGCACACTGAGGTGAGCTGGCACGGTTGAACGATTGATAGCGCGTATAGCCATGAAGCGGGTCTGTGCCGACAGCAAGCGCGTGCCGGCGTTGCGAGACGGACAGCCGGCGCTAAGCCCGGCCATCAGAGGCCTGACCTGATTTGGCCGAGCACTACGAGCTTACGGCTCGATGCCGCGATGCATTGCTTGCGCCGGAAGCCAGGCTACTCAGTGTCGTGCACGTCGCAGAGCGTCCTAATCCATCCGGAATTGCGAAGTTCGCCCGGCGCGCCGCAAACCTCGCAGGTGCGTGCGCTCATCGCCTCGGCAAATGCGATGTAGGCGTACTGCTCGTCGCTGGCGCCGGAGACGTAGAAGCGCAGGGTGCCGAACTTTTCCTTCACCTGGACCGCGACAGGGACGCGGTCGGCCGCGGCGGACATGGCCAGGCGTGCACGTTCGACGTCGACCGCGCTCACTCGCTCTGCTCCCTTGTAGGGCACCGTTCCCTCGATACTCCGCTTGTGCTCATACTCGCGCACGGCAGCCCGATGGTCCGCCTCCAGGAGGCTGCCGAGAGCGTCAAGGAGCGAGTACCAGCCATCTCCCACCTCGAAGCCGAAGCACATCAGCGTGCGGCTCGGGTCACCGCGTCGGTCCTTGAAGACAAGGGGGTACTTCTCACAAAGGGCTTGGTCGAATTCGGGTTTCATGGTGCTGGCGGGTCAGGGGCTGAGAAAGGGGAATGCACCGTCTAGGTCTCAGCACTTATCCCCCGCTGCCACCTTACTGGGAGGTTGAGCTTCCCGAGCACGTCCAGGAACGTTGCCGGCGGCACAGCCCGGACGTTCGGGCGTCGGTTGAGGTGCTCGAACACCGCCGCTGCCCGCAACTGCTTGCAGTCCGGGCCGCCTCGGTATCGCAAAGGGTCGACCTTGAAAGCCGCCCAGTCACTCGCGCCGGCCAGGATGGCGATGCAGTCGAGTTCCTGCAGTCGCCCGAACGGGAACCCCTGGTCGTCCAGCAGCTCGCCGAACTCGATGGCGAGTTTCTTGAGCGCTAGGCGGACCTCCGAAGTCATCTAGGCGAAACGCGTTCTTTCGTCTGGTCGACGCTAGCCCGCCTGATGGCGTGAAGAAAAATGGCGGACAGGGTCATGAAGGCAGCGGCGCCCACGGCGGCACGGAGCGCGGGGCTGAGGAACATGCCTGCCGCGTAGACGAGACCACGCAGCAGGTCCCACTTGAACGCGATGGCCAAGGCTGCGGCAAGGATGCCACTGGGGGACATGAGCCAGACTGCCAAAGCACAAGCAAGAACCAGTGCCAGAAGTGCCAGGATTCGCAGCCGCGGCGCTGCGGTCGACAGAAGGATGCGCACGAGGCGCCAGGGCGCGAGCGCCACATTAAGGCCTACGTCCGCCAAGTCGCTCAGCCGCGTATGGACTGCGGCGCGCGCGACGCTCGTCGATGTGGGGTCCGGAGGGTGGGCATGCGGCATGGCAGCCGATGCTAGCAGCGGACCGCCACGGCGAACCAAGAAAAAAGCGGCCCACCAAGGTGAGCCGCAGGAATGATGTGCGCTATCGCACGACCAGCCGGTTATGGTTTCTTGGGAGGGAGGCCCTCTTGTTCAATCTGGATAAACGCAGCGTCGCTCTGGTCACCTTGCACAGCGCGCACGAACAGGCCGCGAACGTCGTCGGGGTTGACCTTGCTGAGGTCTGGTGCACACCGGTACATGAGCGCAGCCACTCTGTCACAGAACTTCACCCGCTCAGCCTGGGTGGCGCTGACTAGGCATGCGGACAAGCACGATTCGGTGTCTGCCACCGACCGGTCTGCCGTGAGGACCCTCAGGTCTGCCCACAACAGCTCGTCGTCGCAGCCGCCAAGGCTGGTGAGCTCCACGGCATAGGGGCCGTAGACGGCGCCGCCGAGCTTCGGGTCCTCCGAGGTGCCCTGTGGCTCGTCCACCCGGTAGACCACGTCTTCGCTCTTGTCGGGACAGTAGTGGTCGGCCAATCCGCGGTAGTTGCCGTCGTCAACCTCGAAGTGTGCCTTGCCGTCAGCTGCAAACTGCCGGGCGGCCTCGATGGCGTCCTCCGGGGTATCGCCTCGCGCCAGCACGATAGCGGTCATGCTCGTGTCGACTGACACCGGAACCCGGTACAAGAAGCCAGTTCCCGGAATCTCCGTCTGCGAATGCGGCGCCTGGTCGGGCGCGCTGCAGACAGTGGGGGTCCTTTGGTGCACGAGTACTTGCCAGTCCGTCTCGCCGATGCTGGCAGCCACTGCATGCAAAAGCTTGCTGTGAGCAACCTTGGCGTCCATTTTGGTCAGCTGCCGGCCGATGCGCCGCGACAGCGTTCTCACGCGCTCGCTGGGCTCCTCACACTCGAGCACGGCCGCCGGACCGGAGTCGCAGACGTCGAACCACTTCGATTGCGCGAGCTCTTGGAACGTGACGGCGCTGACCTCGAGCACCTCTTCCACGCGAACGTTGCGGCCGCGGTCCTCCTTGAAGGAGAAAGAGCCGTCGGCGCTTACGGTGAACGGCCCCCACCCGTAGGTACAAGCGCGACGAGAGAAGAGCTCCGCGGCTTCGTGCCGGTCCATTGCGCTGGCGCAGCAGTTGACTGCGTGGCTGTCATTGGCGTCAGTGACGCGGAGGCGTCCGATAAAAAACTGCATGGTTGTCCTTTTGACCTGGAAGGTCGCTTGTCTTGTCGCCAGTGCCTGCCTTGCTGAGCGCAACCTTCCGGTGAATCGGATGGATGGGCACAGTGCCTTGAAAACATTGCTTTTCCATACCCCGAAGGGCGCAGGCGGATGGGCAATGGAACCCGTACCGCCTATAGCGACTCCTGCGGTCTCGCAGGCTTAAGACCTCCGGCCATTTGTTCAACGGGCTGGGCAAAAGGGGCGGAATTGTCCAGAAAGCTGGACATCTGCTCGCCGAACGCAGTCAGGCGACGCGGCGCTTTTAGGCCAACGCCCCTGGCGGCAGCGGACGCGGTGGCTACAGGTAAAAGGACAACTCTCAAGGACCCTGTATGCGGAAACTCCAATCGCCTCCCGCGGCCGGTCAGCGCCTCACTGCCTGGCTTGCCGTACCCGGCGCTCATCACTGTTCGATGCGCTGCATCGAAGGAACCGACATCAACGAGGTCGCGAACCGCGTGGCATTCATCGAAAAGACGCCGCGTGTGCGCAATGCGCCCTTCACCGACCTGCACACCGACTACCGCAACTGGCATCCGGGCTCCAAAGGCGACGACGGCTGGGACGCAGAATCCCAGGCTTGGTGCGATGGCTTGCTGCTGAACCTGGGCTACGTGCTTCCGCCCTCGGCTTGAACCGGACGTTGGTCACATGTTCTGCCGCCGCGCCGCCCAGGCCTACTCGGGCAATTAAGCGCATCCCCCTTCTTCAGCCGCCCCTCCCGGGCGGCTTTTTTCGTGCGGAGCCGACGCTTGCGGCCTGCGCCATGGCAAGAGTTCCTTCAGATTTCGGCGTACGACCTGGAAATCTCTCCGCCGCTCAAGAAAATGTCCAGAAGGGCCCTCCGGCCCTGGCCCGAGTAGTTTAGAATAGGTGTACCAAAGTACAGGTATTCTTTCCCTGATGACAATCATTGCACCTTCAAGATTAAGGGAACTGCGTATCGCCGCAGGCCTGACGCAGACTGCGCTCGGCAAGGAGTTAGGCGTCGGCAAGGCCCGGGTGTCTCAGATGGAGCGAGCGGGGGAAGGGCTCGACAGGCTTTCCACGCTCGAGAAGCTCGCCAGTATTCTGGGCGTGACCATTGAGGACCTCAGGCAGCCCGAAGGAGCGCCGAGCAAGGTGGGGCACCGCAGACAGGCTCCTGAAGCGTCTGCTGCTGGCACCCCATTGTCCTCGCTGTCTCCGTTGCAACAAGCCGCGGTACAGGCGCTGGTCGCGGCCTGCGCAAGCAGGCAGCTCTCGGACCGCCGCCTGGTCGAACTGCTTGGCGAATGGCACGGCCTGGCCTGAGGCCGGGTGCTCCGTTCAGGCCGCAGCGGCCCCCAGCGCCGCTGCCGTGCCCTCCACGTCATCACAGCGTGCACACAGGTCCAGAAACAGCCCCGTGCGACTGTGCCTGCGACACCGGGGACACAGCCCGCGTTCGGAGCTGACTACGCGTACGCCGTACCCATTTCCGCGGCCGAGCCGCACCTCGGCACAGCCGAAGAAGTCGACCATCTCCGCCTCGCTGACCAGGAGTGCCGCAGGGGTGTCGGGCACGACCACCGCCAGCTCAAGCGAGCTTGCCGACTTCAGGCCATCCTGCCGGTGCGCGTCGACGTACTGGTTGACCTCGCGCTTGAGCGCTTTCAGCTGGTCGTAGGTGGCCAGAAGCTCGTCCGGGGTGTCGACAGAGGGAAGCGCCAGGTCTCCCAGCGTCAGCAGGAGCACAGATGCCTCCTCACGACGCAGCGCATCACGAACCGACTGGAAGACCTCTTCTGCGGTGAACGGCAAAACGGGGGCCAGCAGGCGCAGAAGGGTGTTGAGCACGCAGGCCAGGACGTACTGGACCTCGCGCCGGCGCTCCGAGCCTGCAGCTTCGCAGTAAAGCGCATCCTTGACAGCAGTGAAGTAGTCGCTGGAGACCGCATCCGCATACTTCAAGAGCAGCGCGGTCGCCGCTGCGAAGTCGTACAAGCCGGCGGCCTCCTGCACGCCGGTCACCAGCTCCCGGAGCTCGAGGACCTGCAGGCGGTTCTGCGAGTGGGTGAGTTCCGCCAGCGCGAAGTCGAAATCGAAGTCGACCAGGTTTTGCAAGCAGAACCGGAGTGTGTTGCGCACCTTGCGGTAGCGCTCCACCGTCTGGTCCAGCGATTTTGGCGACAGCTTGAGCTCCTTGGTGAAATCCTGCTGTAGGGCCCAGAGGCGTAGCACGTCGGGGCTGTAACGCTTGAAGAGCTCGTCCAGCGGCAGGTAGTTCTTGCTGGATTTCGAGTACTTGCGGCCATGCTCGTCGACCACCATGCCGTGGGTGAGCAAGGCCTTGTACGGCGCCGGGCCGCCGGCGGCCACCGCTGTCAACAACGAAGATTGAAACCAGCCTCGGTGCTGGTCAGTACCTTCCAGGTAGACGTCCGCTGTCCGCCCGAAGCGCTTCTTCATGACGAGCTCATGCGTGGCGCCGCTGTCGAACCACACATCGAGGGTACGACGTGGACCTGCAGAATGCCATGCCTCGACGCCCTCCCCTGCAACTCGGGCCGCCAGGGCGCGGTCCTCGGGGTCGGAGGCGTCGACCAGGGGTGTCCCCCAAAGCCTGGAGCGGGAGAGGCACCAGGACGTGCGCGAGCGCAGCATGCTGCTGAGCCGCTCCCGCGACCCCTCCGGCACGAAATGAACGTGCTGCAGCGCATCGAGCGCGCGGGGACCGACGTCCGCTAACTCCATGAAGAACTCGGACGACGCGCGGAAGAAGACGGGGCGCTTGTGACGCCAGCAATGCGGGTACTCGTGCTGAACGTTCTCGTGCGAGAAAACGAGCGGTGCGACGCGCTCAAGCACGTGGGCCGTGCCTTCCCGCAGGCTCATCCCGGCCATCTCGCCGTGGAGGAAGCGGCCGCGCTCGTCGACGTAGTGCTCGACCGCCAGGCCGTGTGCCTCTCCCACCCGGAAGTCGTCCATTCCGAACGCCGGCGCCAGGTGCACCAGGCCGGTGCCGCTGCTCGTCACGTAGTCCGCAGGCAGCAAGGGAACCAGTTCTCCGGTGTAGGGGCTGTAGGCGCGGCGGCCAGCCAGGTCGAACGTAGGCGTATCAGCGGCGTCTTCCGGAGCCCGGGCTCGCACCAGGGTGCGCGCGCCGTCCGCCACCGCCACGTAGTCGAGCGCCGGGCTGTAGGCAACGCCTTTGTTGGCAGGCAGGGTGTAGGGCGTCGTGGTCCAGACCTGCAAGAACGTGTTCTCCAGCCCCTCGACGGGGAACAGCACGACCAGGCTGTCGGAAGCCCGCTCCTTGTACTCCACCTCTGCTTCAGCCAGGGGCGACGCGCAGTCGGGGCACCAGTGCACCGGCCGCAGCCGCTTGGCGACGTTGGGGAGCTCGCTGAAGAGGCGCGCTGCGCCGGCCTCGAACTCCGGGTCGAGCGTGCGATACGGCTGCTCCCAGTCGGCAGCGACCCCGAAGGTGCGGAACTCCGCGGTCTGGTTGGCGACCTGGCCTTCCGCGTAGGCTCGGCAGGCCTCGACGAAGGCTCGGGGGTCGTCCTTTGAGACGCCAAGCTTCTCGACCTCGAGCTCCACGGGCAGGCCGTGGCAGTCGAAGCCAGGAACGAAGGGCGCGAAGTAGCCGTCCAGGCGCTTGAACTTGACGAGCGCGTCCTTGAGGGTCTTGTTCACAAAGTGGCCGAGGTGCAAGCCGCCGTTGGCGTACGGAGGTCCGTCGTGCAGCAGGAAGAGCGGTTTGCCAACAGGATTGCGATGCAAGGCGTCCACGGTCGCCGGCGCGCCCCAGAGGGCGAGGTAGGGTGCTTTGTCCGCATGCAGTTGCGGGAGTTCGAACGAGGACTTGAAGAGATTGAGGTGGTACATGATTCGGGTCCAGAAAAGCAAAAAGGCAGCGAGGGTGAGTCGCTGCCTTGGGAGGTCGAGGTCGAAGGTGGGGCTAATCGCCCAACGTAATTCGCCCCCGGTGCTCTGCGGCAGCGGAGGTGCGAATAATCGAGAAGGACCAGTGCTTGGACACGATGTGCTTGATTGAGTGTGACGCCTTGTATAGGCACTCACATTTTAAACGAACTGCATCTATTCTTTCACGTTTTAGGGCCATTGGCCAAGAATAGCTGCACGGAGCAACCGCCAGCGGGCAACCGGTCTGCGCGGGGCCCGTAGTTTCCATACCACCGCTCGCCATCCAAGGAAGCGAAGTGCGCAATGCTGCACACAAACCACTCCCTCGAGCCGGCGGTACGGGAACTCGCTCGTAGACTGCCCCTGGTGCACGACGTGAGAAATTGGGTCGAACGGCCGGCAGCACACTAACAACACTAAGAGGAACTCAGCCATGGCAACTCGAATCGCTCTCCGGCACAAGGACACCGGGCTCATGAAGAATGGCTTTTACGGCTTCTCATGGACGACGCTCTTCTTCGGATTCTTCCCAGCGCTCTTCCGGGGCGACTTCCTCACCTTCATCGGCGGCTTCGTCATCGCCGTCATCATCGGCTTGATGACCTTCGGCATCGGCGCGCTCGCCATCGGCATCATCTGGGCGTTTATGTACAACAAGTACTACACCCGGCGGCTGCTCGAGCGCGGCTATTCGCTCGCAGGTAGCGAAGGCGAGAACGCCCTCGCCGCGTCGGCGCTCGGCATGGCCATGCCAATTGCGGCCAACGCCTGAAGCGCTGATGTCGGAAGACGAACGGCCAGACGACAAGCCACTTCACCGCCACTGGTGGTTCTGGCTCTTTGTGGTGATGGTCCTGCTCGCACTTTTTAAGCAAATTTCCGGCAGGGACGTCTTCTCGTTCTTCGGAAAGGTCGACAAAAGCCAGCCGAACCTCATCAAGGCCGCGTGCCAGGTCGTCTTCCCTTGCAATCTCGTCTGGGACCTGTCGGCCCCCGAGGACTTGAAGGACTCGAAGCCGGTGGTCCGTCCGCGGCACCTGGACGACTAGCTCCCTTGGGTGTGCTCGCGACGGGCCCCGCTTTGCCTGTGCCAGAAGCACCTCAGCTCCTGGCACGACGCGCGAAGGCAATTCGGTTGCGGCCGGGAATCTACGCAGGCAGGGCACTTCTCCAGGCAAAGCACCTCGCTCAGAGGACAGGTGGCGACCTGGGAGACAATGTCGGGAATGACGATTCTGCCGCTCCTCCGCAGCCTTGAGGCTATCGAACGCGCTTCCCGACCTGAGCTGGTCGGCTACCTGGAGGCCTGGGGTTTCCAGACATACGACCACGAATCCGACGAGGTGCTCCGGGCAGCGGCGCGTCAGAACTTCGAAACCGAGGGCGACCGAGCTCCCGGCGAGTAGCGCATTTAACGCCTGGGCCGCTGGCGGCGCGGCCGGTGCGGACCGTGCTGTTGCTTGTGCTCGCGCCACCGACCGAACGCCGCGCTCTGCCTAACCGCAAGCAGTCGGGCTGGGGTGCTGAAGGCAGGTGAGGTACATCTCGCGCATGCGCTCGGTTTCAGCATCGTCCATCTGCAGGCACCGCATTACGCCCTCCCAGGGGGCCTGCGAGAAGCCAGCGCTGTACTTGCGGCCAAGCCGCAACGTCGACTTGCGTGCCCAGCCGGGAATCGCAGGGGCGCCGGACCCGCCCGGCAGGTCCTGCTCTGACAGCAAAAAATCGCCGGACCGCGCTTGGCGTACAAGCTCATCCGTCCTGTCGAAGGCGTTGGTGCGGCCATGCTGGAGCGACGCTTCGACAAGAAACCACATCGCGTAATGAAGTGGTGCCGTCGAAAGGGAAGGTGCGACGCCGGTCAGCATCGCCGCGAGCACGTTCGTGCTGTCGAAGCACGAGGTCGAGCGGGAGCGCAGGTCGCCTAGCCGACGCAAAAGCAGTTGGAGTGCGTTCACCTCGTCCGGGGCGGGCTCGTTGGCGTCTGCCCAGCGGACCAGCTCATCCTGGATGGCCTTCAGGTTTGCCGGATTGGCACGGGGCGACTGCTGCGCAGCCGCCACTGGGTCTCTAAGAACGGAATGGCGAATTGCGGTCAGCAGGCCACTGCCGTCGGTCAGCACCACATCATGCGCATTGCCGCCTAGCTGTTGGCGCCGATGGAATATTGACCAGCTGTGCCGGTTGAATTTTGACCAGGGGCTAAGGCTGCCTCCGCAGGAGGTCAGCTGTGGATAACTATAGAGACGTTCCTGGTTTCTCGCTCCCTTCATTCAAGGGTTGACTGGCTGAAGTCTTGCGCTCCTGCTCCCTGGACTTGATGCGGCCCTTGGCCTCCTTGGAGCTGTGGCGGAAGCGGTAGGACTCGTTTCCGGTCTCGATGATGTGGCAGTGGTGCGTCAACCGATCGAGCAGCGCGGTGGTCATCTTGGCGTCCCCGAACACGCTGGACCATTCCGCGAAGGTCAGGTTGGTCGTGATCATCACGCTGGTGTGCTCGTAGAGCTTGGACAGCAGGTGGAACAGCAAGGCACCACCGGACTGGCTGAACGGCAAGTAGCCCAGTTCGTCCAGAACCACCAGGTCCATGCGCACCAAACTCATGGCAATGCGGCCTGCGCGACCTTGGGCTTTCTCCTGCTCCAGCGCGTTGACCAGATCCACCGTGGAGTAGAACCGCACCCGCTTGGCGTGCCGGCTCAACCCGGCAATGCCCAGTGCGGTGGCCAGGTGCGTCTTGCCCGTGCCAGGCCCACCGATCAGCACAGCGTTCTGCGCATCGTCGGTGAAGGACAGGTCTGAGAGTTTCTGGATCAGCGCCTTGTCCACCTGCGACACCTCGAAGTTGAACCCGGCCAAGTCGCGGTGCATGGGGAAGCGGGCCGACTTCATCTGGTGCGCAATCGAGCGCATCGCCCGGTCCGCATCTTCGGCTTGCAGCAGATGCTCCACCAGCCAGCGTGAGGCATCCAGCGTCGAGTCCCCACCTTGCTCGACCAGATCCGCCCAGGCCACGGCCATGCCGTTCAACCTCAATGCCTTGAGCTGCGCGTGAACATCCCGTGTCGTATCACGCATGACGCACCTCCTGATCATCCAGGTGGGTGGGACGCAGCCGGTCGTACCGCGCTGTGTCGGCCTTGGGCGCCAAGGTCAATTGCAGCGCGGTCTCGGCCTGCATTGGGGTCACCGGGTTGTTCAACCGCGCCAGCACATTGCGAACGTGCTCCACGCTGATGCTGCCGCTGGGGGCCATGCCTTCGAGCACCAGCTCTACAGCCACCAGCACCGCCTCCAAACCCGCCTGCGGAACCACCGCCAGCACCTGCGCCATGACCCGGTCACCTCCGGCGTGGCGCAACAAAGACTGCCGCAGCCGCAGCAGCGCAGGCGGCAGATCCAGGAAGGGTGTTCCATTGCGAAGCGCACCCGGCTTGCGCTGCACCAGGTCGATGTAGTGCTGCCAGTCAAAGACGGTCTGTCCACTGCCCGAGAGCCGGGCGTGGCTGGCCACCACCGCATCCATGGCAGCCACCTCCACCCGCTCCGGATACACCCGGGTGCTCACGATGTGACCCGCCCATTCACACGGCACCGAGTAACGGTTGCGGGCGGCCACCACCAGGCAGGTGCTGCTTACCCGGGCCAGGCGCTCCACATAACCATCAAAGAGCGTCGGCATGGACATGAGGTGGCCCCTCTCCAACTCCAGCATCTCACCCACGGTGAACTGTCGATGGATCGGGTGCGACGTGTCGGCCCACACCGAGCGGCAACGCTCTGCCAGCCAGGCATTGAGTTCGATGAATGAGCCGAAGCGCCGGGTGCTCGCCTCGATCCAGATACGCCGGCGGCTGTCCTGCACGTTCTTCTCCACCACCCCTTTCTCCCAACCCGAGGCCACGTTGCAGAAGTCCGGGTCGAACAGGTAGTGGCTGCACATGGCCGCAAAGCGCGCGTTGACGATGCGCCCCTTGCCCCGCTTGACCTTGTCCACCGCGGTCTTCATGTTGTCGTAGATGCCCCGCCGCGCCACCCCGCCAAGCGCCTGGAACGAGCGCGTGTGCGCGTCAAACAGCATCTCGTGCCCCTGGCTGGGATACGCCACCAGCCAGAACGCTCGGCTGGCACACAGCTTCAAATGCGCGACCTGCACGTTGTAGAACACGCCGCCCACCACCATCGCCTCATCGCTCCAGTCAAACTGGAACGCCTCGCCCAACTCAAAGCTCAAGGGCACGAACGCCTTGGCCGGACTGCTGTCAGAGCGCGTGCGCCACGCCCGGATGAAGTCCGTGACCGCGCTGTAGCCACCGCGGTAACCCTGCGCCTGGATCTGGGAGAACAGTGCCCTTGCAGAACGCCGGCTTTGCTTGGGCCGGTGCGCATCGGCCGCCAGCGCCTGGTGCAGCGTGCCCTCGAACGCCGTGAGCTTGCGCTCAACGACGCGTCGCTCGTACTTCGGAGGCTCATGGCCGGGGGCCTTGAGCCATTTCTTGACCGTGTTTCGGGCCAAGCCGGTTCGCTTGGAAATCTCGCTCAGGGAGAGTTGGTCGCGCAGCTTCATGCGCCTGACCTTGCCAATCATGTCCATGGTGATCACCTAATTTCCCTGCTGAAAGTTTCAGCAGGTCAGTGGAACACCCTGGTCAATTTTCAGTAGGCACTTCGACCTCTAGATGGTCAGTTTTCGGTCGGCGTCAACACCCGGATCTCACGCAGCAGCCGGGAGCCGGTCAACTCGGGCCAGGCCTGTAGTCGGGGTCTCCTCGTTTTCAGTGCAATAAGTGACGGTACGCAAAGCTAGCACTGGCGCGGGGGTGGTCTGGGTAGACCGTTGATTTCATTGACTTTCCTGTTCGCTTTGTAAACGGGTATGGTGGCCTCCCACTTTTGAGGTTCACGATGCAGGGTTGGCACACAACGTTTTTGGGGATGCGTGGGCTCCCCCGCGATATCAGCGACTTCGAGATGAAGGCATTTTTCACCTTCGATGGTGCCGAGCGCGACGCAATCAATGCACGCCGAGGTGATTCCCACAAGCTTGGTCTGGCGCTCCATATTGGTTTCCTGCGCATGAGTGGGCGTTTGCTCGGTGCCTTTCGGGTAATTCCAGTAGCCTTGTGGCGCCACCTTGGCAACGAGCTTGGCATTGCAGCACCAGAAGTCGCCTCGCTGAGAGCCATGTATGAACGCGGGCGCACGCTATTCGATCACCAACAAGTAGCCTGCACGGTCCTTGGATTCCAGTGGATGAGCGAGCACCAGCGCCGCTCACTGGTACGTGAACTGCGCGACGAAGTGGCGCGCTGCGCCGACCGCGATCAGCTACTCGTGCGGGCGCGTCAATGGCTGTACAAGAACAAGCTGGTGATCGTGCACGAGCGGGCAATTCGGACACTGATTGCGGCGGCACTTGCCCAGCTTGAAGTTGAAACAGGCACCGCCATCGCCGCCAGCGTTGATCCAGCAACACTTGATCGCTGGCGAGCCTCAGTTTCAGAGCTGCGCCCAGATGGACAAACCCAGCAGAGTTGGCTATGGGCTGCACCGGCGAAACACTCAACCCGCCAAATCAGCGAGGTACTGGAGCGCATCGACCTGCTTTACACGCTGGACGTTCATAAGCACCTGGCAGACATCCCCGATCTCATCTTGCGCCGCTACGCGCGCCGACTTGTCTCCAGGCCGCCCTCAGCCGGAGCCAAGATCAAAGAGCCAGCGCGCACCGTGGAGGTCGCATGCTTTCTTCGGTATTGCCTGTTCACCACCACAGACCAGTTGATCCTTATGGTGCAGCGCCGGATCGCCGATCTGTGGCGTCAGGCTGCCGCCGATGTCCCCGCTACCGTCAATTGGGCCGCAATGTACAAAACGCTGCTCGGCGAACTTGTTGCCTTGAGCGCGCAAGGTGCGGTGCCAGATGCTGAGTTGCGTGCCCGTCTTGAAGCCTTGATCACCGAAACCCAGAAACGCAAACCACCGAGCAGGGCCTCCCTGGTCCGCGAGGGATTGATTGATGGAATTCGCCCCGTGCGGTCGTTGCTCGTCGCCATTGCAAAGCTGCCCTGGCAGGCCACCGGCGAGCATCCTGCCATCGAGTACCTTGCCAAGCTGCAAGCTTTATATCTCAAAGGATCCAGAAAGCTGCCAGTTGAAGTGGTGGCACCAAGTCTGGGAATGATCTGGCAGGTTTCGATCTCCAGCCCAGACCGGGAACGGGCGTTTCAGGCGTTGGAGGTGGCCACCCTGTTTGCCCTGCGCCGCGCGGTGCGCAATGGCTCGGTCTGGATTGAGCACAGCCTGAGCTTTCGGGGTCGTGCGCGCTTGTTCTTCACGGACGAGCGTTGGCAGGCAGAGTCCAAGAAACACTATGCCCGTCTATCGTTACCCAGCAAGGCTGCCACTTTCTTGAAGCCTTTGCTGGCCAGAGTAACTGCCGGTGTCGATGCGGTGGCCGCTGCAGCCCGCAGTGGCGTACTGCGCGTGGATGATGAACTCCATTTGTCGCCATTGCCCGCAGAGGACGAAGACCCAGAAGTGACCAAGCTGCGCGCGGCTTTGGATCACCGCATCGGTGAGGTTCAATTGCCGGAAGTGATTCTGGCCGTTGACGCCCAGGTGCGCTTTAGCTGGATCATGCTCGGACGTGAGCCGCGCTCTACCGACGAGCTGCTGATGGTCTATGCCGGCATCATGGCCCACGGCACCAGTCTGACTGCGGTCGAATGCGCGCGCATGATTCCGCAATTGTCTGCCACCAGCATTCGCCAGGCCATGCGCTGGGCGCGGGACGAACGGCGTCTGAGCCAGGCCTGCCAGGCTGTGCTGGAATTCATGCAGCGACACCCGATTGCCGCCACCTGGGGGCGGTCCGATTTGGCATCTTCTGACATGATGACCATGGAGACCACCAAACGGGTGTGGCAAGCCCGGCTTGATCCTCGGCGCAACACACCTTCCATTGGAATCTACTCCCATGTAAAAGACCGGTGGGGCATCTTCCATGCGCAGCCCTTTGTGCTCAATGAGCGCCAGGCGGGCGTGGCCATTGAAGGTGTCATCCGCCAAGAAAAGCTGGAGACCAGCCAGCTTGCTGTGGATACCCATGGCTACACCGACTTTGCCATGTCACATGCCCGTTTGCTTGGTTTTGATCTTTGCCCGCGGTTGAAGGAACTCAAACAGCGCCACCTCTTTGTGCCACGCGGCACCAAAGTGCCCGCAGAAATCGCTGCGGTGTGCGAAGCCAATGTCGACGTCGCTTTGATCGAAAAGCATTGGGATAGTCTGGTGCACCTGGCAGCCTCGGTCATGAGCGGACATGCCAGTGCGGTGGCAGCTCTTGCGCGGTTCGGTTCTGCCGCCCAGGGCGATCCAATCTATGAGGCTGGCGTGCAATTGGGGCGGTTGCTGCGTACGGCGTTTTTGGCTGACTACTTTGTCAAGGACGCTTTCAGGAACGAGTTGCGCCGGGTGCTCAATCGGGGCGAGGCTGTTAACGCCCTCAAGCGCGCCATTTATACCGGCCGGATCAGCCCGGCGCAGGCCAAACGTGTCGATGAAATGCAGGCTGTGGCCGATGCGTTGAGCCTGATGGCCAACATCGTGATGGCGTGGAATACCTCACAGATGCAGGCGGTCCTGGATCGCTGGTCGAACCGCCGCCAGGTCATTCCACCGGAACTGATCGGGAAGATTGCGCCCACCAGGCTGGAGAGCATCAACTTGCGGGGTGTGTTTCGCTTCCCGGTTGACCGCTATGCTGACCAAATCCTGCCTTCGCGGCCAAATGCATCGATAACTGGCACCAATGGATGAAACCGACCACGGTTTGACGCCACGAATCGCAGATTTGAAAGTGAACAGGAAAGTCAATGAAATCAACGATCTACCAACACCACCTCCGCGCCAGTGCTAGCTTTTCGTACCGTCACTTATTGCACTGAAAACGAGGAGACCCCGATTAGCGCCATCGAGCGCTGCCGCACGTCCGCGCTGGGTGGTCACGTCGAGCAGTGCGACGCCTGCGGGCACCAGCGCATCGCTTTCAACAGTTGCCGCAACAGGCACTGTCCGAAGTGCCAGTCGCTGGTGCGCGCCCAGTGGCTGCAGGACCGGCAGGCCGAACTGCTGCCGGTCGAGTACTTTCACATCGTCTTCACCGTACCGCAGGAGATTGCCGCCATCGCGTACCAGAACAAGGCCGTGGTGTACGACATCCTGTTTCACGCCACCTCTGAGACGCTGCGCACCATCGCCGCCGACCCCAAACATCTCGGAGCCGAGATCGGCTTCATCACCATCCTGCATACCTGGGGCCAGAACTTGCTGCATCACCCGCATCTGCACTGCGTCGTGCCCGGCGGTGGGGTGGCCCCGGACGGCAAGCGCTGGATCGCCTGCCGAGCGGGCTTCTTCCTGCCGGTGCGGGTGCTGTCGCGGCTGTTTCGCCGCCTGTTCCTGACACAGTTGCGCAGCGCCTTCGACAACGGGGAACTGCGCTTCTTCAACGGCCTGGCTGCGCTACAGGATTGCGATGCCTTCGCCAGCTACCTGGCGCCCGCAACCCAGGCCGAGTGGGTGGTCTACGCCAAGCCACCTTTCGGCGGGCCCGAGCAGGTCCTGAACTACCTCGGGCGCTACACCCATCGCGTGGCGATCTCCAACAACCGCCTGGTCGACTTCGCCGATGGCGAGGTGGCCTTTGCGTGGAAGGACTACCGCCACGAATCGCGCCACAAGGTCATGCGCCTGGATGCCCAGGAGTTCGTCCGCCGCTTCCTGCTGCATGTCCTGCCCCCTGGATTCCAGCGCATCCGCCACTATGGGCTCCTGGCCAACCGCTATCGCGAGACCAAGCTCGACCACTGTCGCCAGCTGCTGGCGGCACCCGCACCGGTCGTGGAGTTGCCCGATGCACCGCTGGACTATCGGGACCGCTATCAGCGCCTGACTGGCGTGTCTCTGCGCGACTGCCAGCATTGCGGTCGTGGCCAGATGGTGCGAATCGAATCCTTTCTGCCGGGAACCTTGCCGCGCGGTCCGCCGCCCATCCCCTCATGAACACAAGCCCGGCCTTCACCCCATGCGCTTCCAGATCCGTGTCGCGAAGCGATAGGTGTCCCTTTGCATGCTCACGCCCATCAATGGCGAGAGCCTCTCGCCACGCCCTCGTGGCAGCGCCAATGCACACGCCGCAGCCCCCCGTTCTTCGGTGCCAGCTCAACCCAGCGCTGCAATTTCCTCAGCCTTGCGCACCTGCGCCTCGCGCTTGGACAAGTCGGTGCTGATTCAATCCCCATAGCGCACCACCACCTGGACGGCGGTTTAGTTCAACGGGATCTTTAGCCTACCGGCTGCGGAACAGGCGTCGCGGGGTTGATCAGCGTCTGCGCGCCGCAGCCGCCAGGCTAAAGACTCTCTGCATTATGGAGAGCTTTCCATAAGCAGCGGTTGCTGCTGGTTGCGGGAGCGCCATGACTTCTCGCTCTTTGTACCCAAGCCGCCATCGGAGGGATACGCAGCCTCTGAGGCCCTATGTCCAGTTTTAGATACGGCCGACTTTGGGGAAATGTCGCTACTGCGCTTTGTCTCGAACGACGACGCCCCCAAGGCCCAACAGGTGCTATCGATCTCAAGGCATCCATGGACTATGAGTATCTTTGAACTGGAAGTTGAAAACTGTTTAGCGAAGCGGGTGAAGCCCACCTTCCAGAAGTCTACACCTGTCCTAGCGTCCGCACAGGAACCTTATGGGTAGCGCATATTGATTTCCTCAGGGTTCGCCACATTCAAAAATGCCAGTGCGAAGACCGAGAACGGATACCAACATCTGACCCCGGTGTTTTAACTTTGTTTGAGGTTTCCCGGGAACGTCAAAGGCTTGAGTTGAGCAGGTTTGAAGAATCCACTTTTATTGAGCGAACACTTTGGGCCTGAATGCTCGCCAAGGCTGCAATCGTTCAAGGTCACGAGCGACCTGAAGCAAAACATCTTCACGCCCCATTCCCGCCACCAT
Source organism: Variovorax sp. PBL-H6 (assembly GCF_901827155.1). Classification (NCBI taxonomy): domain Bacteria; kingdom Pseudomonadati; phylum Pseudomonadota; class Betaproteobacteria; order Burkholderiales; family Comamonadaceae; genus Variovorax; species Variovorax sp. PBL-H6. The sequence continues at coordinate 473,623 of NZ_LR594660.1, forward strand.
TTGAATGGGGACGGGCATCTCGTCATGCATGCCTGCTGGCAAGGTTAGCGCTGGCAGTCCGGTCATGTTGAACTGCGCCGTGAAAGGAATCGCATCGAAGAGCCGGTCGTACCAGCCATGAGCGTCGAGACTCGCATCGTTTTGATCCAGGTACCCAAGGGGCAGTGGCGTGCGTTTCAAGGCGGGCATCAAGATGATGTCGTAGCGCGTGAGAAATACGCCGAGACTTCGGGACATGGTGTTCATCACGGCAAACACATCCTCGATGTCCATCGCCGTCAATGCGTTGCCCGCCTGCGCGCAGGCCAGCGTCACTGCCTCAAGCACATCTGGCCCAGGTTCACGGCCCATAGCGGCTTTCAACCCATTGACCCCCACCGCAAGGAAAGACATCCACGCCGAAAAATTCGCGCGCATGAAAGCATCAACGTCATAGACAGGCGCCGTTTCCTCAATCACATGCCCCTGGGCCTCCAACAAGCGGGCGGTGCGCTGCAGCGCCTCGTCGATTTGCCGCTCCACCGCCGGCGCCTTGGGCCACTGCCGCACCAACGCTACTTTCAGTGGCCGGGTGTCGGAAGCAATCGCGCGCACGTAGGACTGGGTTGGCAAGGCGATGCCTTGGGTCGCGCCGATGTCGGGGCCTGCGACAGCATCGAGCAATGCCGCGCAATCGCGTACCGTTCGGGTCACGGCGAATTCGCAGGCCATACCGAGCACTGGCATCCCGTGGTAAGGGCCAAGAGGCGTTCGGCCCCGAGATGGTTTCAATCCGATCAGGCCGCAAGAGGCCGCTGGAATCCGTATGGAACCTGCGGCATCGTTGGCATGCGCCACGGGCACAATGCCAGCCGCTACAGCGGCCGCTGAACCCCCTGAAGAGCCGCCAGAAGAGCGATCGAGGTTGTAGGGGTTGCGGGTGGGCCCGTGAAGAACCGACTCGGTGGTGGCGTTGAAGCCGAACTCGGGCGTTGCTGTGATCCCGATGGTGTTGAGGCCCGCCTTGCGAAAGCGCGTGAACAGTTCACTGTCTGCCGGAGGAATGAACTCGCCCTTGGCCAGCATGCGGGTGCCCATCATTTGCGGCACGCCGCCTACCGCCAGAACCTGGTCCTTGACCAAAAATGGCACGCCAGCAAAAGCGCCCTCGCTGTCGCCCATCACTGGAGGGTCCAGCCTGCGGACAACGGCATTGATTGAACCGTTTACCGAATCGATTGCGCGGTTGGCACAGTCGGTGAGTTCTGCTCCGCTCACTTCTCCGGCTCTGACCAAATCGGCCAATCCAGTGGCGTCATGTGCGCTGTAGTCCTTCAAGTCCATGTCTCAAGCTCCTTATTTATGTCCTGTCACTTCAGGGCAAAGAGAGCTTGCAGCAAAGCGTCAATCTTTTGAATGATGCAAATGACCTATGGTGGCGAAGATCGGTCGGGGCTGGCCGAAGCAAGGACGGAGGCCAGCGTCGCTCGGTTGTGGACGCCCAGCTTGTCGTAGATTTGGCTCGTCTGATTGCGCACCGTAGCCGGGGAAATACCCAGATGGCGCGCGACGTGTTTATGGCTGAGGCCTTGGGTCAAGAGTGCTGCCACTTCCGCTTCGCGCGGGCTTAACCGACTGACCGGTGACAGGGGTCTGACGTGCACTCTCCGAAGTCCAGCGCCGTCGTCGACTTTGGCTGGCTTCGCGGTGATGACCAGTCCCAAATCATCAGCCACGAGTCGACCGGTGCGCGTCAGTGCCGTTCGGATGGCTGCCTGCAACTTATCGCGGACGGGGCCCTCAGCATCCATTCCCAAGGCAAGCAACCCGGCACCGCCAAAGACGCAGTGCCCGGCAGCGGAGACCAGCAGCTCAACACCCTCACCGCTAGTCGCGGCAGTCACGTCTGCCCGTTGGCGGATTTGTCGGTCCAACACCTCAACCGATGCGTACAGAAAATCGCGTTCTCCGTTGTGCCAGCGGCGCACGGACGATCCCCATGGCGCAAACAGGCCAAGAACAATGAGCCTTGATGATCCGTTCGTATCTGGGTGGCTGTGGCGATGGACCCGATGCCATACCGATCCACCATCGCCATCATCCCGTCCGTCTGCACGGCTTGACTTCGCAGGTACGTGGCAACTCGTCTCGGGGCCTTGCGAATCTGATCAAGCAACAGATCTTCGTGGCTCATCGCCTGCCATGTTTGATAGAAGTCACCCGGCAGGTTCAGCGCAGCCGTGCCATGCATCACCGGGCCGGTATTGCTTGAGTTTGACGGCACGCCATTGCCCGCGCTTGAAGTCTCCCAGCCCAGGAACCCATACCAGGCCGAATCAAAGCCCAGCACCTTAGCCAGCCGCCTCACGCACCCATCCAGAGCAGAAAGCGGGGGCATTTCCTCTAGAAGTCGATCGACATCATTGAGGTAGGTCGAAAAGGTTCGAATGCTGCAGGTCAACAGCTGGCCCCCGTTGCTTAAGAATGGAAAGGAGTAGCACGCGTATCAATGTACTGGACTTCAACCGCTTCTGTAGACAATTATCATCTTCCAGTTCGAAGTTGTGACGTCTCCCCCATATCCGGACACTTTCAAACTGGAGTTGGACGGCTTCCGGCTTGTTGACCCGACCTCTTTTTGACGTACTCACTCGGGGTCAGGTCTGGGCGATGACAACATCTGACATTGGCAGGGCAACGCATGGCAGGCAATAGCCCATCGCTGATGAGTGGCCGCTGCCGAATTTACAGCGGTTGGGCGCCTCGCAGGATGACGAATGGCAGGTTTCGGCGGCGACTGTCATTGGGCTGCAAAACCTGACCGGCTGCAGTCAGCCTTTATGTACAGCTGTGCATAATGCAGAGAGTCTTTAGCCTGGCGGCTGCGGCGCGCAGACGCTGATCAACCCCGCGACGCCTGTTCCGCAGCCGGTAGGCTAAAGATCCGTTGAACTAAACCGCCGTCCAGGTGGTGGTGCGCTATGGGGATTGAATCAGCACCGACTTGTCCAAGCGCGAGGCGCAGGTGCGCAAGGCTGAGGAAATTGCAGCGCTGGGTTGAGCTGGCACCGAAGAACGGGGGGCTGCGGCGTGTGCATTGGCGCTGCCACGAGGGCGTGGCGAGAGGCTCTCGCCATTGATGGGCGTGAGCATGCAAAGGGACACCTATCGCTTCGCGACACGGATCTGGAAGCGCATGGGGTGAAGGCCGGGCTTGTGTTCATGAGGGGATGGGCGGCGGACCGCGCGGCAAGGTTCCCGGCAGAAAGGATTCGATTCGCACCATCTGGCCACGACCGCAATGCTGGCAGTCGCGCAGAGACACGCCAGTCAGGCGCTGATAGCGGTCCCGATAGTCCAGCGGTGCATCGGGCAACTCCACGACCGGTGCGGGTGCCGCCAGCAGCTGGCGACAGTGGTCGAGCTTGGTCTCGCGATAGCGGTTGGCCAGGAGCCCATAGTGGCGGATGCGCTGGAATCCAGGGGCAGGACATGCAGCAGGAAGCGGCGGACGAACTCCTGGGCATCCAGGCGCATGACCTTGTGGCGCGATTCGTGGCGGTAGTCCTTCCACGCAAAGGCCACCTCGCCATCGGCGAAGTCGACCAGGCGGTTGTTGGAGATCGCCACGCGATGGGTGTAGCGCCCGAGGTAGTTCAGGACCTGCTCGGGCCCGCCGAAAGGTGGCTTGGCGTAGACCACCCACTCGGCCTGGGTTGCGGGCGCCAGGTAGCTGGCGAAGGCATCGCAATCCTGTAGCGCAGCCAGGCCGTTGAAGAAGCGCAGTTCCCCGTTGTCGAAGGCGCTGCGCAACTGTGTCAGGAACAGGCGGCGAAACAGCCGCGACAGCACCCGCACCGGCAGGAAGAAGCCCGCTCGGCAGGCGATCCAGCGCTTGCCGTCCGGGGCCACCCCACCGCCGGGCACGACGCAGTGCAGATGCGGGTGATGCAGCAAGTTCTGGCCCCAGGTATGCAGGATGGTGATGAAGCCGATCTCGGCTCCGAGATGTTTGGGGTCGGCGGCGATGGTGCGCAGCGTCTCAGAGGTGGCGTGAAACAGGATGTCGTACACCACGGCCTTGTTCTGGTACGCGATGGCGGCAATCTCCTGCGGTACGGTGAAGACGATGTGAAAGTACTCGACCGGCAGCAGTTCGGCCTGCCGGTCCTGCAGCCACTGGGCGCGCACCAGCGACTGGCACTTCGGACAGTGCCTGTTGCGGCAACTGTTGAAAGCGATGCGCTGGTGCCCGCAGGCGTCGCACTGCTCGACGTGACCACCCAGCGCGGACGTGCGGCAGCGCTCGATGGCGCTAATCGGGGTCTCCTCGTTTTCAGTGCAATAAGTGACGGTACGAAAAGCTAGCACTGGCGCGGAGGTGGTGTTGGTAGATCGTTGATTTCATTGACTTTCCTGTTCACTTTCAAATCTGCGATTCGTGGCGTCAAACCGTGGTCGGTTTCATCCATTGGTGCCAGTTATCGATGCATTTGGCCGCGAAGGCAGGATTTGGTCAGCATAGCGGTCAACCGGGAAGCGAAACACACCCCGCAAGTTGATGCTCTCCAGCCTGGTGGGCGCAATCTTCCCGATCAGTTCCGGTGGAATGACCTGGCGGCGGTTCGACCAGCGATCCAGGACCGCCTGCATCTGTGAGGTATTCCACGCCATCACGATGTTGGCCATCAGGCTCAACGCATCGGCCACAGCCTGCATTTCATCGACACGTTTGGCCTGCGCCGGGCTGATCCGGCCGGTATAAATGGCGCGCTTGAGGGCGTTAACAGCCTCGCCCCGATTGAGCACCCGGCGCAACTCGTTCCTGAAAGCGTCCTTGACAAAGTAGTCAGCCAAAAACGCCGTACGCAGCAACCGCCCCAATTGCACGCCAGCCTCATAGATTGGATCGCCCTGGGCGGCAGAACCGAACCGCGCAAGAGCTGCCACCGCACTGGCATGTCCGCTCATGACCGAGGCTGCCAGGTGCACCAGACTATCCCAATGCTTTCGATCAAAGCGACGTCGACATTGGCTTCGCACACCGCAGCGATTTCTGCGGGCACTTTGGTGCCGCGTGGCACAAAGAGGTGGCGCTGTTTGAGTTCCTTCAACCGCGGGCAAAGATCAAAACCAAGCAAACGGGCATGTGACATGGCAAAGTCGGTGTAGCCATGGGTATCCACAGCAAGCTGGCTGGTCTCCAGCTTTTCTTGGCGGATGACACCTTCAATGGCCACGCCCGCCTGGCGCTCATTGAGCACAAAGGGCTGCGCATGGAAGATGCCCCACCGGTCTTTTACATGGGAGTAGATTCCAATGGAAGGTGTGTTGCGCCGAGGATCAAGCCGGGCTTGCCACACCCGTTTGGTGGTCTCCATGGTCATCATGTCAGAAGATGCCAAATCGGACCGCCCCCAGTGGCGGCAATCGGGTGTCGCTGCATGAATTCCAGCACAGCCTGGCAGGCCTGGCTCAGACGCCGTTCGTCCCGCGCCCAGCGCATGGCCTGGCGAATGCTGGTGGCAGACAATTGCGGAATCATGCGCGCGCATTCGACCGCAGTCAGACTGGTGCCGTGGGCCATGATGCCGGCATAGACCATCAGCAGCTCGTCGGTAGAGCGCGGCTCACGTCCGAGCATGATCCAGCTAAAGCGCACCTGGGCGTCAACGGCCAGAATCACTTCCGGCAATTGAACCTCACCGATGCGGTGATCCAAAGCCGCGCGCAGCTTGGTCACTTCTGGGTCTTCGTCCTCTGCGGGCAATGGCGACAAATGGAGTTCATCATCCACGCGCAGTACGCCACTGCGGGCTGCAGCGGCCACCGCATCGACACCGGCAGTTACTCTGGCCAGCAAAGGCTTCAAGAAAGTGGCAGCCTTGCTGGGTAACGATAGACGGGCATAGTGTTTCTTGGACTCTGCCTGCCAACGCTCGTCCGTGAAGAACAAGCGCGCACGACCCCGAAAGCTCAGGCTGTGCTCAATCCAGACCGAGCCATTGCGCACCGCGCGGCGCAGGGCAAACAGGGTGGCCACCTCCAACGCCTGAAACGCCCGTTCCCGGTCTGGGCTGGAGATCGAAACCTGCCAGATCATTCCCAGACTTGGTGCCACCACTTCAACTGGCAGCTTTCTGGATCCTTTGAGATATAAAGCTTGCAGCTTGGCAAGGTACTCGATGGCAGGATGCTCGCCGGTGGCCTGCCAGGGCAGCTTTGCAATGGCGACGAGCAACGACCGCACGGGGCGAATTCCATCAATCAATCCCTCGCGGACCAGGGAGGCCCTGCTCGGTGGTTTGCGTTTCTGGGTTTCGGTGATCAAGGCTTCAAGACGGGCACGCAACTCAGCATCTGGCACCGCACCTTGCGCGCTCAAGGCAACAAGTTCGCCGAGCAGCGTTTTGTACATTGCGGCCCAATTGACGGTAGCGGGGACATCGGCGGCAGCCTGACGCCACAGATCGGCGATCCGGCGCTGCACCATAAGGATCAACTGGTCTGTGGTGGTGAACAGGCAATACCGAAGAAAGCATGCGACCTCCACGGTGCGCGCTGGCTCTTTGATCTTGGCTCCGGCTGAGGGCGGCCTGGAGACAAGTCGGCGCGCGTAGCGGCGCAAGATGAGATCGGGGATGTCTGCCAGGTGCTTATGAACGTCCAGCGTGTAAAGCAGGTCGATGCGCTCCAGTACCTCGCTGATTTGGCGGGTTGAGTGTTTCGCCGGTGCAGCCCATAGCCAACTCTGCTGGGTTTGTCCATCTGGGCGCAGCTCTGAAACTGAGGCTCGCCAGCGATCAAGTGTTGCTGGATCAACGCTGGCGGCGATGGCGGTGCCTGTTTCAACTTCAAGCTGGGCAAGTGCCGCCGCAATCAGTGTCCGAATTGCCCGCTCGTGCACGATCACCAGCTTGTTCTTGTACAGCCATTGACGCGCCCGCACGAGTAGCTGATCGCGGTCGGCGCAGCGCGCCACTTCGTCGCGCAGTTCACGTACCAGTGAGCGGCGCTGGTGCTCGCTCATCCACTGGAATCCAAGGACCGTGCAGGCTACTTGTTGGTGATCGAATAGCGTGCGCCCGCGTTCATACATGGCTCTCAGCGAGGCGACTTCTGGTGCTGCAATGCCAAGCTCGTTGCCAAGGTGGCGCCACAAGGCTACTGGAATTACCCGAAAGGCACCGAGCAAACGCCCACTCATGCGCAGGAAACCAATATGGAGCGCCAGACCAAGCTTGTGGGAATCACCTCGGCGTGCATTGATTGCGTCGCGCTCGGCACCATCGAAGGTGAAAAATGCCTTCATCTCGAAGTCGCTGATATCGCGGGGGAGCCCACGCATCCCCAAAACGTTGTGTGCCAACCCTGCATCGTGAACCTCAAAAGTGGGAGGCCACCATACCCGTTTACAAAGCGAACAGGAAAGTCAATGAAATCAACGGTCTACCCAGACCACCCCCGCGCCAGTGCTAGCTTTGCGTACCGTCACTTATTGCACTGAAAACGAGGAGACCCCTAGTAGCGCCGGTCGATACCCGCGTCAGTCATCACCAGCTTCTGCCAGCGCGGCTTGATGAAGTCGGTCGGGGCATCGGCAGGCACTTTGCGGGCGTTGTCGGTGTTCATGCCGCGCAGCACCTCGATGGCGTCCAGCACGTCCTTGGCGGCGGGCGCGGCTCGCAGCTTGAGCACGTCGAGGAATTCCGGCGCGTAGCGGCGCAAGGTGGCGTAGCTCTCGCCGATACGGTGCAGGAAATCGAAGTCATCGGGCTGCGCGAGCTTTTGCGCCTCAGTGACGCTCTCGGCGAAGGCATCCCAGGACATGACGGCCTCGATGGCAGCGAACGGGTCGCGGCCCGACTGCTTGGCGTCGATCAGCGCCTGCCCAATGCGCCCGTACAGGCGCACCTTGGCGTTGATAGCCTTGCCGGATGCCTGGAACTGCTGCTGATGTTTGTTTTTGGCGGCGTTGAACAGCTTGCCCAGGATGCGGTCGTGCAGGTCGATGATTTCGTCGGTGACCGTAGCCATGCCCTCGATGGCCAGCGCCACGAGAGTGGCGTAGCGCCGTTGCGGCTCGAACTTGGACAGGTCGGCAGGCGTCATCTGGCCGCCCTCACGGGCGATCTTGAGCAAGCGATTCTGGTGAACCAACCGCTCGCTGCCGGGCGGCAGATCGAGCGCCTACCAGGCTTTGAGGCGCTCAATGTGTTCGAGCATGTGGCGCGAGTTCGGTTTGGCGGGCGACTGGCGCAGCCAGGCCAGCCAGGTCGTCTTGCCGTTGTCGCGGCGTTTCAGCAAATCGTCGAGGCGATGCCTGTGCCCGTTCGACAATGGTTCGGACAGCGCTTCGTAGATACGCCGGTTGGCGCGGGTAATGGCCTCGGCACTGGCGCGCTCAATGGCGTTGAGTGCGGGCAGGATGATCGACTGCCGCCGCAGATGCTCAATCAGTGCACTGGCCAGCACGATGCCTTTGTCGGTTTGCATGGCCAGCTCGGTCAGCGTGTGCACGGCCTGCCGGTAGTGGCTCATCGTGAACGGCTGGAAGCCGAACACCGTTTGCAGTTCGACCAGGTGCTCGCGCCGGGTCTGCTCCCGCTGCCCGTAGTCGTCCCAGCTTTCGACGCCGACCTTGAGCTGGTCGGCGACCAGTTTCAGTAGGGGCAAAGACGGCGCCTGATCGACACCAAGGAAGATTCCGGGAAAGCGCAGGTAGCAGAGCTGGACGGCAAAGCCCAAGCGATTCGCAGGCCCGCGCCGCTGCCGGATAATGGAGAGATCGGTATCGCTGAACGTGTAATGTCGAATTAGGTCGTCCTTGGTGTCCGGCAACGCCAGCAGGCTTTCCCGCTCGGCGGCGGACAGTATGGAACGACGAGGCATATTTATTGATCCAATCTCAAGTATTGATACAGGGTCTCCCGGCTGACACCAAATTCACGTGCCAGCTTCGCTTTTTGTTCGCCGGCGGCGGCCCGCTGCCGCAGCTCGGCTACCTGTTCTGGCGACAGCGCTTTCTTGCGGCCCCGGTAGGCTCCGCGCTGTCTGGCGAGCGCGATGCCTTCCCTCTGCCGCTCGCGGATCAAGGCCCGCTCGAATTCGGCGAACGCCCCCATGACCGACAGCATCAGGTTCGCCATCGGTGAATCCTCGCCGGTGAAGGTCAGGCTTTCCTTGACGAACTCGATGCGCACGCCGCGCTTGGTCAGCTTTTGTACGAGGCGGCGCAAGTCATCGAGGTTGCGCGCCAAGCGATCCATGCTGTGAACCACCACGGTGTCGCCTTCGCGCACGAAGGCCAGCAGCGAATCAAGCTCGGGCCGCTGGGTGTCCTTGCCCGACGCCTTGTCGGTGAACACCCTGCCGACTTCGACATGCTCCAGTTGCCGCTCCGGGTTCTGGTCGAAGCTGCTGACCCGGACGTAGCCGATGCGTTGACCCTGCAAGATACCTCCAAATACGAAAGTGTCAGGAAGAAATCTATGACCTTTCGCCGCAGGTGTCAAGAAACACAAAAGTTAACTCTATTCTGACGTTGCTGGGTGGCTTCTCCTGACATCAGGATAGGGTATAGATCAGGTTGACGCCCCAACTCTGGGTTTCGGCTCCCGGCCAGGAGCGGCCGACCGTCAAACGGGTAAGCAGTCGCTCAACGTTTGACGTGAGGGGCCGCCGTAGCGGCGAAGCCGCGAAGGGAACCCGCAAGCGCAGCTTGTGGGCGGTCCCTCTCGACGGAATGGTTAGATGCGACCGTTTTAGTGAACACTTGCCTTAGATAGCAAGTTGAGCACAGCAACGCCGCTGATAATGAAGCCGACACCAACAAATCCCCACATATCTAGTTTTTGACCATGCAAAACCCATGCAATCGCAGTGACCAAGACGATCCCGAGGCCCGACCAAACTGCGTAGGCGATTCCAACAGGAATCGATTTGAGTGTCAGCGACAGGAAATAAAAAGCAGCAGCGTATCCCGCTACGACGATAAAAGACGGTACTAACCTAGTAAAGCCCTCACTAGACTTGAGCGCAGAGGTTGCAATGACCTCAGAAATAATGGCCGTAGCCAGAAATAACCAATTTTTCAAAATATTTCTCCATGGAGTTCCGCGAAGAAATTTTAGGTTCGATTTAAGAAAACAAACAGTCTTGTTGCTGGCCGAAATTTGTGCGCACAGCAAAGCATCTAACTTATGGTTTATCTGACCAAACACCGGATACCCACAACCGTGGTCGTTAAACAATGTCGCACGGCACCCAAAAAAAGTGTTTGAAATCAATTCTGTAAAGCATCATACTGGATGCATGAACAGGTATAACAGAAATGACAAACCTGACTGGGTCCCTCCCCGATCCATCAAGCTGCTCGATCAGGTGCGCGAACGGGTTCGCTACCTGCATTACAGCCTACAGACCGAGAAGGCTTATGTCTACTGGGCCAAGGCATTTGTGTTGTGGACGGCCCGCAGCCATGGTGGGTTTCGACATCCGCGCGAAATGGGGCAAGCTGAAGTCGAGGGTTTTCTGACCATGCTCGCCACCGAGAAGCAAGTGGCGCCGGCCACCCACCGGCAGGCGCTCAACGTGTTGGCGCCGATTCAAAATTGAGCCACCGTGCCGATTGAATTTTGAGCCAGGGCTAATGGCCAACCTGTGAAGGTCGGCTGTGGATAAGTGTAGTGCCTTGGGTCGGTTTTGGTCTCCTTGGTGATCGAGCTCGGTGGTCGTCCGTTGAGGGTAAGCCGCGCAGGGCGAAGCCCGTAGCGGCTTGCCCTTGAACCGCTCAGAACGGCTCAGCCTTCTTGGCCTGTTCGCGTGCCTTGATGCGTTTCTTGGCCACGGCTGTGCTGTGCATGAACCTGTGGGACTCGTTGCCCGTCTCGACGATGTGGCAGTGGTGCGTGAGTCGATCCAGCAGTGCCGTGGTCATCTTGGCATCGCCGAACACGCTGGACCATTCCTTGAAGTCCAGGTTGGTGGTGATCATCACGCTGGTCTGCTCGTAGAGCTTGCTCAGCAGGTGGAACAGCAAGGCGCCGCCTGCCTGGCTGAAGGGCAGGTAGCCCAGCTCATCAAGGATGACCAGGTCCATGCGCTGCAAGCTCGCTGCGATGCGGCCTGCCTTGCCTTGGGCCTTCTCCTGCTCCAGTGCGTTGACCAGGTCCACCGTGGAGTAAAACCGCACGCGTGAGCCATGGCGCGTGATGCCCGCCACGCCGATGGCCGTGGCCAGATGCGTCTTGCCCGTGCCGGGGCCACCCACCAGCACCACGTTGTGCGCCTGCTCGGTGAACGCCATGCTGGGGTCTCCTCGTTTTCAGTGCAATAAGTGACGGTACGCAAAGCTAGCACTGGCGCGGGGGTGGTCTGGGTAGACCGTTGATTTCATTGACTTTCCTGTTCGCTTTGTAAACGGGTATGGTGGCCTCCCACTTTTGAGGTTCACGATGCAGGGTTGGCACACAACGTTTTTGGGGATGCGTGGGCTCCCCCGCGATATCAGCGACTTCGAGATGAAGGCATTTTTCACCTTCGATGGTGCCGAGCGCGACGCAATCAATGCACGCCGAGGTGATTCCCACAAGCTTGGTCTGGCGCTCCATATTGGTTTCCTGCGCATGAGTGGGCGTTTGCTCGGTGCCTTTCGGGTAATTCCAGTAGCCTTGTGGCGCCACCTTGGCAACGAGCTTGGCATTGCAGCACCAGAAGTCGCCTCGCTGAGAGCCATGTATGAACGCGGGCGCACGCTATTCGATCACCAACAAGTAGCCTGCACGGTCCTTGGATTCCAGTGGATGAGCGAGCACCAGCGCCGCTCACTGGTACGTGAACTGCGCGACGAAGTGGCGCGCTGCGCCGACCGCGATCAGCTACTCGTGCGGGCGCGTCAATGGCTGTACAAGAACAAGCTGGTGATCGTGCACGAGCGGGCAATTCGGACACTGATTGCGGCGGCACTTGCCCAGCTTGAAGTTGAAACAGGCACCGCCATCGCCGCCAGCGTTGATCCAGCAACACTTGATCGCTGGCGAGCCTCAGTTTCAGAGCTGCGCCCAGATGGACAAACCCAGCAGAGTTGGCTATGGGCTGCACCGGCGAAACACTCAACCCGCCAAATCAGCGAGGTACTGGAGCGCATCGACCTGCTTTACACGCTGGACGTTCATAAGCACCTGGCAGACATCCCCGATCTCATCTTGCGCCGCTACGCGCGCCGACTTGTCTCCAGGCCGCCCTCAGCCGGAGCCAAGATCAAAGAGCCAGCGCGCACCGTGGAGGTCGCATGCTTTCTTCGGTATTGCCTGTTCACCACCACAGACCAGTTGATCCTTATGGTGCAGCGCCGGATCGCCGATCTGTGGCGTCAGGCTGCCGCCGATGTCCCCGCTACCGTCAATTGGGCCGCAATGTACAAAACGCTGCTCGGCGAACTTGTTGCCTTGAGCGCGCAAGGTGCGGTGCCAGATGCTGAGTTGCGTGCCCGTCTTGAAGCCTTGATCACCGAAACCCAGAAACGCAAACCACCGAGCAGGGCCTCCCTGGTCCGCGAGGGATTGATTGATGGAATTCGCCCCGTGCGGTCGTTGCTCGTCGCCATTGCAAAGCTGCCCTGGCAGGCCACCGGCGAGCATCCTGCCATCGAGTACCTTGCCAAGCTGCAAGCTTTATATCTCAAAGGATCCAGAAAGCTGCCAGTTGAAGTGGTGGCACCAAGTCTGGGAATGATCTGGCAGGTTTCGATCTCCAGCCCAGACCGGGAACGGGCGTTTCAGGCGTTGGAGGTGGCCACCCTGTTTGCCCTGCGCCGCGCGGTGCGCAATGGCTCGGTCTGGATTGAGCACAGCCTGAGCTTTCGGGGTCGTGCGCGCTTGTTCTTCACGGACGAGCGTTGGCAGGCAGAGTCCAAGAAACACTATGCCCGTCTATCGTTACCCAGCAAGGCTGCCACTTTCTTGAAGCCTTTGCTGGCCAGAGTAACTGCCGGTGTCGATGCGGTGGCCGCTGCAGCCCGCAGTGGCGTACTGCGCGTGGATGATGAACTCCATTTGTCGCCATTGCCCGCAGAGGACGAAGACCCAGAAGTGACCAAGCTGCGCGCGGCTTTGGATCACCGCATCGGTGAGGTTCAATTGCCGGAAGTGATTCTGGCCGTTGACGCCCAGGTGCGCTTTAGCTGGATCATGCTCGGACGTGAGCCGCGCTCTACCGACGAGCTGCTGATGGTCTATGCCGGCATCATGGCCCACGGCACCAGTCTGACTGCGGTCGAATGCGCGCGCATGATTCCGCAATTGTCTGCCACCAGCATTCGCCAGGCCATGCGCTGGGCGCGGGACGAACGGCGTCTGAGCCAGGCCTGCCAGGCTGTGCTGGAATTCATGCAGCGACACCCGATTGCCGCCACCTGGGGGCGGTCCGATTTGGCATCTTCTGACATGATGACCATGGAGACCACCAAACGGGTGTGGCAAGCCCGGCTTGATCCTCGGCGCAACACACCTTCCATTGGAATCTACTCCCATGTAAAAGACCGGTGGGGCATCTTCCATGCGCAGCCCTTTGTGCTCAATGAGCGCCAGGCGGGCGTGGCCATTGAAGGTGTCATCCGCCAAGAAAAGCTGGAGACCAGCCAGCTTGCTGTGGATACCCATGGCTACACCGACTTTGCCATGTCACATGCCCGTTTGCTTGGTTTTGATCTTTGCCCGCGGTTGAAGGAACTCAAACAGCGCCACCTCTTTGTGCCACGCGGCACCAAAGTGCCCGCAGAAATCGCTGCGGTGTGCGAAGCCAATGTCGACGTCGCTTTGATCGAAAAGCATTGGGATAGTCTGGTGCACCTGGCAGCCTCGGTCATGAGCGGACATGCCAGTGCGGTGGCAGCTCTTGCGCGGTTCGGTTCTGCCGCCCAGGGCGATCCAATCTATGAGGCTGGCGTGCAATTGGGGCGGTTGCTGCGTACGGCGTTTTTGGCTGACTACTTTGTCAAGGACGCTTTCAGGAACGAGTTGCGCCGGGTGCTCAATCGGGGCGAGGCTGTTAACGCCCTCAAGCGCGCCATTTATACCGGCCGGATCAGCCCGGCGCAGGCCAAACGTGTCGATGAAATGCAGGCTGTGGCCGATGCGTTGAGCCTGATGGCCAACATCGTGATGGCGTGGAATACCTCACAGATGCAGGCGGTCCTGGATCGCTGGTCGAACCGCCGCCAGGTCATTCCACCGGAACTGATCGGGAAGATTGCGCCCACCAGGCTGGAGAGCATCAACTTGCGGGGTGTGTTTCGCTTCCCGGTTGACCGCTATGCTGACCAAATCCTGCCTTCGCGGCCAAATGCATCGATAACTGGCACCAATGGATGAAACCGACCACGGTTTGACGCCACGAATCGCAGATTTGAAAGTGAACAGGAAAGTCAATGAAATCAACGATCTACCAACACCACCTCCGCGCCAGTGCTAGCTTTTCGTACCGTCACTTATTGCACTGAAAACGAGGAGACCCCGATTAGCGCCATCGAGCGCTGCCGCACGTCCGCGCTGGGTGGTCACGTCGAGCAGTGCGACGCCTGCGGGCACCAGCGCATCGCTTTCAACAGTTGCCGCAACAGGCACTGTCCGAAGTGCCAGTCGCTGGTGCGCGCCCAGTGGCTGCAGGACCGGCAGGCCGAACTGCTGCCGGTCGAGTACTTTCACATCGTCTTCACCGTACCGCAGGAGATTGCCGCCATCGCGTACCAGAACAAGGCCGTGGTGTACGACATCCTGTTTCACGCCACCTCTGAGACGCTGCGCACCATCGCCGCCGACCCCAAACATCTCGGAGCCGAGATCGGCTTCATCACCATCCTGCATACCTGGGGCCAGAACTTGCTGCATCACCCGCATCTGCACTGCGTCGTGCCCGGCGGTGGGGTGGCCCCGGACGGCAAGCGCTGGATCGCCTGCCGAGCGGGCTTCTTCCTGCCGGTGCGGGTGCTGTCGCGGCTGTTTCGCCGCCTGTTCCTGACACAGTTGCGCAGCGCCTTCGACAACGGGGAACTGCGCTTCTTCAACGGCCTGGCTGCGCTACAGGATTGCGATGCCTTCGCCAGCTACCTGGCGCCCGCAACCCAGGCCGAGTGGGTGGTCTACGCCAAGCCACCTTTCGGCGGGCCCGAGCAGGTCCTGAACTACCTCGGGCGCTACACCCATCGCGTGGCGATCTCCAACAACCGCCTGGTCGACTTCGCCGATGGCGAGGTGGCCTTTGCGTGGAAGGACTACCGCCACGAATCGCGCCACAAGGTCATGCGCCTGGATGCCCAGGAGTTCGTCCGCCGCTTCCTGCTGCATGTCCTGCCCCTGGATTCCAGCGCATCCGCCACTATGGGCTCCTGGCCAACCGCTATCGCGAGACCAAGCTCGACCACTGTCGCCAGCTGCTGGCGGCACCCGCACCGGTCGTGGAGTTGCCCGATGCACCGCTGGACTATCGGGACCGCTATCAGCGCCTGACTGGCGTGTCTCTGCGCGACTGCCAGCATTGCGGTCGTGGCCAGATGGTGCGAATCGAATCCTTTCTGCCGGGAACCTTGCCGCGCGGTCCGCCGCCCATCCCCTCATGAACACAAGCCCGGCCTTCACCCCATGCGCTTCCAGATCCGTGTCGCGAAGCGATAGGTGTCCCTTTGCATGCTCACGCCCATCAATGGCGAGAGCCTCTCGCCACGCCCTCGTGGCAGCGCCAATGCACACGCCGCAGCCCCCGTTCTTCGGTGCCAGCTCAACCCAGCGCTGCAATTTCCTCAGCCTTGCGCACCTGCGCCTCGCGCTTGGACAAGTCGGTGCTGATTCAATCCCCATAGCGCACCACCACCTGGACGGCGGTTTAGTTCAACGGGATCTTTAGCCTACCGGCTGCGGAACAGGCGTCGCGGGGTTGATCAGCGTCTGCGCGCCGCAGCCGCCAGGCTAAAGACTCTCTGCATTATGCACAGCTGTACATAAAGGCTGACTGCAGCCGGTCAGGTTTTGCAGCCCAATGACAGTCGCCGCCGAAACCTGCCATTCGTCATCCTGCGAGGCGCCCAACCGCTGTAAATTCGGCAGCGGCCACTCATCAGCGATGGGCTATTGCCTGCCATGCGTTGCCCTGCCAATGTCAGATGTTGTCATCGCCCAGACCTGACCCCGAGTGAGTACGTCAAAAAGAGGTCGGGTCAACAAGCCGGAAGCCGTCCAACTCCAGTTTGAAAGTGTCCGGATATGGGGGAGACGTCACAACTTCGAACTGGAAGATGATAATTGTCTACAGAAGCGGTTGAAGTCCAGTACATTGATACGCGTGCTACTCCTTTCCATTCTTAAGCAACGGGGGCCAGCTGTTGACCTGCAGCATTCGAACCTTTTCGACCTACCTCAATGATGTCGATCGACTTCTAGAGGAAATGCCCCCGCTTTCTGCTCTGGATGGGTGCGTGAGGCGGCTGGCTAAGGTGCTGGGCTTTGATTCGGCCTGGTATGGGTTCCTGGGCTGGGAGACTTCAAGCGCGGGCAATGGCGTGCCGTCAAACTCAAGCAATACCGGCCCGGTGATGCATGGCACGGCTGCGCTGAACCTGCCGGGTGACTTCTATCAAACATGGCAGGCGATGAGCCACGAAGATCTGTTGCTTGATCAGATTCGCAAGGCCCCGAGACGAGTTGCCACGTACCTGCGAAGTCAAGCCGTGCAGACGGACGGGATGATGGCGATGGTGGATCGGTATGGCATCGGGTCCATCGCCACAGCCACCCAGATACGAACGGATCATCAAGGCTCATTGTTCTTGGCCTGTTTGCGCCATGGGGGATCGTCCGTGCGCCGCTGGCACAACGGAGAACGCGATTTTCTGTACGCATCGGTTGAGGTGTTGGACCGACAAATCCGCCAACGGGCAGACGTGACTGCCGCGACTAGCGGTGAGGGTGTTGAGCTGCTGGTCTCCGCTGCCGGGCACTGCGTCTTTGGCGGTGCCGGGTTGCTTGCCTTGGGAATGGATGCTGAGGGCCCCGTCCGCGATAAGTTGCAGGCAGCCATCCGAACGGCACTGACGCGCACCGGTCGACTCGTGGCTGATGATTTGGGACTGGTCATCACCGCGAAGCCAGCCAAAGTCGACGACGGCGCTGGACTTCGGAGAGTGCACGTCAGACCCCTGTCACCGGTCAGTCGGTTAAGCCCGCGCGAAGCGGAAGTGGCAGCACTCTTGACCCAAGGCCTCAGCCATAAACACGTCGCGCGCCATCTGGGTATTTCCCCGGCTACGGTGCGCAATCAGACGAGCCAAATCTACGACAAGCTGGGCGTCCACAACCGAGCGACGCTGGCCTCCGTCCTTGCTTCGGCCAGCCCCGACCGATCTTCGCCACCATAGGTCATTTGCATCATTCAAAAGATTGACGCTTTGCTGCAAGCTCTCTTTGCCCTGAAGTGACAGGACATAAATAAGGAGCTTGAGACATGGACTTGAAGGACTACAGCGCACATGACGCCACTGGATTGGCCGATTTGGTCAGAGCCGGAGAAGTGAGCGGAGCAGAACTCACCGACTGTGCCAACCGCGCAATCGATTCGGTAAACGGTTCAATCAATGCCGTTGTCCGCAGGCTGGACCCTCCAGTGATGGGCGACAGCGAGGGCGCTTTTGCTGGCGTGCCATTTTTGGTCAAGGACCAGGTTCTGGCGGTAGGCGGCGTGCCGCAAATGATGGGCACCCGCATGCTGGCCAAGGGCGAGTTCATTCCTCCGGCAGACAGTGAACTGTTCACGCGCTTTCGCAAGGCGGGCCTCAACACCATCGGGATCACAGCAACGCCCGAGTTCGGCTTCAACGCCACCACCGAGTCGGTTCTTCACGGGCCCACCCGCAACCCCTACAACCTCGATCGCTCTTCTGGCGGCTCTTCAGGGGGTTCAGCGGCCGCTGTAGCGGCTGGCATTGTGCCCGTGGCGCATGCCAACGATGCCGCAGGTTCCATACGGATTCCAGCGGCCTCTTGCGGCCTGATCGGATTGAAACCATCTCGGGGCCGAACGCCTCTTGGCCCTTACCACGGGATGCCAGTGCTCGGTATGGCCTGCGAATTCGCCGTGACCCGAACGGTACGCGATTGCGCGGCATTGCTCGATGCTGTCGCAGGCCCCGACATCGGCGCGACCCAAGGCATCGCCTTGCCAACCCAGTCCTACGTGCGCGCGATTGCTTCCGACACCCGGCCACTGAAAGTAGCGTTGGTGCGGCAGTGGCCCAAGGCGCCGGCGGTGGAGCGGCAAATCGACGAGGCGCTGCAGCGCACCGCCCGCTTGTTGGAGGCCCAGGGGCATGTGATTGAGGAAACGGCGCCTGTCTATGACGTTGATGCTTTCATGCGCGCGAATTTTTCGGCGTGGATGTCTTTCCTTGCGGTGGGGGTCAATGGGTTGAAAGCCGCTATGGGCCGTGAACCTGGGCCAGATGTGCTTGAGGCAGTGACGCTGGCCTGCGCGCAGGCGGGCAACGCATTGACGGCGATGGACATCGAGGATGTGTTTGCCGTGATGAACACCATGTCCCGAAGTCTCGGCGTATTTCTCACGCGCTACGACATCATCTTGATGCCCGCCTTGAAACGCACGCCACTGCCCCTTGGGTACCTGGATCAAAACGATGCGAGTCTCGACGCTCATGGCTGGTACGACCGGCTCTTCGATGCGATTCCTTTCACGGCGCAGTTCAACATGACCGGACTGCCAGCGCTAACCTTGCCAGCAGGCATGCATGACGAGATGCCCGTCCCCATTCAAATGGTGGCGGGAATGGGGCGTGAAGATGTTTTGCTTCAGGTCGCTCGTGACCTTGAACGATTGCAGCCTTGGCGAGCATTCAGGCCCAAAGTGTTCGCTCAATAAAAGTGGATTCTTCAAACCTGCTCAACTCAAGCCTTTGACGTTCCCGGGAAACCTCAAACAAAGTTAAAACACCGGGGGTCAGATGTTGGTATCCGTTCTCGGTCTTCGCACTGGCATTTTTGAATGTGGCGAACCCTGAGGAAATCAATATGCGCTACCCATAAGGTTCCTGTGCGGACGCTAGGACAGGTGTAGACTTCTGGAAGGTGGGCTTCACCCGCTTCGCTAAACAGTTTTCAACTTCCAGTTCAAAGATACTCATAGTCCATGGATGCCTTGAGATCGATAGCACCTGTTGGGCCTTGGGGGCGTCGTCGTTCGAGACAAAGCGCAGTAGCGACATTTCCCCAAAGTCGGCCGTATCTAAAACTGGACATAGGGCCTCAGAGGCTGCGTATCCCTCCGATGGCGGCTTGGGTACAAAGAGCGAGAAGTCATGGCGCTCCCGCAACCAGCAGCAACCGCTGCTTATGGAAAGCTCTCCATAATGCAGAGAGTCTTTAGCCTGGCGGCTGCGGCGCGCAGACGCTGATCAACCCCGCGACGCCTGTTCCGCAGCCGGTAGGCTAAAGATCCCGTTGAACTAAACCGCCGTCCAGGTGGTGGTGCGCTATGGGGATTGAATCAGCACCGACTTGTCCAAGCGCGAGGCGCAGGTGCGCAAGGCTGAGGAAATTGCAGCGCTGGGTTGAGCTGGCACCGAAGAACGGGGGGCTGCGGCGTGTGCATTGGCGCTGCCACGAGGGCGTGGCGAGAGGCTCTCGCCATTGATGGGCGTGAGCATGCAAAGGGACACCTATCGCTTCGCGACACGGATCTGGAAGCGCATGGGGTGAAGGCCGGGCTTGTGTTCATGAGGGGATGGGCGGCGGACCGCGCGGCAAGGTTCCCGGCAGAAAGGATTCGATTCGCACCATCTGGCCACGACCGCAATGCTGGCAGTCGCGCAGAGACACGCCAGTCAGGCGCTGATAGCGGTCCCGATAGTCCAGCGGTGCATCGGGCAACTCCACGACCGGTGCGGGTGCCGCCAGCAGCTGGCGACAGTGGTCGAGCTTGGTCTCGCGATAGCGGTTGGCCAGGAGCCCATAGTGGCGGATGCGCTGGAATCCAGGGGGCAGGACATGCAGCAGGAAGCGGCGGACGAACTCCTGGGCATCCAGGCGCATGACCTTGTGGCGCGATTCGTGGCGGTAGTCCTTCCACGCAAAGGCCACCTCGCCATCGGCGAAGTCGACCAGGCGGTTGTTGGAGATCGCCACGCGATGGGTGTAGCGCCCGAGGTAGTTCAGGACCTGCTCGGGCCCGCCGAAAGGTGGCTTGGCGTAGACCACCCACTCGGCCTGGGTTGCGGGCGCCAGGTAGCTGGCGAAGGCATCGCAATCCTGTAGCGCAGCCAGGCCGTTGAAGAAGCGCAGTTCCCCGTTGTCGAAGGCGCTGCGCAACTGTGTCAGGAACAGGCGGCGAAACAGCCGCGACAGCACCCGCACCGGCAGGAAGAAGCCCGCTCGGCAGGCGATCCAGCGCTTGCCGTCCGGGGCCACCCCACCGCCGGGCACGACGCAGTGCAGATGCGGGTGATGCAGCAAGTTCTGGCCCCAGGTATGCAGGATGGTGATGAAGCCGATCTCGGCTCCGAGATGTTTGGGGTCGGCGGCGATGGTGCGCAGCGTCTCAGAGGTGGCGTGAAACAGGATGTCGTACACCACGGCCTTGTTCTGGTACGCGATGGCGGCAATCTCCTGCGGTACGGTGAAGACGATGTGAAAGTACTCGACCGGCAGCAGTTCGGCCTGCCGGTCCTGCAGCCACTGGGCGCGCACCAGCGACTGGCACTTCGGACAGTGCCTGTTGCGGCAACTGTTGAAAGCGATGCGCTGGTGCCCGCAGGCGTCGCACTGCTCGACGTGACCACCCAGCGCGGACGTGCGGCAGCGCTCGATGGCGCTAATCGGGGTCTCCTCGTTTTCAGTGCAATAAGTGACGGTACGAAAAGCTAGCACTGGCGCGGAGGTGGTGTTGGTAGATCGTTGATTTCATTGACTTTCCTGTTCACTTTCAAATCTGCGATTCGTGGCGTCAAACCGTGGTCGGTTTCATCCATTGGTGCCAGTTATCGATGCATTTGGCCGCGAAGGCAGGATTTGGTCAGCATAGCGGTCAACCGGGAAGCGAAACACACCCCGCAAGTTGATGCTCTCCAGCCTGGTGGGCGCAATCTTCCCGATCAGTTCCGGTGGAATGACCTGGCGGCGGTTCGACCAGCGATCCAGGACCGCCTGCATCTGTGAGGTATTCCACGCCATCACGATGTTGGCCATCAGGCTCAACGCATCGGCCACAGCCTGCATTTCATCGACACGTTTGGCCTGCGCCGGGCTGATCCGGCCGGTATAAATGGCGCGCTTGAGGGCGTTAACAGCCTCGCCCCGATTGAGCACCCGGCGCAACTCGTTCCTGAAAGCGTCCTTGACAAAGTAGTCAGCCAAAAACGCCGTACGCAGCAACCGCCCCAATTGCACGCCAGCCTCATAGATTGGATCGCCCTGGGCGGCAGAACCGAACCGCGCAAGAGCTGCCACCGCACTGGCATGTCCGCTCATGACCGAGGCTGCCAGGTGCACCAGACTATCCCAATGCTTTTCGATCAAAGCGACGTCGACATTGGCTTCGCACACCGCAGCGATTTCTGCGGGCACTTTGGTGCCGCGTGGCACAAAGAGGTGGCGCTGTTTGAGTTCCTTCAACCGCGGGCAAAGATCAAAACCAAGCAAACGGGCATGTGACATGGCAAAGTCGGTGTAGCCATGGGTATCCACAGCAAGCTGGCTGGTCTCCAGCTTTTCTTGGCGGATGACACCTTCAATGGCCACGCCCGCCTGGCGCTCATTGAGCACAAAGGGCTGCGCATGGAAGATGCCCCACCGGTCTTTTACATGGGAGTAGATTCCAATGGAAGGTGTGTTGCGCCGAGGATCAAGCCGGGCTTGCCACACCCGTTTGGTGGTCTCCATGGTCATCATGTCAGAAGATGCCAAATCGGACCGCCCCCAGGTGGCGGCAATCGGGTGTCGCTGCATGAATTCCAGCACAGCCTGGCAGGCCTGGCTCAGACGCCGTTCGTCCCGCGCCCAGCGCATGGCCTGGCGAATGCTGGTGGCAGACAATTGCGGAATCATGCGCGCGCATTCGACCGCAGTCAGACTGGTGCCGTGGGCCATGATGCCGGCATAGACCATCAGCAGCTCGTCGGTAGAGCGCGGCTCACGTCCGAGCATGATCCAGCTAAAGCGCACCTGGGCGTCAACGGCCAGAATCACTTCCGGCAATTGAACCTCACCGATGCGGTGATCCAAAGCCGCGCGCAGCTTGGTCACTTCTGGGTCTTCGTCCTCTGCGGGCAATGGCGACAAATGGAGTTCATCATCCACGCGCAGTACGCCACTGCGGGCTGCAGCGGCCACCGCATCGACACCGGCAGTTACTCTGGCCAGCAAAGGCTTCAAGAAAGTGGCAGCCTTGCTGGGTAACGATAGACGGGCATAGTGTTTCTTGGACTCTGCCTGCCAACGCTCGTCCGTGAAGAACAAGCGCGCACGACCCCGAAAGCTCAGGCTGTGCTCAATCCAGACCGAGCCATTGCGCACCGCGCGGCGCAGGGCAAACAGGGTGGCCACCTCCAACGCCTGAAACGCCCGTTCCCGGTCTGGGCTGGAGATCGAAACCTGCCAGATCATTCCCAGACTTGGTGCCACCACTTCAACTGGCAGCTTTCTGGATCCTTTGAGATATAAAGCTTGCAGCTTGGCAAGGTACTCGATGGCAGGATGCTCGCCGGTGGCCTGCCAGGGCAGCTTTGCAATGGCGACGAGCAACGACCGCACGGGGCGAATTCCATCAATCAATCCCTCGCGGACCAGGGAGGCCCTGCTCGGTGGTTTGCGTTTCTGGGTTTCGGTGATCAAGGCTTCAAGACGGGCACGCAACTCAGCATCTGGCACCGCACCTTGCGCGCTCAAGGCAACAAGTTCGCCGAGCAGCGTTTTGTACATTGCGGCCCAATTGACGGTAGCGGGGACATCGGCGGCAGCCTGACGCCACAGATCGGCGATCCGGCGCTGCACCATAAGGATCAACTGGTCTGTGGTGGTGAACAGGCAATACCGAAGAAAGCATGCGACCTCCACGGTGCGCGCTGGCTCTTTGATCTTGGCTCCGGCTGAGGGCGGCCTGGAGACAAGTCGGCGCGCGTAGCGGCGCAAGATGAGATCGGGGATGTCTGCCAGGTGCTTATGAACGTCCAGCGTGTAAAGCAGGTCGATGCGCTCCAGTACCTCGCTGATTTGGCGGGTTGAGTGTTTCGCCGGTGCAGCCCATAGCCAACTCTGCTGGGTTTGTCCATCTGGGCGCAGCTCTGAAACTGAGGCTCGCCAGCGATCAAGTGTTGCTGGATCAACGCTGGCGGCGATGGCGGTGCCTGTTTCAACTTCAAGCTGGGCAAGTGCCGCCGCAATCAGTGTCCGAATTGCCCGCTCGTGCACGATCACCAGCTTGTTCTTGTACAGCCATTGACGCGCCCGCACGAGTAGCTGATCGCGGTCGGCGCAGCGCGCCACTTCGTCGCGCAGTTCACGTACCAGTGAGCGGCGCTGGTGCTCGCTCATCCACTGGAATCCAAGGACCGTGCAGGCTACTTGTTGGTGATCGAATAGCGTGCGCCCGCGTTCATACATGGCTCTCAGCGAGGCGACTTCTGGTGCTGCAATGCCAAGCTCGTTGCCAAGGTGGCGCCACAAGGCTACTGGAATTACCCGAAAGGCACCGAGCAAACGCCCACTCATGCGCAGGAAACCAATATGGAGCGCCAGACCAAGCTTGTGGGAATCACCTCGGCGTGCATTGATTGCGTCGCGCTCGGCACCATCGAAGGTGAAAAATGCCTTCATCTCGAAGTCGCTGATATCGCGGGGGAGCCCACGCATCCCCAAAAACGTTGTGTGCCAACCCTGCATCGTGAACCTCAAAAGTGGGAGGCCACCATACCCGTTTACAAAGCGAACAGGAAAGTCAATGAAATCAACGGTCTACCCAGACCACCCCCGCGCCAGTGCTAGCTTTGCGTACCGTCACTTATTGCACTGAAAACGAGGAGACCCCAGCTCCGGGTTCTTGGCCAGCAAGTTTTCCTTGCGGAGACGCTTGCGGCCAGACCAGAGGTGGATGTCCAGAGAGACACAGACGATGCCGTTGGCTTGCGTCTGTTTGATGTTGAGAACGGCGGGTGCGTTCATGTGGGTACTCCAAAAGAGGAGCGGGAACCCACTACCCCTTGCGGGAATGTGAATTCCCGCTGGGGTTGACAGTTAAATGCAAGCGCTAAGACCTGCGGACGGAAGAACCGAACGAGCCGATCTTAGGGGAAGGACTCGGGCCCCGCAATCGAACCGGACCAGGCCTGTGGCAACATAAAGCCACGTCGCCCTACCCCGCCCAAGCACACCACCTGGTTACTCCACCATGCCCGCAACGCACGCACTGAGCCTCACCCTTCACATCGACCGCCTGGCCAAGGGGCACTATCAGGGGTCATCTCAGAAAACGGAAAATAAAGCACGCTAAGCCGGTTGCAACGGTCGTAGCGGCCTGAACTTGCCCGCGCCGATCTTTGCGCTGCTGCGCCAGAGGTAATCGCCGGTCAGGTTGATGTGCTCCCAGCCGAGCGGCGACAGGTATTGCAATAGCGTGTCATCGACAGCATGCCCGTTGCCACGCAACGCATGTGCTGCGCGCTCCAAATAGACCGTGTTCCACAACACGACGGCCGCCGTGACCAGGTTGAGGCCGCTGGCCCGGTAGCGCTGCTGCTCGAAGCTGCGGTCGCGGATTTCGCCCAGCCGATTGAAGAATACGGCGCGGGCCAGCGCGTTGCGCGCTTCGCCCTTGTTGAGTCCGGCGTGGACGCGGCGGCGCAGCTCCACGCTTTGCAACCAGTCCAGGATGAACAGCGTGCGTTCGATGCGCCCCAGCTCGCGCAGGGCGACGGCTAAGCCGTTCTGGCGCGGATAGCTGCCGAGTTTCCGAAGCATCAGCGAGGCTGTCACCGTGCCCTGCTTGATCGAGGTGGCCAGCCGCAGAATTTCATCCCAGTGGGCACGAATAGCCTTGATGTTCAGCCTGTCGCTGCTAATCATCGGTTTGAGCGCGTCATAGGCGGTATCCCCCTTGGGGATGAACAGCTTGGTGTCGCCCAGGTCACGGATGCGCGGCGCAAAGCGGAAGCCCAGGAGATGCATCAGGGCAAAGACGTGATCGGTGAAGCCTGCCGTGTCGGTGTAGTGTTCCTCGATGCGCAGGTCGGACTCGTGGTACAGCAGGCCGTCAAGTACATAGGTCGAGTCGCGCACGCCGACATTGACCACCTTGGTGTGGAACGGCGCGTACTGGTCGGATATATGGGTGTAGAAGGTTCGCCCAGGGCTGCTGCCATATTTCGGGTTGATGTGACCGGTACTCTCGGCCTTGCTCCCGGTTCGGAAGTTCTGGCCGTCCGACGATGACGTGGTGCCGTCGCCCCAGTGTTCGGCGAAGGGATGCCGGAATTGGGCGTTCACCAACTCGGCCAGCGCTGTCGAATAGGTTTCGTCGCGGGTATGCCAGGCTTGTAGCCAGGCGAGCTTGGCGTAGGTCGTGCCGGGGCAGGACTCGGCCATCTTGGTCAGGCCCAGGTTGATCGCGTCGGCCAGGATGGTGGTCAACAGCAGATTTTTGTCCTTGGCCAGATCGCCCGATTTCAGGTGCGTGAAGTGGCGGGTGAAGCCCGTCCACTCATCGACTTCGAGCAGCAGTTCGGTGATCTTGACGTGTGGCAGGATCATGGCTGTCTGGTCGATCAGCGCCTGCGCGGTGTCGGGTACCGCCGCATCCAGCGGCGTGATCTTCAGGCCCGACTCGGTGATGATCGCATTCGGCAGGTCGTTGGCCGCTGCCATGCGGTTGACCGTGGCAAGCTGCGCTTCAAGCAGCGTCAGGCGGTCGTGCAGGTACTGGTCGCAGTCGGTGGCCACGGCCAGCGGCAATGCGCTGGACTGCTTGAGGCTGGCGAACTTCGCGGGCGGCACCAGGTAGTCCTCGAAGTCCTTGAACTGGCGCGATCCCTGCACCCAGATGTCGCCCGAGCGCAGCGAGTTCTTCAGCTCGGACAGCGCGCACAGCTCGTAGTAGCGCCGGTCGATACCCGCGTCAGTCATCACCAGCTTCTGCCAGCGCGGCTTGATGAAGTCGGTCGGGGCATCGGCAGGCACTTTGCGGGCGTTGTCGGTGTTCATGCCGCGCAGCACCTCGATGGCGTCCAGCACGTCCTTGGCGGCGGGCGCGGCTCGCAGCTTGAGCACGTCGAGGAATTCCGGCGCGTAGCGGCGCAAGGTGGCGTAGCTCTCGCCGATACGGTGCAGGAAATCGAAGTCATCGGGCTGCGCGAGCTTTTGCGCCTCAGTGACGCTCTCGGCGAAGGCATCCCAGGACATGACGGCCTCGATGGCAGCGAACGGGTCGCGGCCCGACTGCTTGGCGTCGATCAGCGCCTGCCCAATGCGCCCGTACAGGCGCACCTTGGCGTTGATAGCCTTGCCGGATGCCTGGAACTGCTGCTGATGTTTGTTTTTGGCGGCGTTGAACAGCTTGCCCAGGATGCGGTCGTGCAGGTCGATGATTTCGTCGGTGACCGTAGCCATGCCCTCGATGGCCAGCGCCACGAGAGTGGCGTAGCGCCGTTGCGGCTCGAACTTGGACAGGTCGGCAGGCGTCATCTGGCCGCCCTCACGGGCGATCTTGAGCAAGCGATTCTGGTGAACCAACCGCTCGCTGCCGGGCGGCAGATCGAGCGCCTACCAGGCTTTGAGGCGCTCAATGTGTTCGAGCATGTGGCGCGAGTTCGGTTTGGCGGGCGACTGGCGCAGCCAGGCCAGCCAGGTCGTCTTGCCGTTGTCGCGGCGTTTCAGCAAATCGTCGAGGCGATGCCTGTGCCCGTTCGACAATGGTTCGGACAGCGCTTCGTAGATACGCCGGTTGGCGCGGGTAATGGCCTCGGCACTGGCGCGCTCAATGGCGTTGAGTGCGGGCAGGATGATCGACTGCCGCCGCAGATGCTCAATCAGTGCACTGGCCAGCACGATGCCTTTGTCGGTTTGCATGGCCAGCTCGGTCAGCGTGTGCACGGCCTGCCGGTAGTGGCTCATCGTGAACGGCTGGAAGCCGAACACCGTTTGCAGTTCGACCAGGTGCTCGCGCCGGGTCTGCTCCCGCTGCCCGTAGTCGTCCCAGCTTTCGACGCCGACCTTGAGCTGGTCGGCGACCAGTTTCAGTAGGGGCAAAGACGGCGCCTGATCGACACCAAGGAAGATTCCGGGAAAGCGCAGGTAGCAGAGCTGGACGGCAAAGCCCAAGCGATTCGCAGGCCCGCGCCGCTGCCGGATAATGGAGAGATCGGTATCGCTGAACGTGTAATGTCGAATTAGGTCGTCCTTGGTGTCCGGCAACGCCAGCAGGCTTTCCCGCTCGGCGGCGGACAGTATGGAACGACGAGGCATATTTATTGATCCAATCTCAAGTATTGATACAGGGTCTCCCGGCTGACACCAAATTCACGTGCCAGCTTCGCTTTTTGTTCGCCGGCGGCGGCCCGCTGCCGCAGCTCGGCTACCTGTTCTGGCGACAGCGCTTTCTTGCGGCCCCGGTAGGCTCCGCGCTGTCTGGCGAGCGCGATGCCTTCCCTCTGCCGCTCGCGGATCAAGGCCCGCTCGAATTCGGCGAACGCCCCCATGACCGACAGCATCAGGTTCGCCATCGGTGAATCCTCGCCGGTGAAGGTCAGGCTTTCCTTGACGAACTCGATGCGCACGCCGCGCTTGGTCAGCTTTTGTACGAGGCGGCGCAAGTCATCGAGGTTGCGCGCCAAGCGATCCATGCTGTGAACCACCACGGTGTCGCCTTCGCGCACGAAGGCCAGCAGCGAATCAAGCTCGGGCCGCTGGGTGTCCTTGCCCGACGCCTTGTCGGTGAACACCCTGCCGACTTCGACATGCTCCAGTTGCCGCTCCGGGTTCTGGTCGAAGCTGCTGACCCGGACGTAGCCGATGCGTTGACCCTGCAAGATACCTCCAAATACGAAAGTGTCAGGAAGAAATCTATGACCTTTCGCCGCAGGTGTCAAGAAACACAAAAGTTAACTCTATTCTGACGTTGCTGGGTGGCTTCTCCTGACATCAGGATAGGGTATAGATCAGGTTGACGCCCCAACTCTGGGTTTCGGCTCCCGGCCAGGAGCGGCCGACCGTCAAACGGGTAAGCAGTCGCTCAACGTTTGACGTGAGGGGCCGCCGTAGCGGCGAAGCCGCGAAGGGAACCCGCAAGCGCAGCTTGTGGGCGGTCCCTCTCGACGGAATGGTTAGATGCGACCGTTTTAGTGAACACTTGCCTTAGATAGCAAGTTGAGCACAGCAACGCCGCTGATAATGAAGCCGACACCAACAAATCCCCACATATCTAGTTTTTGACCATGCAAAACCCATGCAATCGCAGTGACCAAGACGATCCCGAGGCCCGACCAAACTGCGTAGGCGATTCCAACAGGAATCGATTTGAGTGTCAGCGACAGGAAATAAAAAGCAGCAGCGTATCCCGCTACGACGATAAAAGACGGTACTAACCTAGTAAAGCCCTCACTAGACTTGAGCGCAGAGGTTGCAATGACCTCAGAAATAATGGCCGTAGCCAGAAATAACCAATTTTTCAAAATATTTCTCCATGGAGTTCCGCGAAGAAATTTTAGGTTCGATTTAAGAAAACAAACAGTCTTGTTGCTGGCCGAAATTTGTGCGCACAGCAAAGCATCTAACTTATGGTTTATCTGACCAAACACCGGATACCCACAACCGTGGTCGTTAAACAATGTCGCACGGCACCCAAAAAAAGTGTTTGAAATCAATTCTGTAAAGCATCATACTGGATGCATGAACAGGTATAACAGAAATGACAAACCTGACTGGGTCCCTCCCCGATCCATCAAGCTGCTCGATCAGGTGCGCGAACGGGTTCGCTACCTGCATTACAGCCTACAGACCGAGAAGGCTTATGTCTACTGGGCCAAGGCATTTGTGTTGTGGACGGCCCGCAGCCATGGTGGGTTTCGACATCCGCGCGAAATGGGGCAAGCTGAAGTCGAGGGTTTTCTGACCATGCTCGCCACCGAGAAGCAAGTGGCGCCGGCCACCCACCGGCAGGCGCTCAACGTGTTGGCGCCGATTCAAAATTGAGCCACCGTGCCGATTGAATTTTGAGCCAGGGCTAATGGCCAACCTGTGAAGGTCGGCTGTGGATAAGTGTAGTGCCTTGGGTCGGTTTTGGTCTCCTTGGTGATCGAGCTCGGTGGTCGTCCGTTGAGGGTAAGCCGCGCAGGGCGAAGCCCGTAGCGGCTTGCCCTTGAACCGCTCAGAACGGCTCAGCCTTCTTGGCCTGTTCGCGTGCCTTGATGCGTTTCTTGGCCACGGCTGTGCTGTGCATGAACCTGTGGGACTCGTTGCCCGTCTCGACGATGTGGCAGTGGTGCGTGAGTCGATCCAGCAGTGCCGTGGTCATCTTGGCATCGCCGAACACGCTGGACCATTCCTTGAAGTCCAGGTTGGTGGTGATCATCACGCTGGTCTGCTCGTAGAGCTTGCTCAGCAGGTGGAACAGCAAGGCGCCGCCTGCCTGGCTGAAGGGCAGGTAGCCCAGCTCATCAAGGATGACCAGGTCCATGCGCTGCAAGCTCGCTGCGATGCGGCCTGCCTTGCCTTGGGCCTTCTCCTGCTCCAGTGCGTTGACCAGGTCCACCGTGGAGTAAAACCGCACGCGTGAGCCATGGCGCGTGATGCCCGCCACGCCGATGGCCGTGGCCAGATGCGTCTTGCCCGTGCCGGGGCCACCCACCAGCACCACGTTGTGCGCCTGCTCGGTGAACGCCATGCTGGGGTCTCCTCGTTTTCAGTGCAATAAGTGACGGTACGCAAAGCTAGCACTGGCGCGGGGGTGGTCTGGGTAGACCGTTGATTTCATTGACTTTCCTGTTCGCTTTGTAAACGGGTATGGTGGCCTCCCACTTTTGAGGTTCACGATGCAGGGTTGGCACACAACGTTTTTGGGGATGCGTGGGCTCCCCCGCGATATCAGCGACTTCGAGATGAAGGCATTTTTCACCTTCGATGGTGCCGAGCGCGACGCAATCAATGCACGCCGAGGTGATTCCCACAAGCTTGGTCTGGCGCTCCATATTGGTTTCCTGCGCATGAGTGGGCGTTTGCTCGGTGCCTTTCGGGTAATTCCAGTAGCCTTGTGGCGCCACCTTGGCAACGAGCTTGGCATTGCAGCACCAGAAGTCGCCTCGCTGAGAGCCATGTATGAACGCGGGCGCACGCTATTCGATCACCAACAAGTAGCCTGCACGGTCCTTGGATTCCAGTGGATGAGCGAGCACCAGCGCCGCTCACTGGTACGTGAACTGCGCGACGAAGTGGCGCGCTGCGCCGACCGCGATCAGCTACTCGTGCGGGCGCGTCAATGGCTGTACAAGAACAAGCTGGTGATCGTGCACGAGCGGGCAATTCGGACACTGATTGCGGCGGCACTTGCCCAGCTTGAAGTTGAAACAGGCACCGCCATCGCCGCCAGCGTTGATCCAGCAACACTTGATCGCTGGCGAGCCTCAGTTTCAGAGCTGCGCCCAGATGGACAAACCCAGCAGAGTTGGCTATGGGCTGCACCGGCGAAACACTCAACCCGCCAAATCAGCGAGGTACTGGAGCGCATCGACCTGCTTTACACGCTGGACGTTCATAAGCACCTGGCAGACATCCCCGATCTCATCTTGCGCCGCTACGCGCGCCGACTTGTCTCCAGGCCGCCCTCAGCCGGAGCCAAGATCAAAGAGCCAGCGCGCACCGTGGAGGTCGCATGCTTTCTTCGGTATTGCCTGTTCACCACCACAGACCAGTTGATCCTTATGGTGCAGCGCCGGATCGCCGATCTGTGGCGTCAGGCTGCCGCCGATGTCCCCGCTACCGTCAATTGGGCCGCAATGTACAAAACGCTGCTCGGCGAACTTGTTGCCTTGAGCGCGCAAGGTGCGGTGCCAGATGCTGAGTTGCGTGCCCGTCTTGAAGCCTTGATCACCGAAACCCAGAAACGCAAACCACCGAGCAGGGCCTCCCTGGTCCGCGAGGGATTGATTGATGGAATTCGCCCCGTGCGGTCGTTGCTCGTCGCCATTGCAAAGCTGCCCTGGCAGGCCACCGGCGAGCATCCTGCCATCGAGTACCTTGCCAAGCTGCAAGCTTTATATCTCAAAGGATCCAGAAAGCTGCCAGTTGAAGTGGTGGCACCAAGTCTGGGAATGATCTGGCAGGTTTCGATCTCCAGCCCAGACCGGGAACGGGCGTTTCAGGCGTTGGAGGTGGCCACCCTGTTTGCCCTGCGCCGCGCGGTGCGCAATGGCTCGGTCTGGATTGAGCACAGCCTGAGCTTTCGGGGTCGTGCGCGCTTGTTCTTCACGGACGAGCGTTGGCAGGCAGAGTCCAAGAAACACTATGCCCGTCTATCGTTACCCAGCAAGGCTGCCACTTTCTTGAAGCCTTTGCTGGCCAGAGTAACTGCCGGTGTCGATGCGGTGGCCGCTGCAGCCCGCAGTGGCGTACTGCGCGTGGATGATGAACTCCATTTGTCGCCATTGCCCGCAGAGGACGAAGACCCAGAAGTGACCAAGCTGCGCGCGGCTTTGGATCACCGCATCGGTGAGGTTCAATTGCCGGAAGTGATTCTGGCCGTTGACGCCCAGGTGCGCTTTAGCTGGATCATGCTCGGACGTGAGCCGCGCTCTACCGACGAGCTGCTGATGGTCTATGCCGGCATCATGGCCCACGGCACCAGTCTGACTGCGGTCGAATGCGCGCGCATGATTCCGCAATTGTCTGCCACCAGCATTCGCCAGGCCATGCGCTGGGCGCGGGACGAACGGCGTCTGAGCCAGGCCTGCCAGGCTGTGCTGGAATTCATGCAGCGACACCCGATTGCCGCCACCTGGGGGCGGTCCGATTTGGCATCTTCTGACATGATGAGCATGGAGACCACCAAACGGGTGTGGCAAGCCCGGCTTGATCCTCGGCGCAACACACCTTCCATTGGAATCTACTCCCATGTAAAAGACCGGTGGGGCATCTTCCATGCGCAGCCCTTTGTGCTCAATGAGCGCCAGGCGGGCGTGGCCATTGAAGGTGTCATCCGCCAAGAAAAGCTGGAGACCAGCCAGCTTGCTGTGGATACCCATGGCTACACCGACTTTGCCATGTCACATGCCCGTTTGCTTGGTTTTGATCTTTGCCCGCGGTTGAAGGAACTCAAACAGCGCCACCTCTTTGTGCCACGCGGCACCAAAGTGCCCGCAGAAATCGCTGCGGTGTGCGAAGCCAATGTCGACGTCGCTTTGATCGAAAAGCATTGGGATAGTCTGGTGCACCTGGCAGCCTCGGTCATGAGCGGACATGCCAGTGCGGTGGCAGCTCTTGCGCGGTTCGGTTCTGCCGCCCAGGGCGATCCAATCTATGAGGCTGGCGTGCAATTGGGGCGGTTGCTGCGTACGGCGTTTTTGGCTGACTACTTTGTCAAGGACGCTTTCAGGAACGAGTTGCGCCGGGTGCTCAATCGGGGCGAGGCTGTTAACGCCCTCAAGCGCGCCATTTATACCGGCCGGATCAGCCCGGCGCAGGCCAAACGTGTCGATGAAATGCAGGCTGTGGCCGATGCGTTGAGCCTGATGGCCAACATCGTGATGGCGTGGAATACCTCACAGATGCAGGCGGTCCTGGATCGCTGGTCGAACCGCCGCCAGGTCATTCCACCGGAACTGATCGGGAAGATTGCGCCCACCAGGGGTCGTCTCAGAAAACGGAGAATAAAGCACGTTAAGCCGATTGCAGAGGTCGCAACGGCCTGAACTTGCCCGCGCCGATCTTGGCGCTGCTGCGCCAGAGGTAATCGCCGGTCAGATTGATGTGTTCCCAGCCCAACGGCGACAGGTACTGCAATAGCGTTTCATCGACGGCATGGCCGTTGCTACGCAACGCATGCGCTGCGCGCTCCAGGTAGACCGTGTTCCACAGCACGACAGCCGCCGTCACCAGATTGAGGCCGCTGGCCCGGTAGCGCTGCTGCTCAAAGCTGCTGTCGCGGATTTCGCCCAGCCGGTTGAAGAACACGGCGCGGGCCAGTGCATTGCGTGCTTCGCCTTTATTCAGCCCGGCATGGACGCGGCGGCGCAGCTCAACGCTTTGCAACCAGCCCAGGATGAACAACGTCCGCTCGATGCGCCCCAGCTCACGCAGGGCGACAGCCAGGCCGTTTTGGCGCGGATAGCTGCCGAGTTTCCTAAGCATCAGCGAGGCCGTCACCGTGCCTTGCTTGATCGAGGTGGCCAGGCGCAGAATTTCGTCCCAATGGGCGCGGACGTGCTTGATGTTGAGAGTGCCGCCGATCATCGGTTTCAGCGCGTCATAGGCGGCTTCGCCTTTCGGGGTGTAGAGCTTGGTGTCGCCCAGGTCTCGGATGCGCGGTGCGAAGCGGAAGCCCAGCAGGTGCATCAAGGCAAAGACGTGATCGGTGAAGCCCGCCGTGTCCGTGTAATGTTCCTCGATGCGCAGGTCGGACTCGTGGTACAGCAGGCCGTCAAGCACGTAGGTGGAATCGCGCACGCCGACATTGACCACCTTGTTGTGGAACGGCGCGTACTGGTCAGAGATGTGGGTGTAGAACGTCCTGCCTGGGCTGCTGCCATATGTTAATTTCCATGCAACCCTGAGCCGGCATTTCCATCGAATCTTGATCCACCCTTTTTGCAAGCCTGGAAGGCTCACGGTGTGGATAAGTTCTTGGTTTTCTCCTTCTTGGATTGTGCCGGCAGCGCCGAGCTGTTCTTGAATCGGAAGCTGTCGTTGCCAGTTTCCAGGATATGGCAGTGGTGCGTAAGCCGGTCCAACAGCGCCGTCGTCATCTTCGCATCACCGAACACCGACGCCCATTCGCTGAAGCTCAGGTTGGTCGTGATCACGACGCTGGTGCGTTCGTAAAGCTTGGACAGCAGGTGGAACAGCAAGGCCCCACCGGACGCGCTGAATGGCAGATAACCCAGTTCGTCGAGGATCACCAGATCGGCGTACATGAGCCGGGTGGCGATCTGTCCCGACTTGCCCTGCGCCTTCTCGACCTCCAGCGCATTGACCAGTTCGACCGTGGAGAAGAACCGGACTCGCCGGTGATGATGCTCGATGGCCTGCACACCGAGCGCCGTGGCCAGGTGGGTCTTACCAGTGCCCGGGCCCCCGACCAACACCACATTGTTGGCCTCCTCCAGAAACTCGCAACGGTGCAACTGCCGCGCCAGCGCCTCATTGACTTCGCTGTGGGCGAAGTCGAAACCGGCCAAGTCCCGGTACACAGGGAAACGGGCCACCTTCAATTGGTAGGCCACGGAGCGCACCTCGCGCTCGGCGGTTTCCGCCTTGAGCAGTTGGGCCAGGATGGGTTGTGCCGCCTCGAACGCCGGTGCCCCTTGTGCGGTCAGCTCGGCCACGGCCTGGGCCATGCCATACATCTTGAGCTCTCGCAGCATGATCACGATGGCGCCGCTGGCAGGGTCATGACGCATGACGCACCTCCTGGGCTGTGCGGGCAGCCGCGGGGCGGCGCAACTGGTCGTAGCGCAGCACGTTGGCTTGAGGTTCGTTGACCAAGCGCAGGGCCTGTGGTGCCGTCACCGGCGCCGCAGGCGCCGGCTCCCCTTCCAGCAAACGATGCAGCACGTTCAGCACATGGGTCTTGGTCGGCACGCCAGCTTCCAAGGCCAGCTCCACGGCGGCCAGCACGGCCTGTTCATCGTGGTGCAGAACCAGGGCCAGGATCTCCACCATCTCCCGGTCGCCACCCGATTGGCGCAGCAACATGGCCTGCAGCCGTTTGAAGGCTGGCGGCAGTTCGGCGAACGGAGCACCGTTGCGCAAGGCACCGGGCTTGCGCTGCAGCACCGCCAGGTAGTGACGCCAGTCGTAGACGGTCCGACCACCGACGTCGTGGCGCCGGTCGATGAGGCGCGTGTGCTCGCACAAGATCTGACCTTCGGCGGCGACCACCAGCCGCTCGGCGTAGACCCGCAGACTCACCGGCCGGTTGGCGTAGGAGGCCGGCACGCTGTAGCGGTTGCGCTCGAAGTGCACCAGGCAGGTGGGCGAGACCCGCTTGGTGTGTTCGACGAAGCCGTCGAAGGGGCGCGGCATCGGCATCAGGGTGGGCCGCTCCTGCTCCCAGACATCGGCCACCGTGCCTGGCAGCTTGCCGTGGACGATCTCGCGCCACAAGGTCTTGCAGCGGTTCTCCAGCCACTCGTTGAGTTCGGCCAGGGTTGGAAACGCCGGCACGGGTTGCCACAGCCGGTGACGCGCATCACGCACGTTCTTCTCCACCTGCCCTTTCTCCCAGCCCGAGGCCGGATTGCAGAACTCGGCCTCGAACAGGTAGTGGCTGACCATGGCGCTGAAACGGGCGTTGACGTCGCGCTCCTTGCCCCGGCGCACCTTGTCCACGGCGGTGCGCATGTTGTCGTAGATACCGCGCCGGGGAATGCCACCCAACACCGCGAAGGCATGGTTGTGCGCATCGAACAGCATCTCGTGGGTTTGCAGCGGATAAGCCCGCACGGTGAAGGCGCGACTGTGGCTGAGCTTGAAGTGGGCTACCTGCAGCTTGGTGCGCTCGCCGCCGATGACGGCCCAGTCTTCGCTCCAGTCGAATTGGAACGCTTCGCCAGGACCGAAGGCCAGCGGCACGAAGGTGCCTCGGCCGGTGGTCTGCTGCGCTTCCTGACGTTGCTGCTGCCAGACTCGGGCGAAGGCGGCTACCCGGCCGTATGAGCCTGGGTAGCCCAGGGCGGACAGGTCGGCGTGGAGTTGCTTCACGGTGCGCCGCTGCTTGCGCGACTTGCCCGCTTCGCTCTTGAGCCAGCCTGAGAGCTTCTCGGCGTAGGGATCGAGCTGGCTCGGACTGATGCGCCGAGGGTAGTGCGGCTCCGCCACACCCGCGCGCAGGTACTTCTTGATGGTGTTGCGAGACAGGCCGGTGCGCCGGGCGATCTCTCGGATGGACAACTGCTCGCGCAGGGCCCAGCGTCTGATGACACTTAATGTTGCCACGTCAATCACTCCTATGCTCCTGCCGAAAAAATCAGCAGGTTAGGGTTGTTACGTGGATCAGTTTTAGACGGAAATTACCGGGTTAAGTGGATCAGTTCTGGATGGAAATCAACACTTTGACCTCAAAAAGCATTTCGGCATGGACCGTCGGCACGTGAGCCATGAAGACCTCCAGGCCGTCATCGCGGAGGATGCGATCGACGTGCGGCCTGGCGACATAGTGGTGTTCCGCACGGGCTTCACGGAAGCGGTTATGGCGATGAACAGGCAGCCCGACAAGGAAATTCTCGACGCCACGGGCAGTGTCCTCGATGGGCGGGACACACGGCTGCTGAATTGGATAACCGACAGCGGCATCGCGGCACTGTGCGCCGACAACTACGCGGTCGAGGGCCTGCCCGCGCGCGAGGCGCTTGGCCGGCGGCCCTCGCTTCCCCTTCACCAGCATTGCCTGTTCAAGCTGGGCGTGCCGCTGGCCGAACTGTGGTGGGTGAAGGATCTGGCCGACTACCTCGGGCAGGAGGGCCGCACCGCGTTCCTGCTGACCGCGCCCCCCCTGCGGCTGCCCGGCGCCGTCGGCTCGCCCACCACACCGATCGCGACCACGTGATGCCGACGCCCGATCGAACTCCGCCCGTGCGCCTCGGGCAAGGCCGCCATTGGCAGGACATCCAAGTGGGCGATCGATTCGACACCTTCAGTCGTACCGTGACCGAGGCGGACCTCGTTAATTTCGTGTCGGTCACGGGCATGCTGGAGGCCATCTTCATCGAAGCCAACTACCCGGACGGGGCCATTGCCGGCCGGCCGGTACCGGCCGCGCTGACCTACACCCTGATCGAGGGGTTCATTCTGCAGACCATGATCCAGGGGACCGGGCTCGCCATGCTCGAGTTGACGCAGAAGATCCTCGCGCCCGTGCTGGTGGGCGACACGATCCGGGCCGAGATCGAAATCATGTCGATCCAGCCCAAGAAGACCGGCCGCGCCGTAGTCGCATCGGCGATCACCGTCCTGAACCAGCGCGGGGTAACGGTCATGACGTACACAGCGGTACGGTTGCTGGCCGGCCGCCCGCCCCATTCGAACCCAACCGGAAAACAAGGAGATACCCCATGAAATTTCGTGCCAGCGGCGTCATTCCAGCGGCGCTGATGCCTTTCACTCAAGACATGGAGTTGGACCTGACCACGTTCAGGTCTCACTTGCGTGATCTCGCCTCCGTCAAGGGAGTCACGGGAATCTGCGTCAACGGACACGCGTCGGAAGTCATGTCTTGCACGGAGCAGGAACAGGCCCGGATCTTAACGGTGGCTCTGGAAGAAGTAGGCAACGCGCTGCCGGTGATCGGCGGCGTCTATTCGGAAAGCAGCATCGTCGCAGCCCAGCATGCCAAGCAATGGCAGCAGCTCGGCGCCAACGCGCTCTTGGTGGTGCCACCGGCTGCTTTCGGCAAGGGTGCCCAGCTTCGGCCTGAGATGGTCATGGAGCATTACCAGCGGATCGCCGATGCATGCGACCTGCCACTGATCATCTTTCAATATGCGGGCGCGCAAATGATGGCGATCCAGACGCTCACCAATCTGGCTGACACCATCCCCAGCATCAAGGCGATCAAAGACTACTGCGGTGACCCCGTTGCGCACGAAGAGACGGTCAGACAGCTCCAGAATAGCCACAGGAAGGTGAACGTGCTGACCGCCCACAGCTCGTGGCTTCTGCAATCACTTGCGCTCGGGTGCGAAGGCATCTTGTCGGGTGCAGGCAGCACTGTCGCCGCGCTTCAGGCCGAGCTGTTCGAGGCGATGAAAGACAGCGACCTGCCACGTGCTCGGGAAATTAATGAGCGGCTGGACATTCCGAACAAGGCCTTCTACCACGCCCCGATGGCCGACCAGCACAACCGGATGAAAGAGGCTCAAGTCCTCATGGGACGCTTTCCCCATGCCGTGGTGAGGCCGCCGTTGATGAAGCTATCGACAGCGGAGATCGACGGCATCCGGGCGGCCTTGGCCAAGGCCGTCATGTTGAATCACTAAGGAGACCAGTATGACCATGGAATTCGCTTCCGGACTCGTAAAGCGCTCGGCATGCCTGTCTTGTAAACCGCTCAATGATCGACATCATGCGCAAGCTCTGATTCCTTTCTTTTCCGAGATCAACTCACGTTAGTCAGTGCCTGTTTAAGGTGCCGGATCCATGTGAAATCAAATTGACTTTTTCTCCTGCTTGTCTAAAGGATCTTCCCATGTTCATGTATTTCCGCGCCGCATGCTCGGCAATTATTCTGACGATCTGCGCTCTCCAAGTTCATGCGCAGCAACCGACCCCCATTCGTTTTGTCGTCGCGTACCCGCCTGGGGGCGCTGGCGACCAGATGGCACGAATTGTGGCGAATGAGGTCGCAAGAAGCCTCGGCACTCCTGTCGTGGTTGAAAATAAGCCCGGTGCCGGTGGCATGATTGCTGGCGA
The DNA here is from genome assembly GCF_901827155.1 of Variovorax sp. PBL-H6. Lineage (NCBI taxonomy): Bacteria > Pseudomonadati > Pseudomonadota > Betaproteobacteria > Burkholderiales > Comamonadaceae > Variovorax > Variovorax sp. PBL-H6. The sequence goes on from NZ_LR594660.1 coordinate 512,259, forward strand.
TCTAGTGGCGCGCGCGAAGCCTGATGGGAAGACATTCTTCGTCGGTGGCAATGGCCCACTAGTTCTGAACGCGGCTATCTATGACAAGATGCCATATGATCCCGCGAAGTCCTTTGCGCCAGTAGCTGGGTTGGGAAAATCACCGCTTCTCTTGGTCACCCGTAATGGCCTTGGCGTCGACAGCGTCGCGGAGTTGGTGTCGGTGATGAAGACCCGGCAACTGTCTATGGCCTCAGCCGGAATCGGCAATGTGACCCATCTTGCCGGCGAGTATGTGGCGGCTCTGATGGGGTACAAGGTCACGCACGTACCGTTTAGCGGAAGCGCACCAGCTATCTTGGGCCTGATCGGCGATAACGTTGACGTCATGTTCGACGCGCTGCCGTCTTCAATGCATCAAGCCAAAGCTGGAAAAATCCGCCCCTTGGCCATTCTTGATGACCGACGGTTTCCGCTTTTGCCGGACGTGCCCACACTAAAAGAATCGGGATACGCCAATGGCGAGACCAGCGCGTGGATTGCGATCGTGGCGCCGGCGCAGACGCCGCGTTCTGCTGTATTGGAAATTAACAAGGCTGTGAATGATGCGTTGCTCAAACCAGAAGTAGCGCAGAAATTTCACTCGATTGGAGAACAACCGATGGCAGGGACACCCGAAGACCTTGGCAACTTCATGGCGGCCGAGCGTGCGCGTTGGTTGCCACTTGTGAAATCGCTTGGCGTGAAGCTCGACTAGTATCCAGGCCAACAATCCACTCCAAAAAAGGCGCAGGCTACGGCGACTTCTGGAGCCCATTGGAATGGTGTCGCGTGAGGAACTCGACCGATCGCGAGAGTGCCAGCTCGGCGGCTTTGGGTGCGAAACCAAATGAGCGAACAGAGTTGAAGAAGCCGTGCCCGGCACCTTCATAGATAAAGAACTCATGCAAAGCGTTAGGGGTGCCTAGGGCCCGCTTCAAAATTTCCTGCACCTCCACAGGAATGTGCGCATCCGAATCTCCGATGTGGACTTGCGTCGGGCGCTTCAGGGCCGAAAGCTCCGCTTGATAGTCCTGCGCTTTGACAGGATAAAACGACACGCTGCTGTCGATGCCTCCGATCGCCGCAAGCTGAAGGGCGTACTTGCCTCCCAAGCAGAATCCGACGACGCTGACGCTTCCATCGCAGCGTGGGTCGCTCGCGAGCGAATTGACCGCTGCCCTCGCGTCATCGAGCGCGACTTGATTGTCCATTCGTTGCCAAAATGATATGGCAATCTCCCGGTCCGAGTCAGAATACGTCAATTCGACGCCAGGTTCGATCTGGCTATAAAGATCCGGTGCCAGCACGACGAACCCTTCACGAGCGAACTGGTCGGCCGCCAATCTCATCGCATTGTTAATCCCAAAAATCTCCGGCAGCAGAACAATGCCCTGTTTCCGCTCCCGTGAGTCGGACGAAATGTAGCCACCCATGGCACCATGAGTCGTTTGCAATTCGAAGTTGAAGTTTTTCATTTTTCTCGCGAGTAAAAGATGATCTTGTCCAAATCGGGCTCGACACCAAGCCCTACGCCCTGAGGAACCACAATCTCGTATTCCCTGTACTGTGTGGCCGTCGTTGCCAGGTCGTCAGCTAGAAGCAGCGGCCCAACCAGCTCGCAATCCCAGGCCAGAGTGGGAAGCGCACTGAACAACTGAAGCGCTGCGGCCGTGCCAATCGAACTTTCCAGCGCCATTCCCCCGTATATTGGAATCCCCGCGGCCTCTGCTATGGCCGCGGCTTTGTACGCGCGCCGAATCCCGCCGCCCTTACCCACTTTGACGCCGTATAGCCCCGTGACGCCGGCCTTGAAGCATGTAAAGGCATCACGGAAGTCCCAGAGACTCTCATCCGCTGCAATGGGTATGTTCAACCTCGCCGATAGGTTCGAAAGACCTTCTAGCTGCCACTTGGGCAAAGGCTGCTCAACCATGGCGACGCCCGCGTCCTGCAGCCGAGGCAAATACTGCATGCATGTCGGAAAGTCCCATGCCTGGTTCAGATCCACGGTGACGATTGCCCGAGTTTCCATCGCGTGAATCGCCTTGACAGTTTGGACGACCCGTTCCGTCTCAGATCGGGGATCGCTAAGACCCATCTTTATCTTGAACGTTCGGTGGCGGCGGTTTTCAAGCTGATTCTCAGCATCCTCGATGTCGACGCCTGCGTTACCTGAAACGAGCACCCAGAGGACTGGCATCGATTCCCGAACGCGTCCTCCGTAAAAGGCACTTACTGGCAGCCCCAAGATCCGACCCACCGCATCGTGCAGTACGACGTCGACGGCTGCTTTGGCGAAGAAGTTGGCGGACGCCACCCGATCCATCAGCAGGAGCAGTGTCTCGTGTCCAAAGAGATTTTCACCTATAAGCGCGGGGGCCAAGTATCGATCGACGACCTGCTTCATGGTTTCGATAGACTCGCCCCCCCAAAACGGCGTTCCCGCGGGCGTGCCCCCTTCCCCGTACGCGACTACTCCGCTGGAGGTGCGCAACGTCAAAAAGAGGAGCGACTGATGCGAATGCGACGAGTTGGAATGGTTGTGTACCTTCTTGAGAGGCAGATCGACTATGCGAGTGTCGATGCTCTCGATGGTTTCGATAGTTTGCGCGTTCATCTTGTCCTCCTGTCGACGAAAACCACTACAGGTACGTCGAATGATCTGGCCTGATCCCAGCCCATGCATTCGCAATCAAGCGCCTAACGAGTTGGGACTCGAGGGGCTTGGGATTCGGGTAGGGCTTAGCCATCACTGCGGCGGTTACGACGTCGATGTCCTTCTCTTTCATCCCCAGGTCTCGCAAAGTCACCGGCACGCCGCTGTCCTTTGCAATGTCATAGATCAGCCCAGCGGGATCTCCTCCACCCATCGCTCGCCCCACTACGACCATTGCCTCAGGAATCTTGGGAGCGTTGTATGCGATGGCGTGCGATAGCACTACAGCGTGAGTCTCGGCGTGGGGTAGGTTTAGAGCGCCTCCAAGCGTGTGGCAAAGCTTGTGGTGAAGACCCATCGACGTCGAGGCCAAGCAAATGGCGCTCAACCATGAGCCATACAGTGCCTCGGTCCGCACCTCGGGAGCAGCCAGGTCCTCGCAGAGTTTCGGGAGGCTTCTGTATAGGGCAGCAATCCCTAGTTCAGCGAACGTGTCGGTTATCGGGTTAGCGTCACTCGCGTAAAGCGCCTCTACTGCGTGAGCCATGGCGTTGATGCCGCTCGACACAGACAGCATTCGAGGGAGTGTGAACGTCAGTTCTACGTCGTAGATAACTGTTTCCGGCAGTACTTTGGGCGTCCTCTGTGTAGTCTTGATGCCGCGCTCGCTTTGACCAAGAATGGGAGTCATCTCGGATCCGGCATAGGTGGTTGGAATCACTAGCTGTGGCAGATCAGTACGAAGCGCGATAGCTTTGGAAAGCCCGATCGCCGATCCCCCGCCCAATGCCACTACTCCATCCACACGCAAGCTCCGCACCTGTGCAAGAGCGGTCTCCGTCACTTCGACGGGCGTGTGCATTACGGCCCCAGCGAAGACGCCGACGCAAACAGGGCCGACGAGGGATCGGATCTGTTCGGCCTGTTCCGGAGCGCTTGCCACAATCAAGATCCGTTTGCACCCCAGCCGTTCGACTTCGTCGCCGACCTCGGAGACAGTACCTCGGCCAAATCTGACGCGACTTGGCATGCCCTGGTAGAGAAAGTCTTTCATCATCAACTCGCTCAGGCGACAGAATTCGCATAAAGCGGGCTGTCGTCGGTTGGTATGTTGAACTTCCCGGCGAACACGGCTTTGATCCAGGGTTGTATGGTTACGAAGGAACGCAGCCCGGCTCGCGTGAACGGATCGTTCTCTACGAACTGACGAGCCTCCTCTAGGTCGCTCACCTCGACGATGTAGCTCCCACCTCTAACGGATTTTCCGTCGTCAGTAAAGGTCGCGCCCGCCGCCAGCACTTTGGCTGCATGGCCTTCCATGTATTTGCGGTGCTCGGACACGACCGCTTGGCGTTTCGCAACTGTGCCCGGCAAGTCTTGAAAAAAAATCGCTACATACATTGAGATATCTCCTTAAAAAACGGCTGCATCGCTGATAACTTGTAGACCGGAATCACGCGCGTGGAATCGATTGATCTGGATCCTCCAGCACTTCGGCCATGACCGCCGTCTGCTTCTCAATGAGGCGGCGCGCCATTGCAAGCTCTCTCGGTGCGTTCACCCCAACAACGGCCTTCAGCCGGTCTTGTTCAAGGTAGAAATACAGCGACGTCTGCGTCGCGAGAAGTCGGCGAATGGCGACACGGTGATGCGACTTGGGCACACCATAAATCTGGATGTTGACCGTGAACTGATCGGACCAAAACCATGGCAACGGGTCATAGCAAACGGGAAAGCCCAAGGCCGCGCTGGCCGCCGCAATCCCTTGGTTCCACGCGCCTTGCGACAGACCGCCGCGCCGCGGTGCGCGCAGCGGTTGACCCAGACGCTGAGCTTTCCCTCTTTTGTGCGCGTTACAACTACCGGCGTGTCGCCCACGAACGTGGACTTGAAATCTCCGGGCTGCGGGATCTCGGCCTCCAAGGCCACGAAACTCCAGGTTGGCCCGCGATAGATGCGTTGTAGTTCGAGTTCGTAAACCTCTTGGGAACGGTATACGTCCAAAGGCACACGGGTCCCATCATGTGTTGGGAAGGTCACGGGCTTGATATCCATCTCTACGTTCCTCAATTAGGCGATCAGGCCAAGGGCCAGATCGCGTCACCAGAGCTTTTTGCAAACGCGGCAAGCCTGCTGCCAGTCTTGCGCGTCGGGATTCAGTGATGCGCAAAAGTTCAGACCGGATCGAGAACGAAATCCTTCTTGAGGACCTTGACGCCCCCCCGTTCTTGCAGCTTGTGAATCAAGGCGGGGCGCACAGCCTCGACGCAGTCACTGTCGACCCACTTCTCATCCGCGAAGTAGGCCTGCGTTGTATGCTCCAAAAAGCCCTGCGCGCGGATCTTGAAGTGCACGTGCGCGGGTCGCCATGGATGGCGACCCATCAGCTCCAGCATCTTGCCGCTGGGGCCCTCGTGGGGAATCATGTAAGGCACTGGCAGCACGGTACGAATGTTGAAAGCCCCGGTCGAGTCGATGATCTTCTTGCCGCGATAGAAATCCGGCGGAAACTCTTCGCTATATCCGCTGTAGTACCCTTCGTGGTCGGAGTGCCAGATAAACAGCTCGGCACCTTCGATTGGCTTGCCCGCCAAGTCAACGACCTTCCCCTCAATGATCAACTCCTCGCCGCCATCCCCACGTGACTTGATCCGATCTGTGATCGTTGGAATGGACTCTAGAAAATAGGGGCCCTCCACGTTTGTCACGGAGCCCCTCCGGTGGTTCATCTCGTTGTCCGTAATGGTTGCGTTGAACCAGAGATCGCACACCAAGGGGATTTCGTATTCCGGAGCTTTTGCGTACTGCATGAGGAAGCCCACGCCAGCGCGGTATTCTTCAAAGGTTACATCGTGGCGCTTCAGAACTTCGCGGACCGCCTTGACGATCTCGCCGATCACTGTCTCTGCCCGGTTTGCCATATTCTTGTCTCCTGTCGTAGTGGGTGAACGAATGCAGAATCTACCGGGCAGGGGCGATTCAATCCAATACCATCTTTGTCATCGCGATGACCAGAAAGGTATCGCGAGGGCAGCACTAAGTCATAATTAGGTATGGAGCTACGCCACCTTCGTTATTTTGTGACCGTCGCGGAGGAGCGCAGCTTCCGTCGCGCCTCGCTCAGACTTCATATCTCTCAGCCGCCGCTGTCGCGCCTCATCAAGCAGCTCGAGGAACAGGTCGGTGCTCAGCTATTTGATCGAACCACGACCGGCGTCGAGCTGACCGCAGCGGGGGAGGTCTTTTTGGAGGGTGCAAACAAGGCTCTGCGGATAACAAGTGACGCTGTCGAAAGATCGCGTCGTGCTGCAAAGGGCGACTTTGGCCACCTCGAAGTCGCCTATTACGGCTCCGTGATCTTCGGTACCATCCCTCATCTGATCGGTGCTTATCGTGACGCGCAGCCCCGCGTCACAGTTCGTCTATCCCATATGACGAAGGATCGGCAAATCCGAGCTCTGCGCGATGGGTGGCTTGACATCGGGTTTGCCCGCTATTATCGAGACGAACCGGACATCGCATCAGAGGTGGTGGTGAGCGAGCCGGTGGTACTTGCGGTGCCGTCGACGCACCCATTGGCCAACCGCACCGTCGTGCCCATGTCGGCCCTGCGAGATGAGTGCATGATCGTCTACCCTGCGGCGTCTCGTCCAAGCTTTGCCGATGAGGTCATGCTCTTTTGCGATCAGGCGGGGTTCACACCTCGCATCGTTCAGGAAACGGAAGATCCCATGGCTTGCCTCGCTCTAGTATCCGGCGGAGTAGGCATCGCACTAGTCCCAATATCCACAGTCAATATCCGTCTACCGCGGGTTGCTTTTCTCAAAGTCACTGATCCTGAGCCCACAAGTAGCCTGTGCTGCGTCTACCGAAGGAACGACCAGAGGCCACTTCTCTCCGGTTTTCTAGCTGTGGTGCGCGCCTTGAATCTGAACGCACTGAATAACAACGCGTTCGAGGAGCAAAGTCGATTGGTCGAGCTCGGTCACGACAGTCGAGGCCGTCGTAAGGCCAACATTTGACCTCTGCGGCGTATGTTCAACGCCCCATTCGCCGGTATTGAATGTAGATTTTCAATGCCGGCCGACTGCTAGAGCGTCGGACCCGAAGGGCTGCACGCGTGGCAGGGCATGGGTCGCGTCGCTGTTTTAGAGGGCGAGCGACCCTCTCGCCACGAGAGCCCACTCTGAGCGCCGAATCTCAAGGCAGCCGGACGCAGTGAAGTCCAGCTGCGCGCCCCGGTCGGATGCGCTTGGATCGAAGCCAGTGGCGTCATCCGATCTTCGAACCTGTGGGGCTCTGCACGTCTCGAGATGCATTCGACCGCTGCCGTTCCAGCTGCCGCCGTCGAGCGATTTCAGTCCGCCACGTAGACCTGCGTACCTCAGTAGTTCCGGCGGAACGACTGTCCCCGTGGGTGCCGGCCTCCGGTATGGCGCCGTGCCTGAAAAGGTATTGGCCTGCGCATTGCGGAGAGCCTAAAGTCGGGTGGATCGTTGTTTGGAGAACGTCTTGAATCCACCCAGCTCAATGCGCCGCCGTTCCGTGCTCGCAGGTCTTTCTTTCGCCTGCATGGCCAACGGCGCCTCATGGGCGCAGGCCTCCTATCCGAGCCGATCCATCAAAATCATCGTCCCGTTTGGAGCCGGCGCATCAGCTGACCTCATAACGCGCCGCGTCGCAGAGGCTATGGCGACCTCACTCGGGCAAGCCGTGATCGTAGAAAACCGCCCCGGCGCTACGGGCAATCTGGGTACGGGAGTAGCTGCTAAGGCGGAGCCTGACGGCTACACCCTTGTTGTTGCTTCGACTCCCAACTTCGCCATCAACACGGCACTCTATCGCCAACTCCCCTTCGACGTCGACGCTGACTTCAGCCCGATCTCTCTGATGGCCGAAGCGCCCAACGTGATTGCGGTAAACCCCTCTACAGGCATCACGTCCATGGGGGATCTGGTCGTTGCGGCCCGCAGGGCCCCTGGTGGGCTTGCATACACCTCAGCCACAGTCGGTAGCACGGGACACCTGCTTGGTGAGCTACTAGCTGCCCGCGCCGGAATCAGGCTGATACATGTGCCCGACAAGGACCCGATTACGCTGGTTCTCGGCGGCCACGCCCCGATGACAATTTTCACCACTGCTTCAGTCCTTCCACACCTTCGGTCGGGGCGACTGAAGGCATTGGCGGTTACCTCCGCGAGCCGGCTTGCCGTCGCACCAGACGTTCCAACGTTGCTCGAAATGAAGGGAATCGACATCAGTGGGACGGCTTGGTACGGGCTGGTCGCCCCACGCGCGACGCCAGCAGAAGCCCAGACGAAGCTCCGCTCTGCAGTCAAGAGCGCACTGCAAACCCCGCGTGTGCTAAGCGCGCTGGTGGATTCGGGACACGAGGTGCGCTTGTTGGAAGGATCGGATTTCGGAGCGTTTATGCGCGCCGAACGCGTTAAGTGGGCGGAGGCTGTGAGGCTCTCCGGAGCGAGACCCGAGTGACCCCAGTCGGGCGGAACGGAGGCCCAGTGACGTTCCCCCCGATTTCCGGACTTTTTAAAACTAGAGGTACGGTTGCTTTCCGGCAGCCCCGAAGGGGTGCAAGGAGAAGCAATGAAGAGGTCGAGATTTTCGGAAGAGCAGATCGCCTACGCGCTGCGACTGGCCGAGTCGGGCACACCCGTCATCGATGTGTGTCGCCAGATCGGCGTGTCCGAAGCGACGTACTACACGTGGAAGAAGAAGTTCGGCGACCTGGGCGTCACCGAGCTCAAGCGGCTCAAGATGCTCGAGGACGAGAACGCCCGCTTGAAGCGCATCGTGGCTGACCTGACGCTGGACAAGCAGATCCTGCAGGAGGTCGTTAGAAAAAAGCTCTGAAGGCTGCCAAGCGGCGCGAGCTGGCAGCCTGGATGCAGGAGCGCTACGAGGTGAGTGTGCGGCGGTCGTGCCGTCTGGCGTTGCTGCGCCCGTCGGTTTGGTATCAGAAGAGCGAGGCACGCGATCAAAGCGCGCTGCGCCTGCGCATTCGGGAGATTGCGATGGATCGTCCACGTTTCGGGTATTTGCGCGTGCTGGTGATGCTCAAGCGCGAGGGTTGGTCGGTCGGCAAGAAGCGCGTCTATCGCCTGTACCGGCTGGAAGGCTTGCAGCTTCGCATGAAGGTCAAACGCCGCAAGCGCATCAGCCTGCAGCGCGGTCGAGCGACGCCAGCCACAGGACCGAACCAGCACTGGAGCATGGACTTTGTACACGACCAGATGCTCGATGGCCGGGCATTCCGTGTGCTCACGGTGATCGATCAGTGGAGTCGCGAGAGCGTGTCTCTAGAGGCCGACTTCCGGCTCACAGGTCGATGCGTCGGGAAGGTCCTGGACGAGGCTGCGCTGCAGCGTGGATGGCCCAAGGCGATCACGGTGGACAACGGCACGGAGTTCACCTCCAAGGCGCTCGATGAATGGGCATGGCGCAGAGGCGTGAAACTCGACTACACGAGACCCGGAAAGCCCACGGACAATGGGCTGATCGAGTCATTCAACGGTCGCTTGCGCGACGAGTTCCTGAACGTCAACGAGTTCATTACGATGCAGGATGCGCGTGAGAAGTTGAAGGCTTGGCAGCATGACTACAACCATCACCGGCCGCATGGCTCTCTCGGCCACCTGACCCCGAGTGAGTTCGTCAAAAAGAGGTCAGATCAACAAGCCGGAAGCCGCCCGATTCCAGTTTAGAAGTGACCGGATAAGGGGGAGACGTCACTTGCTTGTATTCAAACACTCAGCAAGGGATACGTTTTTCGGGGGCAAGGTCACTGAAGTTGCGTTGCGACATGCAAGCGTGAGACACGCGGTGACGTAGGCTAAGGAACGCGGGTGCTCGAAGAGATGCGCCCCGTCACCGCTTGCGCCGTCGCTTTCAACAATTTTGTCAGCGCTAGCTTCTTGGGCTCGAAGATGCTTGTCGGAACAGCTAGGCCGAGACAGGCGATCATTTTGAGATGGACATTGAATACCGGTGCAGAGAAACCGACAACACCATTCGTAAACTCGTCCTGCGAGTACGCCACCCCCTCCGCCCTCACACTCAGCACCTGCCGATGCAGCTCTCCCACCGATCTCACCGACCGCCTTGCAATCGGTCGCAACTCGACGCGCGCCAAGTATTCCTCCAGCTCCTTCGCATCGAGAAACGCTAATACGAGTTTGCCGGAGGAGCTTGCGTACAGCGGCGCACGCACCCCCTCGTGCATCGCGAGTCCTCGCGACGCCGTCACACCGTGCACACGCTCCACAACATCCCCCACGCGAACATTCAAACCGCACGTGTTAATTTCCATGCAACCCTGAGCCGGCATTTCCATCGAATCTTGATCCACCCTTTTTGCAAGCCTGGAAGGCTCACGGTGTGGATAAGTTCTTGGTTTTCTCCTTCTTGGATTGTGCCGGCAGCGCCGAGCTGTTCTTGAATCGGAAGCTGTCGTTGCCAGTTTCCAGGATATGGCAGTGGTGCGTAAGCCGGTCCAACAGCGCCGTCGTCATCTTCGCATCACCGAACACCGACGCCCATTCGCTGAAGCTCAGGTTGGTCGTGATCACGACGCTGGTGCGTTCGTAAAGCTTGGACAGCAGGTGGAACAGCAAGGCCCCACCGGACGCGCTGAATGGCAGATAACCCAGTTCGTCGAGGATCACCAGATCGGCGTACATGAGCCGGGTGGCGATCTGTCCCGACTTGCCCTGCGCCTTCTCGACCTCCAGCGCATTGACCAGTTCGACCGTGGAGAAGAACCGGACTCGCCGGTGATGATGCTCGATGGCCTGCACACCGAGCGCCGTGGCCAGGTGGGTCTTACCAGTGCCCGGGCCCCCGACCAACACCACATTGTTGGCCTCCTCCAGAAACTCGCAACGGTGCAACTGCCGCGCCAGCGCCTCATTGACTTCGCTGTGGGCGAAGTCGAAACCGGCCAAGTCCCGGTACACAGGGAAACGGGCCACCTTCAATTGGTAGGCCACGGAGCGCACCTCGCGCTCGGCGGTTTCCGCCTTGAGCAGTTGGGCCAGGATGGGTTGTGCCGCCTCGAACGCCGGTGCCCCTTGTGCGGTCAGCTCGGCCACGGCCTGGGCCATGCCATACATCTTGAGCTCTCGCAGCATGATCACGATGGCGCCGCTGGCAGGGTCATGACGCATGACGCACCTCCTGGGCTGTGCGGGCAGCCGCGGGGCGGCGCAACTGGTCGTAGCGCAGCACGTTGGCTTGAGGTTCGTTGACCAAGCGCAGGGCCTGTGGTGCCGTCACCGGCGCCGCAGGCGCCGGCTCCCCTTCCAGCAAACGATGCAGCACGTTCAGCACATGGGTCTTGGTCGGCACGCCAGCTTCCAAGGCCAGCTCCACGGCGGCCAGCACGGCCTGTTCATCGTGGTGCAGAACCAGGGCCAGGATCTCCACCATCTCCCGGTCGCCACCCGATTGGCGCAGCAACATGGCCTGCAGCCGTTTGAAGGCTGGCGGCAGTTCGGCGAACGGAGCACCGTTGCGCAAGGCACCGGGCTTGCGCTGCAGCACCGCCAGGTAGTGACGCCAGTCGTAGACGGTCCGACCACCGACGTCGTGGCGCCGGTCGATGAGGCGCGTGTGCTCGCACAAGATCTGACCTTCGGCGGCGACCACCAGCCGCTCGGCGTAGACCCGCAGACTCACCGGCCGGTTGGCGTAGGAGGCCGGCACGCTGTAGCGGTTGCGCTCGAAGTGCACCAGGCAGGTGGGCGAGACCCGCTTGGTGTGTTCGACGAAGCCGTCGAAGGGGCGCGGCATCGGCATCAGGGTGGGCCGCTCCTGCTCCCAGACATCGGCCACCGTGCCTGGCAGCTTGCCGTGGACGATCTCGCGCCACAAGGTCTTGCAGCGGTTCTCCAGCCACTCGTTGAGTTCGGCCAGGGTTGGAAACGCCGGCACGGGTTGCCACAGCCGGTGACGCGCATCACGCACGTTCTTCTCCACCTGCCCTTTCTCCCAGCCCGAGGCCGGATTGCAGAACTCGGCCTCGAACAGGTAGTGGCTGACCATGGCGCTGAAACGGGCGTTGACGTCGCGCTCCTTGCCCCGGCGCACCTTGTCCACGGCGGTGCGCATGTTGTCGTAGATACCGCGCCGGGGAATGCCACCCAACACCGCGAAGGCATGGTTGTGCGCATCGAACAGCATCTCGTGGGTTTGCAGCGGATAAGCCCGCACGGTGAAGGCGCGACTGTGGCTGAGCTTGAAGTGGGCTACCTGCAGCTTGGTGCGCTCGCCGCCGATGACGGCCCAGTCTTCGCTCCAGTCGAATTGGAACGCTTCGCCAGGACCGAAGGCCAGCGGCACGAAGGTGCCTCGGCCGGTGGTCTGCTGCGCTTCCTGACGTTGCTGCTGCCAGACTCGGGCGAAGGCGGCTACCCGGCCGTATGAGCCTGGGTAGCCCAGGGCGGACAGGTCGGCGTGGAGTTGCTTCACGGTGCGCCGCTGCTTGCGCGACTTGCCCGCTTCGCTCTTGAGCCAGCCTGAGAGCTTCTCGGCGTAGGGATCGAGCTGGCTCGGACTGATGCGCCGAGGGTAGTGCGGCTCCGCCACACCCGCGCGCAGGTACTTCTTGATGGTGTTGCGAGACAGGCCGGTGCGCCGGGCGATCTCTCGGATGGACAACTGCTCGCGCAGGGCCCAGCGTCTGATGACACTTAATGTTGCCACGTCAATCACTCCTATGCTCCTGCCGAAAAAATCAGCAGGTTAGGGTTGTTACGTGGATCAGTTTTAGACGGAAATTACCGGGTTAAGCTGAGGCCAACGTTGGCGATAGTGACCGGCAGCGCCGCCAAGCGCGGGCTGGTGGTCAGGACAGGGAGCGAGGTCATTGAGGCCATGTCGCCATTTCTTCCTGCAGCCTGTCGGCCAATTCGCGCTGCCAAGCTGCCAGCAAGTCAAAGCGGCTGACCAGCCACAGCTCCGTTTCGAAGAAGAGCTTTTCGGGGTACGGCACCAGTTCGGGATAGTCAGCGGCAACGAACTTGGGCAGCAGCGCCACGCCGTGGCCCAGCGCGCACAGGTGCGCCATGGGCACGAAGCTGTCCGACTGCACGCGCACCTTGCCCGTCAGGCCGAACTTGGCCCAGTCCAGGTTGGCGTAGGTGAAGTTGTGATCCTGGTGGAAGAACTGCAAGTTCATGGCCAGAAGGTCGTGGTCGTCGACAAACGCGGGATTTGACGCACTCGTGTCGTGGCGCGCCAGGTACGCGCGGCTGGCGTAAGCGCCCACGGCCACCGCACCGATCTTGCGTACGCGCAGGGAATTGCTGTTGCGCACAGGCCGTGCTAGCCGCACGGCGATGTCCACCTGGTCTTGCTCCAGATTGACGAAGTGCGTCTCGGTGGTGATGTTGAGCAGCAGCCGAGGAAATTTCTCCCCCAGCGCGACGAATACTGGCGCAAAGCGCTTGGCGAACACGTCCATCAGGCTGATGCGCACCACGCCCGCGCCTTCCTGGTGATTCTGAGAGAAGCTGCGCGCCGCCTCTTCCATGTGCTGGGCAGCGCTGACCAGCGCGTGCAGGTCGGCCGAGGCTTTCCAGCCGGCCTCGCTGCGCACGAACAGAGTGCGACCGAAGCGCTGCTCCAGCACCCGGATGCGCCGGCGCAGGGTGGAGTCGTCGATGCCTTCCATGTCGGCTGCAACTTCGTAGCTCCCGTGGCGCTCCAGCGCGAGGAAGGCGCGGATCAGGTCCCATGGAGGTGTGGTGGTGCCGTCTCGGGTCATGGTGCATGCTTTCATCGATGGCTTCAGGCTTTCTGGGGCTTGCAGGTTCAGGAAAAGCGCAGCCGCACCTGGGCGCTGGCGGCGCGCGTGCGGCAGGCCAGCAGCCAGCCTTCTGCAGCATCGTCTTCGTCCAGCACCGAGCTGTCGAGCCGCAGCACCTCGCCGTCCACCAGGCGGCACATGCAGGAGGCGCATTCGCCAACCCGGCAAGCGTGCGGGACGGCCAGCCCGGCGTCGAGCATGGCGCCCAGCAGGAATTGCCCGCCGCGCACCGACACGGTATGCGTCTGCCCCTTGAGCTGAACCGTCAGCTCGGCGTCGGGACCCTCGGCGCCCGTTTCCACCGCGCCCTCCAGCGCAGCGCCGAAGTCCTCGCGGTAGACGCGACTGGGCTCGATCCCAGCCGCTGCCAGCGCAGCCAGAACGGAGTGCATGAAGGCCTCGGGGCCGCAAAGGTAGGCGTCAGCAGCCTCAAGGCCCTGGGTCTGCGCCTCCAGCAGCGCCTGCGTGGGCAGGCCCTGTTCGGCGTCATACCAGTGGCGTATCTCCAGCCGCTGCCCGCTACCCGCCTGTAGCGCCTGCAACTCAGCCAGTAGCATGGCCGTGGCTCGGTCGCGGCAGGCGTAGAACAGCCGTACCTGGGGCGCGCCTTGCAGCAACGCTTGGCGCGCCAGCGCGAAGATGGGCGCAATGCCACTGCCGCCGGCATACAACAGCACTGGTTGGCCATGCCGCGCCAGTGTGAAGCGCCCGGCGGGCGGAAGCACCTGCAATCGTTGGCCCGCTCGCGCGTGGTCGCACAGCCAATTGGAGACGCGCCCACCCGCCACGCGGCGCACCAGCACGCTGATCGCCTGCCCATCCTCGGGCGCACTGGTGATCGAATAGCAGCGCCAATGTTCATCGCCTTGCACGGGGACGGCAAGCGTCAGGTACTGGCCAGACTGGAAGGAAAAACGCTGCCGCTGCCCGCCGTCCACGCCCAGGCTCAGCAGGATGGCGTCGCTGCCTTGCGGTGAAACAGCGGTGACGGTAAGAGAATGTGCCAGTTTCATGCGCTGCCACCTCCCCTCACAAAAAGAACGAGTTGTTGCCCTGCAGGCAGTCGCTGTCGATCAGGTTGACCTGCTTGAGCACGATGACTAGCCCCTGGGCGCTCTGGCGCAGCACGAACCCGTTCCAGCCCGCGAGCACACGGTTGTGGCCCTCGCGTGACTCGGCCAGAGTGAAGCTGTAGCGCGCGCGCCATTCATTGCCACGGTCCGGGCTGGGCCACACTTCCAGTCCGCCCCAGTGCCGCGCCGTGCGCGAAGTCGGGAACTGCGAGAAGGCCAGCCCGGTGCCCAGGCGGCTCACACGGTCGAGCAGACGGCGCCGGTCGTGGAATTCCAAGGTGACGTATTGGCGCGGGTCGGGCGCGGGCGCGCCCGCCGGCACCCAATAGGCGCATTCCTCGCCATACAACGCCAGCCAGCGCTCGTAGGCGGTCTTGTCCATCGAGCCCTGATCGAGCAGGCGAGCTTCCAGTGTCAGTAGTTGTGCCACCTGCTGCGTTTGCGCGGCGTCAGCGCCCTGGGTGCGCACGGCGGCCTGGGCCAGGTCGTCCGAAGCGGCGAGAAGCCAGTCGTAGAACGCCGGCACCACGTAGAGCGAGGGAGGCTGGTGGCGGTAGGCCGGAACGGCGGCAGCTTGGGCCAGATCCTGGGCGGCGTTCATGGCAGCTTCCCCTTGTTCATTTGCAGCGTCGGGCGGGCTTGCATCAGCCGCTTCCACTGAGCGTAGTAGTTGCGCATGTGAATCTCTGTGGTCACCGGGCCGCTGACCACGCCATCGGGACCGGGCACATCCTTGCCGGTCTCCCAGTGGCGACCCATGTCCACCCATTCGTCCTCGGGGCTGTTCATAAGGCCGCGTTGGCACTCTTCGAAGTTGGCGGCGTCGTCCATCTCGCCCATGACGGGGAAATCCTCCTGCGTGCGCAGGCGCATGGTGTTGACCTCTGCGTCCACGTCTCTGCGCCGGGTGGCATGCCAGCTTACCGAGGTTTCGCCCACCGCCAGAGGCTGGATCACCTGCACCTGGTTGCCGATCAGCGCCAGATTGGGAAAGATGTTGAGGTTCATGCCCGCCCCGACAGTGGTGTCGAGCACGCGTTGGGCCTGATCGCGGCTGTGGGTGGCGGCCACGTGGGCCTCGTAGGGCTCACGCCCCGGCTGCGGGCGCTGCTCGCGCCAGGCGGAGTTGGCGTGCATCTCGGGACGCTGGTCGACCACCGTATGCCCGTTGTCGAGCGCGTTGTTGCTCATGCGGGAGCGGTCGGCGTCGGCGAAGTAGGCCATGTCGCCGCCACCGTAGCGTTCCTTGGTCATCACCAGCAGCGACTGGTGCGAGAACGGCACGTGGTAGCCGTCGCCCGCGTTGTCCCAGACCAGTTTCCAGTTGCAGCCGACGCGAAAGCGCTGAGCGCCGGCCAAGACGATGTTCTGAGCGCCCCCATTGTGCTCGATCCAGGCGTCCAGATAGCGTGTGGCATTGCCGAGGTGCTCGGCCAGGGGCGGCGCCTCGGAGTTCAGGGTAGCGAAGATGAAGCCCTTGTACGACGCCACCTGCGCAGGCCGCGCAAGGTGCATGTCGCGCGCCTTGAAGGCCGGGCCATAGGCGTTCTTGCCGGGAATGCCGAACAACTGACCTCGGTTGTCGAAACGCCAGCCGTGGTAGGGGCAGGTGAAGTTGGCGGCGTTTCCTTGGTGCTCGCGGCAGACGGTTGCGCCGCGGTGCGAGCAACGGTTGGAGAACACGCGAATTTGCCCCTCTTCGTCGCGAGTCACGATGACCTCGCGGGTGCCCAGCCAGGCCTGCCGGAAATCGTTGGGCTCGGGGATCTCGCTTTCATGGGCCAAGTACACCCAGCTGGCGGCGTACACATGGTCCATTTCGCGGGCAAAGATGGCGGGGTCGGTATAGACGCGGCGGTGTACACGGTCTGGCTGCACCAGGTCGTCCCATTCATCGGCGGCGGATTCCCCGGCCGGAACGGCGGCAATATGAATTACTTTCATCGTTTTCTCGCAATTCGGTTGAATCTGAAAATCGCGGCTTCAGTTCATGTTGTTTCGGTAAGCGTGGGCACAGCCGCGGGAGCCAGGGCGCCTTCGTCCAGTAAGCGGCGGCCCAGCGCGATGACGGCGTCGGGAGACAGAGGCTGGCTGGCTTCCTGTTCTACGTGCGCCCACTGCTCGTCGTCGAACAGCGCGCGGTGGTAGGCCATGAACTTGTCTTTCAGGAACTGACGGTCCACCTCGGGGTGCCCCTGGATGCCCAAGATGCGGCCCTGCACCAAGAACACCTCGTGGGGGATGGTCTGCGACGACGCCAGCAGGACGCTGCCCGGCGGCAGTGCCGCCACGCATTCGCCGTGGCTTTGCACCAGCACGCTGGGCGCTTGCGCCAGCGCCGCGCCCAGCACGCTGATCGCCTGCCCATCCTCGGGCGCACTGGTGATCGAATAGCAGCGCCAATGTTCATCGCCTTGCACGGGGACGGCAAGCGTCAGGTACTGGCCAGACTGGAAGGAAAAACGCTGCCGCTGCCCGCCGTCCACGCCCAGGCTCAGCAGGATGGCGTCGCTGCCTTGCGGTGAAACAGCGGTGACGGTAAGAGAATGTGCCAGTTTCATGCGCTGCCACCTCCCCTCACAAAAAGAACGAGTTGTTGCCCTGCAGGCAGTCGCTGTCGATCAGGTTGACCTGCTTGAGCACGATGACTAGCCCCTGGGCGCTCTGGCGCAGCACGAACCCGTTCCAGCCCGCGAGCACACGGTTGTGGCCCTCGCGTGACTCGGCCAGAGTGAAGCTGTAGCGCGCGCGCCATTCATTGCCACGGTCCGGGCTGGGCCACACTTCCAGTCCGCCCCAGTGCCGCGCCGTGCGCGAAGTCGGGAACTGCGAGAAGGCCAGCCCGGTGCCCAGGCGGCTCACACGGTCGAGCAGACGGCGCCGGTCGTGGAATTCCAAGGTGACGTATTGGCGCGGGTCGGGCGCGGGCGCGCCCGCCGGCACCCAATAGGCGCATTCCTCGCCATACAACGCCAGCCAGCGCTCGTAGGCGGTCTTGTCCATCGAGCCCTGATCGAGCAGGCGAGCTTCCAGTGTCAGTAGTTGTGCCACCTGCTGCGTTTGCGCGGCGTCAGCGCCCTGGGTGCGCACGGCGGCCTGGGCCAGGTCGTCCGAAGCGGCGAGAAGCCAGTCGTAGAACGCCGGCACCACGTAGAGCGAGGGAGGCTGGTGGCGGTAGGCCGGAACGGCGGCAGCTTGGGCCAGATCCTGGGCGGCGTTCATGGCAGCTTCCCCTTGTTCATTTGCAGCGTCGGGCGGGCTTGCATCAGCCGCTTCCACTGAGCGTAGTAGTTGCGCATGTGAATTTCTGTGGTCACCGGGCCGCTGACCACGCCATCGGGACCGGGCACATCCTTGCCGGTCTCCCAGTGGCGACCCATGTCCACCCATTCGTCCTCGGGGCTGTTCATAAGGCCGCGTTGGCACTCTTCGAAGTTGGCGGCGTCGTCCATCTCGCCCATGACGGGGAAATCCTCCTGCGTGCGCAGGCGCATGGTGTTGACCTCTGCGTCCACGTCTCTGCGCCGGGTGGCATGCCAGCTTACCGAGGTTTCGCCCACCGCCAGAGGCTGGATCACCTGCACCTGGTTGCCGATCAGCGCCAGATTGGGAAAGATGTTGAGGTTCATGCCCGCCCCGACAGTGGTGTCGAGCACGCGTTGGGCCTGATCGCGGCTGTGGGTGGCGGCCACGTGGGCCTCGTAGGGCTCACGCCCCGGCTGCGGGCGCTGCTCGCGCCAGGCGGAGTTGCTGTGCATCTCGGGACGCTGGTCGACCACCGTATGCCCGTTGTCGAGCGCGTTGTTGCTCATGCGGGAGCGGTCGGCGTCGGCGAAGTAGGCCATGTCGCCGCCACCGTAGCGTTCCTTGGTCATCACCAGCAGCGACTGGTGCGAGAACGGCACGTGGTAGCCGTCGCCCGCGTTGTCCCAGACCAGTTTCCAGTTGCAGCCGACGCGAAAGCGCTGAGCGCCGGCCAAGACGATGTTCTGAGCGCCCCCATTGTGCTCGATCCAGGCGTCCAGATAGCGTGTGGCATTGCCGAGGTGCTCGGCCAGGGGCGGCGCCTCGGAGTTCAGGGTAGCGAAGATGAAGCCCTTGTACGACGCCACCTGCGCAGGCCGCGCAAGGTGCATGTCGCGCGCCTTGAAGGCCGGGCCATAGGCGTTCTTGCCGGGAATGCCGAACAACTGACCTCGGTTGTCGAAACGCCAGCCGTGGTAGGGGCAGGTGAAGTTGGCGGCGTTTCCTTGGTGCTCGCGGCAGACGGTTGCGCCGCGGTGCGAGCAACGGTTGGAGAACACGCGAATTTGCCCCTCTTCGTCGCGAGTCACGATGACCTCGCGGGTGCCCAGCCAGGCCTGCCGGAAATCGTTGGGCTCGGGGATCTCGCTTTCATGGGCCAAGTACACCCAGCTGGCGGCGTACACATGGTCCATTTCGCGGGCAAAGATGGCGGGGTCGGTATAGACGCGGCGGTGTACACGGTCTGGCTGCACCAGGTCGTCCCATTCATCGGCGGCGGATTCCCCGGCCGGAACGGCGGCAATATGAATTACTTTCATCGTTTTCTCGCAATTCGGTTGAATCTGAAAATCGCGGCTTCAGTTCATGTTGTTTCGGTAAGCGTGGGCACAGCCGCGGGAGCCAGGGCGCCTTCGTCCAGTAAGCGGCGGCCCAGCGCGATGACGGCGTCGGGAGACAGAGGCTGGCTGGCTTCCTGTTCTACGTGCGCCCACTGCTCGTCGTCGAACAGCGCGCGGTGGTAGGCCATGAACTTGTCTTTCAGGAACTGACGGTCCACCTCGGGGTGCCCCTGGATGCCCAAGATGCGGCCCTGCACCAAGAACACCTCGTGGGGGATGGTCTGCGACGACGCCAGCAGGACGCTGCCCGGCGGCAGTGCCGCCACGCATTCGCCGTGGCTTTTCACCAGCACGCTGGGCGCTTGCGCCAGCGCCGCGCCCAGCAGCTCAACGGCGACGGGGTCCCAGCGCAGGGCATCGACCCCCAGCTTGAAGCGCCCTGACGGGTTCCTGGCAACCCGTCCACCTAGGGCCGCCGCGATGGCCTGCGAGCCAAAGCACAGCCCGATCAGGGGTGAGCCTGCCTCGTCGCTAACGCGGCGAATCAGCGCCAGCAGGTTGCTCACCAGGAGCGAATCGGCATCGTCCACTACCGACATTGGGCTGCCGCTGATGACGTAGCCGTCGTAGCCCATCGCCCGCTCCAGGAAGCCGTCGCGCGCGGGTTCCAGCACGTCCCACTGCCCGCCCGCGCGACCGAAAGTGGCGATCATTTTTTCCTGCAAGATCTCGTCTCCGGGTACTTCAGTGCACCAGAGCACGGCATATTTCTTCTTCACGGTGTCCATGAGCGTTACCTGGTTCAGTTCAGAACAGTTCGAAGTACTCGCGATGCTCCCAGTCGGTGACGGGGTCGCCCGCCATGTCCACGTCGGCGCCTTCGGCGGCCACGAAGCGCGCCCATTCGCTGCGCCGCAGGTGCAGCCAGTAGTGGATGAACTCTTCGCCGAAGGCTTCGCGGAAGAAGCTGGAGCCCTCCAGCACGTCCAGCGCCTCGGCCAGGTTGCGCGGCAGGATCGGAACGTCGGCGGCATAGGGCGTTTCCTGCAGAGGGCCGGGATCGAGTTGGCGACGAATGCCATCGATCCCCGAGAAGAGCTGCGAGGCCAGATACAGGTAGGGGTTGGCCGCCGGCTCGCCGACCCGGTTTTCCACACGGCTGGCTGAGTCTTCTGGGGCGGCGATCACGCGCGCCATGGCGGCGCGGTTGTCCTCGGCCCAGGTCACCCGATCCGGGGCCAGAGAGAACGGGCGTCGGCGTCGGTAGCCGTTAACCGTGGGGGTGGTGAAGCTGGAGGCCGCACAGGCATGTTTGAGCAGGCCACCGACATAGGCCCGGCCCAGCGCCGACAGCGGCTCGCCCGTCTGCGGAACGAAGGCATTGACGCCGGAGTCGCGCGCCGCCAGCGACTGGTGCAGATGCCAGCCCGAGGCACAGAAACCCTCAATCTTGGGTTTGCACATGAAACTGGCAAGGTAACCGCGCCGCCGACAGATTTGCTTGACTGCGTTGCGGAACAACACCATGGTGTCGGCCATGTCCAGGCCGGACATGACGTCGAAGGTGGTCTCCATCTGGCTGGGCCCCCATTCATCCTCGATGCTGCGCAACGGCATGCCCAGCGTCAGCAGGTGCTGGCGCACCTCGGCCATGATGGGTTCGACCTCGTCCAAGTGATTTTCGAGCAGATAGGAGTAGCCCTTGGCGACCGGCATCACCTTGGGCGGTGCCGCCGGTGTGCCGGGGCCACCCAGCGTCTCGGGCTCCAGGCAGGGGTCGACGATGCGCGTCAAGTACCACTCCACCTCCAGGCCACCATGGAAGTCATAGCCCAGATCCGCCAACTGCCCCAGCGCTTTCTTCAACAGGGCACGCGGGCTCAGCGGGAAGGGCCGACCGCTACGCATGTACAGATCGGCCAGCATCCAGCCCGTGCGATCAGCCCAGGGCAGCACGCGGAAGGTGGTGGGGTCGGGCACCATCACCACGTTAGGGCTGCCCGCCAACTCCGGGTTGCCAAGCCCGCCATCCGAGGAAAAGGGATTGAACACGAAGGCGCTGGCCGTGTCGAAGAAAAAGGGCGCCATGGTGATTTCCGAGCCGCTGCCGAATGCGGAGCGCAAGGCTGCCACCGACAGCATTTTCCCGCGCAGCAGACCATATTGATCCGGCCATGAGAGGCGAATCATCTGAATGCCGTCCTGCTCGATTTTCTTCAGCACTTCAACGGCCGCCGCCTTCTGGGCGTCGGACCACAAGCCGTGCCGATCAATGAATTTCTGGCTCATTTTTGTCTTCGGGTTTTCCGGCATAGATGCCGGTTGTTTAGAATTAACGAATTACCCAACCATCTGCCACCAGATCAGTTCAGCACGCATTAAATTTGCCAATTGATCTTTGTCGCAGATTAATATTATGTTGATTTCCTGAGAACCTGAAAGGAAAACATGCGAAACCTATTCGCAAAAATGCGAGTGATGCAATGGTTTTTTCAACCACCCCCCGCCACTTCGAGCCCTACGGCAACGCTAGGAGCCACGCGGCAGGCTAGGAGCGTGGGCGGCAGAAGCAGGGAATCCCCTGATGACCTGCGCACATGAGTGAGCGTTCAAGCTGCATGGCCATAAGTTACCGCCCCTACGAACCGCAACAAGAGATGCTGCTGTCCGCATCGCTGCAGGACTGGCTGCCTGCGGGGCACCTGGCCTACTTCATCAGCGACACGGTCGATGCGCTGTAAGCGTTCCGCGAACCCATCTTTCATCTCACCGTTGAAGCTGCGAACCTCGGGTCTTCGCAATCAACGAACGAGACGAGGTGGACATGGATCGACAGCAGATGGAACGGTGCCTGGAGCAAGTGGCGGCGTATCGTGCCTCTGGCCAGAAGGCGCAGGTATGGGCCGAGGCCAACGGGGTGCCAGCGGGAACGCTGCAAAGCTGGTGCGCACATGCGCGGCGCTGGCAGGCGCGGCTCGACGGCGTCAGCCCTGAGCCCTCGCCAGCCGCCAGGCCGAGCGGCTTCGTGGCCGCCCGCGTGGCGCCTGGTGCCGCATCGACATCGGTGCGCGTCGAATTGAACGTGGGAGGCACCCGGCTCGATCTGCATTGGCCGCTGGCGCACACGCGTGAACTCGCTTCGCTGCTGCGGGAGTTCGGCCGATGATTCGCATCGACGTCATCTGGCTGGCGCTTGGCGCGGCCGACCTGCGCGGGGGCATCGACACGCTGTTGGCCCAAGTGGTGCGCGGCTTCGCGCTGGGCGCGCAAGCCCACCACGCCTACGTGTTTGCCAACCGCCGCGCCGACCGGCTCAAGGTGCTGGTCTACGACGGCGCGGGCATGTGGCTGTGCACCCGGCGGCTGCAAGCGGGCAGCTTCGCCTGGCCGCGCCAGGACACGGGGTCACTTCAACTCACGCGCGAGCAGTTCGACTGGCTCGTCGCGGGCCTGCCGTGGCAGCGCCTGGGCAGCGCGCAGCCGCAGTCGATCACGGTGGTCTGAATGCGCTCGATTCGAGGTCGGGATTTGCGCGTTTGTCTATTGGAGAAAGTCATGCCTCGCGCGCACGCGCGCGCGAGGCATGATGGCGGCCATGCTCGAAGGCCCGGACACCCACACGATCGATGCGCCGGGCGCACTGGATTCGATGCAGGAGCTGCGCGATGTGATCGGGCGCATGCAAGGCGAGCTGAAGTTCAAGCAAACCAGGATCGAGGCGCTGAACTTCGAGATCGCGCGGCTGAAGCGCTGGCGCTTCGGCTCCTCCAGCGAGAGCCTGGAGACGAGCACGCAGGCGGTGCTGTTCGATCAGATCCTGGCCGACACGGCGCTGGAAGACCGCGCCGCCCAGCAAGACCAGAAGCCACCGGTAGCGCCACCCCGGGCCAAAGGCCAGGCGGTGCGCCAGGCGCTGCCGGCGAGCCTGCCGCGCATCGATCACCATCACGAGATCGAGCAGACCCACTGCGAGTGCGGCCAGCCCTTCAAGCGCATCGGCCAAGAAGTCAGCGAGCAGCTCGATTGCGTGCCGGCCCAATTCTTCGTGCTGCGCCATATCCGCGGCAAGTACGCCTGCACGTGCTGCCAGACGATCCAGGCCGCGCCGATGCCCGCGCAGATCATCGACAAAGGCATCCCCGCGCCGGGCCTGCTCGCGCAGGTGGTGGTGGCCAAGCACGACGATCACTTGCCGCTGTACCGGCAGGAAGAGATCTACGCGCGCTCTGGCGTGCACATCCCGCGCTCGAGCATGGCCCAGTGGATCGGCATCTGCGGGGTGCGTCTGGCACCGCTGGCCGATGCACTGAAGGGCTTCATCCTCAGCCACGGTGTGATCCACGCCGACGAGACGCCGGTGTCGCTGCTGGCGCCGGGGCGCGGCAAGACCAAACGGGCCTACGTCTGGGTCTACCGCACGACCAACTTCGTGGCCCAGCGCGCGGTGCTGTTCGACTTCACCGCCAGCCGCGCCGGCGAACATCCGCGGCGCGTGCTGCGAGGCTTCGGCGGCACGCTGGTCAGCGACGATTACAGCGGCTATTTTGGGCTTCAGGCGCAAGGCGTCAGCGCCGCACTATGCTGGGCCCACGCGCGGCGCAAGCTGTTCGAGGCGCACGAGTTCAACGCCAGCCAGATCGCCGGCCAGGCGGTGGCGCTGATCGCAAAGCTGTACGAGGTCGAGCGCGAGGCGCGCGAACTCGAACCCCAGGCACGGTGGCTGCTGCGCCAGCAACGCTCCAGGCCCATCGTCCAGGCCCTGCACCTCTGGCTGACCGGGCAGCGCCAGAAGCTGGCCAATGCCGACGTGACGGCCAAGGCGATCGATTATTCGCTGAGCAATTGGCGCGCGCTCACGCGCTACCTGGACGACGGCGACGTCCCAATCGACAACAACGCGGCGGAGAACGCGGTGCGCCCGCTGTGCGTTGGCCGCAAGAATTGGCTTTTTGTAGGCTCGCAGCAGGCCGGCGAGCGCGCTGGCGTGGTCATGAGCCTGATCGAGTCGGCCAAACTAAACGGGCACGATCCCTGGGCCTACCTCAAGGACGTCTTCGAGCGTCTGCCCACGCTCAAGCAGCGCGACCTCGCGCAGCTGCTGCCGCACAACTGGCGGCCTGCCACCGACATCGCCGTGCCAAACGCGGCGCTCGCCGCCGCCGCGTAGAACCATCCTTCAACACGCCGTCATCGACGGCGCAAGGGTGTCGTTCGCGGAACGCTTACGGTGTGCCGGCGGCGCCGGCGCAGTTGCTGCCGGTGCGAATCGAGCCGAACCTGGCGACCGTGCCGCAGCGCGAAGGCGGCCTGATTGAAGTGCAGATCCACGGGGTCGATTTGTTTTCGTTGTCAAAAGTGACGGTAGGAGATCGAGCACTGGCGTAGGGGTGGCCTGCCAAGCCATTGATTTCATTGGGTTTCCTGTTGATTTTTTTGATCGCCGTTTGAGGGCGCAAAAGCGTGCTCGGTTTCAACCGCCGGTCCCGGTTTTCGGCGTGGTCTGTGACGGCAGGATTTCACTGGCATAACGCTCCACTGGAAAGCGGAATACGCCCCTCAAATTGATACCTTGCAGCCGCGTCGGCGCAATTTTCCCCGTGAGCTCCGCCGGGATGACCTGACGCCGGTTGGCCCAGCGGTCCAGAACGGCCTGCATCTGGGTTGTGTTCCAGGCCATGATGATGTTGGCCAACAGACTCAAGGCGTCAGCCACCGCCTGCATTTCCTCGGCCCGCTTGGCCTGAGCCGGGCTCACTCTGCCGGTATAAATCGCCCGCTTCAAGGCATTGACCGCCTCACCCCGGTTGAGTACCCGACGCAGCTCATTCCTGAAGGCGTCTTTGACAAAGTAGTCGGCCAGGAACGCAGTTCGCAGCAAGCGCCCCAACTGAACACCCGCTTCGTAGATGGGGTCTCCCCGCGCCGCCGATCCAAATCTGGCCAGCGCTGCAACTGCGCTGGCGTTGCCGCTCATCACCGAGGCTGCCAAATGGACCAAGGTGTCCCAGTGCTTCTCAATCAAAGCGGTATCGACGGTAGCCTCGCAAACTGCTGCGATCTCCGGTGGAATGATCGTGCCACGCGGCACGTACAGATGACGCTGCTTCAATTCCTTCAGTCGTGGGCATAGATCGAACCCCAGTAGCCGGGCCAACGCCATGGCAAAGTCGGTGTAGCCGTGGGTGTCCACCGCCAACTGGCTGGTCTCGATGGATTCTTGGCGCACGACACCCTCAATGGCGACCCCTGCCTGGCGCTCATTGAGCACAAAAGGCTGCGCGTAGAAGATCCCCCATCGGTCACGCACATGGGAGTAGATGCCAATCGAGGACGTGTTGCGTCTTGGATCCTGTCGGGCCTGCCACACCCGTTGGGTGGTTTCCATGCTCATCATGTCGGACGACGCCAGGTCCGTGCGACCCCATGTCGCTGCAATGGGGTGCCGTTGCATGAACTCCAGCACCGCGTGGCAGGCTTGACTCAAGCGACGCTCGTCCCCGGCCCAACGCATGGCCTGACGGATGCTGGTGGCAGACAACTGCGGAATCATACGGGCGCATTCGGCCGCCGTCAGACTGGTGCCGTGGGCCATGATGCCGGCGTAGACCATCAGCAGCTCTTCTGTCGAACGTGGCTCGCGGCCAAGCATGATCCAGCTGAAACGTACCTGAGCGTCAACGGCCAGGATCACTTCTGGGAGTTGCACCTCACCGATCCTCAGGTCAAGTTTGGCCCTCAACTTAATCACCTCTGGATCTTCATCCTCTGCCGGCAATACTGAAAGGTGGAGTTCTTCGTCCACGCGCAGCACACCGCTGCGCGCGGCGACGGCCACTGCCTCCACGCCGGCGCGTACCTTGGCCAGCAACGGCTTCAAAAGTGTGGATGCATTGGCTGGCAGTGACAGTCGGGCATAGTGCCGTTTGGCTTCTTCCTGCCAGCGCGCATCAGTGAAGAACAGGCGTGCGCGGCCACGAAAGCTCAGGCTGTGCTCAATCCACACCGAACCGTTGCGCACGGCACGTCGCAATGAAAACAGGGTGGCCACCTCCAAGGCCCGAAACGCGCGCTCCCGGTCGGCACCCGCAATCGCGCCGCTCCAGACCGAACCCAAGCGAGGGGCGCTGACATCAGCAGGTAGTTCGCGAAGTTTGCCCGCGTACAGTTTCGTCAATTGGGCCAAGGCTGTGGTCACCGGGTGCTCGCTATTGGCCTGCCAGGGCAGCTTGGTGATTTCGGCCAGCAAAGAGCGCACGGGACGTATGGCGTCAAACAAACGCTCACGCACCACCGAGGCCCGGCTGGGTGGTTTGCCTTGCTGGCTGGCACTGAGCAGGGCAACAATTCGAGCCCGCAACTCCGCGTCTTGAAGTTCACCCTGGGCGACCAAACCAGCCAGCTCTGCCAGCAATGTCTTGTACAGGTCAGCCCAATTGACCGTCTCCGTGACACCTGCTGCGACCGTGCGCCAAAGATCGGCAACGCGCCGCTGAACCATCAAGATAGCTTGGTCTGTGCTGGTAAACAGGCAGTGCCGTAAAAAGCAGCCAACCTCCACTGTGCGAGCGGGTTCTTTGATCCTGGCCCCCACCGAGGGAGGCCTTGAAGCCAGGCGGCGTGCATAGCGCCGCACAATGAGACCGGACAGGTCGTCCAGGTGTTTGTGGACATTCAGGGCGTACAGCAGTTCGATTCGCTCGAACACCTCGCCAATTTGTTTGGTTGAGTGTTTGGCCGGTGCCGACCACAACCAGCTCTGCTGGGTTTGCCCATCCGGGCGCAATGCGGCCATGGCATCCCGCCAGCGCACCAGTTGTTCGGGCAGCACAGATGCCGCAATCGTTTTGGCTGTTTCTTCTTCGAGTTGTCCCAGCGCCGCTGTGACCAGGACACGGATGTCACGGTCGCGCAGGATCAGGATCTTGCTTTGATACAACCAGCGCCGAGCGAATACGAGCAATTGATCCCGATCGGCGCAGCGGGCCACCTCATCGCGCAGGGTGCGTACCAGGGCGCGACGTTGGTGCTCCGTCATCCAATGAAACCCCAGGACATCACAGGCCAGTTGTTGATGGTCAAAGAGGGTTCGACCGCGAACATACAGGGCTCGCAGGGATGCCAGTTCAACAGCAGTGATGCCGATTTCGTCACCCAGATGGCGCCACAGGGTTGTCGGAACGATGCGCACCGAA
Source organism: Variovorax sp. PBL-H6 (assembly GCF_901827155.1). Taxonomy (NCBI): domain Bacteria; kingdom Pseudomonadati; phylum Pseudomonadota; class Betaproteobacteria; order Burkholderiales; family Comamonadaceae; genus Variovorax; species Variovorax sp. PBL-H6. The sequence continues at coordinate 539,612 of NZ_LR594660.1, forward strand.
TTCAGCAGGCGCCCGCTCAAGCGCAAGAAACCTATGTGCAGTGCCAGACCCAGCTTGTGGGCGTTGCTTCGGCGGGCGTTGATGAGCTCGCGCTCAGTACGGCTGTACGTGAAAAACGACTGAAGCTCGAAGGTGCTGATTTCCCTTGGCAGCTCTCGCAGGCCAAGGTAGGTTGTGTGCCAGCTTTGCATCTTGTGTCTCCGGTGATTGGGGCAGACACAATACGCCTGAAAAAGTGAACAGGAAAACCAATGAAATCAAGGGCTTATCAGACCACCCCTACGCCAGTGCTCGATCTCCTACCGTCACTTTTGACAACGAAAACAAATCGACCCCCTTGCGCGGCGCCTGTGTCGGCCATGTCCAGATGCTGCATCAACTCGTCGTCGATGGAGCTGGCAACACGAGCGGCTTGCAGCGGCGTGAGCTTGGGCGCGACGGCCTGCACATAGGCCTGGCCGTGAGCAGCCCAGACGAGGCCGGCGCTGGCATAGACGACGCCGCTGGAGCGCGCGCCAACGAAGCCCTTCTGATGGTGGTCGAAGCGACCGTTCACCGGGTCCCAGATTCCGCCGACGTCGACCGCAAACTGCGCGCGCCGAATGAATTCAGGGTTGCGGGTGCGAACGAGGGTGGCCGCAGGGAAGAGCTTGGCCAGCACAGCGCAGGCTGCCACGTCGTCGGCGTGGAAAGAACCCGAATGGGTCGCGATAACAGGGTTTTGTTTCTTCATGGGGTTCCTGGATGTTGTTGGTCCTGCTTCGTGTAGCTCGCCGCCTTCATACCAGGCGGGCATCTGTTCAGAAAACCAGTTCTCCCGTGCCTGCAGGCCGAGTCCTCGGAAAGAGCTTGCCGTGGCGGAAATGCGCCTATTTCTGTCGGAGATTTTCCTTGCTATCCCTGACCCCCGCGCCTTTAGAGAGGCACGGAGCCTGGCGGGCTTCCCTATACCCAGAAGGTCATCTACCAAGGAACTCTATGCCCAAGAAACTCACCCCTGAAGAAATCGAACTCCGACGGAAGGAGGCGGCCCAGGCCCGAGAGCTCCTGATGCTCGAGCGGTGGGAGAACAAGCGCCAAGAGGCGGAGGCGCTCATCCCTGGAACGTCCGCCTAGCACTCACCCCGCGCCATCTATGGCTGCTGCTGGGTGTTACCGAGACTGACGAAAGCGAATACCTGGTCCGCAAGCGCGGCAGGTCATGCGAGACCAAGTGGTTTGACCGCATCGCGCCTCGCGCGCGGCCGACCGCCTACGGCCTCAGCAAAGGTGTCAGCGGTTTTACCAACCGCATCGGCGCCGACCTCAACGACCTACTGCATCTGTCGCGCAACGGCTACGTGTACTCCACGACCCGAGGCCTTGCGGTGGTCGAGTACTTCCGTTCCCTCTATCCCGAGCTACGCCTGAAAAATGGCGCCAAGTTCAACTGCCACCAGCCCTTAGAGGTCGCGGGCTTCATGACCGTGCCGAACCTGAGCTGGCGCGGATGGAAAGATTGATTTTCGAGAGCCCGCTGCATCACGCTGCGGGCTTTTTCCACGCCCGGCACGCAACCAAGCTTCCTGCCGACAGCTACCATCCTCGCCATCGAAACAGGAGACCAGATGCCAACGACCAAGAAGAATTCCACGACTCTAGTCACTGAAGTCTCTGTGGACCCCGCGGCCGGACCGCCGAAGGTCGAGGTCCCAGCGACCCATCTGGAGAAATGGCAAGCCGCCGCAGCATCCGCGGCCAAGACGGGTCGGATGGCCAACACCCTGGCCAAGGCGCTGGCACAGCGAAGCTCGAAGCGATGGAAGTTTGTCGACTTTCTCGGGCCAGCGGGCCGGGAGTCCGCAGGCATTGTGGACATCGTTGCCATCCGCAAGAGCGGTGGAAAGCCGAACCATCCGGCTCACCCGCAGCTGAAGTCGCTGGACCTGTTCGACATCACGCTCATCCAGGTCAAGGGCGGCTCGGCGCCGAAGCCAACCGAGGAGGACATTGACCGGTTGAAGGCGGTGAAGGACGTCTACCGCGCGAAGGCCATCGTCCTGTTCCAGTGGCGCAAGGGGGTGGCAAGCGGTTTCTACCTCCTCGACGAGGTGACCCACGCCTGGGTCCAAACGCCGTCGAAGGCGCTCTTTGGCTCGTAAGGGTCGCCACCCCGGCACGAAGAAAAGCCGCCCCGATGTACGAGGCGGCTGAATTGGAACGAAACGCGCTAAAACAGCGCCTTGAACGACTGCCACTTGATGGTGGCTTGGCACCAGGTATAGGAGCTGCCGTTGGCGCGGCAGTTCTTAAACCCGTTCTCGGTGTACGCATCGCCCAGGTACCAGAGGCCCCCGACGAGGGCCATAACGACGAGGGCCACCAAAGGGCGGCCAGCTGCACCAGGTCCAGGAGTTTTCGGGACATGCTCCACAACCAACGCACTTGAGTGCAATCATTCGTCCGTCTTTCGTGGTCATCACGCCCCGCCCTCCTCCGCGGGCGCCGCCGGCAGGAACTTCATCACCGCGGCACGGTTTCTCAGCACGATTTGCTGCACATGCGGCTCTGAGGCATCCACCTCCAGCAGCCCGAGTCGCTTGAGTGAATAGAAGAGAAGTGCCTGGCGACATTCCAGAACGACCTCTCCGTCGACCATCCCGTAGTCGAGCTCGATGACCTTGCGATGGGCCTTCGAGAGACGTGAGTTCGGCGCCAGCACCAGGCTGACCTGACGGTGCCAAGCCTCGTCGTCTGCGCCGTCGGTGCCGGCGTCCTCGAGTACCTCCACGCCGAGCATCCGCGCCATCACGAAATCACGAAAGTCGCCGCGTGTGTGGCAGAACGCACGGACGTGCCACCGGTAGCCGTCGAAGGCGACCGCATGCGGAGAGATGATTCGCGCTTTGGGTTCGGCCGAGGACATCGATTGGTAGGTCACGCGCAAGCAGACACGCTGCCGTATCGCGGTCAGCACGGCCACGACGGTGTTCGCCTCCAGCTTTCTCGTGGGCGCGGCAACGGCGGCCGTCGGCGGCGTCCAGCCCAGGAAGCTCTGCTCTGCAGGCAGCACCCCGATTTCGCGCGCGAGGAGCTCGTTCAGGTATCGCGAGGGTTCGTTCGAGGGGTAGAGCGGCTCGAACCCGTCGGTGGCCAGGTAGACCTTCGAGCTCCGGTCGTAGACCGCGTTGTTGGGAGCGAGCTCCAGGTACTTGGAGATGTCGAGCGATGCCTGCGGCACCGAGATGCCAAAGAAATTCGTCAGGTCGCTGCGGTTGAGCCGCCCCTCCCAGCGAAGGCGGAAATCCAAGAACTCGAGGCGACGGCCCTGGCTCCAGCGGGCGGGCGCCTTTTCCCCCGCCTCGTCGGAGTCCGGGGGCAATGACGGCTGCTGCGGCATGTCTGGATGATACGAAAAATCAGTTCTTTAGTCTTCTTTTTATACGTATAATTTTTGTACGCGATTCGCGGTGCTGTGAGGAATCCGGATGCAGGTCACCTTTGGATTGAGACTTGACGAGCGCCAGGGCCCCTCGGACAGGGGGTACTTCAGGGAGCCGGTCGTCGGGCGCATGGGACTTCTTGGCCTGTTGGAGACCTACCTGGGTCTGGCTCGGCCGGAGGTGCCGCAGGCGCAGCGCGTGGCGGCGTACCTCGGTCACCTGCGCAAGTTCGACGACGGCAGCCGCTTCTACAGCCGGTCGCTCCAGGTAGACGACGTCGGCACCGCAGCACTTCTTCTCTCATGGCGCGACGAGTGGCGCCTGGGCGGCTGGGATGGAAAGGCATCGCCCTCCTCTCCGCTGCGCATCCAGGAACTGGCGAGCGTCGAGGAGGCTGCTTTCGGCCACGTCGCACCTGGCGAGGGTGAGCGCCTGGTGGAAGTGGCCTCTGCGCTCGCTGCAGGCAACACGGTGCCCATTTCGCAGGTCAGGCTCGCCGACCCCTCTGCGAGCTTTCCGGCCATGTGGCGCGCTGTTCTCAATCACCTGAAGGGCGTGCACGAGCCCCAAGCCGCCGAACCTGGCGGCAAAGGGCAGCTTCGTGAGCTGCAGCGCCTCGCCGCAGAATCTGTGGCCAATGGCCAGCTGAAAGCCCCCGAGGCCTTTGCTCTCAACGATGGAACCGTCCAGGTCCTGCAAGCACAGTCGCGCGAGACCGCCGAGCACTGGCTGAGCGCTTGGTGCCGTGCCAACCCGGCGAATCGCCTGGTGCTTTGCGAGCAAGGGGGCGACTCCCTGGACGCCACCTTGATGGCAACGGGCGCCGCCGCCTGTGGCTTCGACAGCCCGAGCAGCCTGCGACCCGCGCTGCAGACGCTGGGGCTGGCGCTCGAGATGCTGTGGGCGCCGCTCCATATCGGACGCCTCGTCGAGTTCCTCGTGCATCCCTACGGGCCGTTCAGCCGAGCTGCGAGAGGCAAGCTCGCGCGTGCGATTGCCGAGCAGCCGGGTCTCGGCGGAGAGGCCTGGATTGCTGCCAAGGCGAGCATCGGCGAGAAGGAAAACGCGCAGACACTTCTGGAGGAGGTCGCCTTCTGGCTCGAGGGGGAGCGCTGGTCCCGCGCAGACGGCGCCCCCATCACCGAGGTCGCTGTCCGCGTCGAGAAGGTGCGCACGGCGTTGCAACGACGCGCCGTCCACCAAGCTGGTGAAGCTGCGACCATCGCGCCGGCACTTCGCCAGTGCGACGCCGTGCTCGTGGGCCTGGCCGAGCTGCGCCAGCAGGGCCTGGAGCACCTGGTACCGCGGCAAATCGAACAGCTGCTGGCGCAGTCCACGCCCGCCGGCGCGACCAACCCCGCTGCCGTCTCCCAGGTCGGCTGCCTGAAATCCGCGACCACCGCGGCCGCATGCCTCGAGCCTGCAGGTGAAGTCGTCTGGTGGATGCCTTCGACGCCGGCCCTTCCCCGGCCGCTTCCTTGGTCGCAAAGCGAGGTCGATGCACTCAGGAGCCTGGGGGTCGAGCTTCGTGACCCCAAGCGTGAGCTGGAGCTGCTCGCAACGCAGTGGCTGCGCCCACTTTTTGCTGCCAAGGAACGCTTCGTCCTGGTGCTGCCGCCGCCGGGTGCGGAAGAACACCCCATCTGGCAACTTATCCGGCAGTTGGCGCCGAAAGTGAAGGTGCACCGCATCGATGACGACCTGTACGGCACGCACCTGGGCTCGATTGCCCGTCGCGTCACCGATGCTCCCCTGCAGCGCGCGGGGCGCTACCTCGAGCTCGAGCGTCCCCTCGCCTCTCGCAAGAAGCACCAGTCGTACACGGCACTCAACGAGCTCTTCAACAACCCCGCCCTCGCCGTCCTGAAGGACGTGGCCCACCTGCGACCGGGGAGTGGCCTCGACGATGAGCACGAGAACAAGCTACTTGGCAACCTTGCGCATCGGGTGGTCGAGCGATTCTTCCAACAAGAACATGTTCTGCGCTGGACCAGCGCGCAGGCCGGCGCCTGGTTCGACGCCATGGTCGACGAGCTCCTGCTCGCAGAAGGCGCACCGCTCCTGATGCAGGGCGCCGGCGTAAGCATGAGCCGGTTCAAGCGAATCTGCCGCACGGCGCTCCTCACCTTGCTCACACACCTGCAAAGCGCCGGCGCTGTTCGAGTCCAGGTGGAGGTTCCTGTCCAGGGATTGCTGGGCGACGTGGAGGTCATCGGCAAGATTGACCTGCTGGTCGACCTGCCGCAGGAGCGCAGTGTCACCCTTGACCTCAAGTGGTCCGGCACCAAGCGGCATGGAGAGGCGCTTGTGGAAGGCCGCCACCTGCAGCTCGCGCTGTATGCAAGTCTGACGCACCAGGTTTACGGGCAGCTGCCCGTGGCCTTGGGTTACTTTGTCTTCGACTCGGCAACGCTGCTCATCTCCACGCCTGGCATCTTCCCGGATGCCCAACTGCGCAAGCCCGCGGGCGGCGTCACGGTCGACCCGATGCTGGCTCAGGCAAGGGAAAGCTGGAAGTGGCGCATGTCCCAGTGGGCGGAGGGCACCGTCGAACTGGTCGACGCCCAGGCGGACATTGCCGAATTCCAAGGGCCGGAAGGCACCTTGCCGGTCACCACGCTCGGTCCCTTCCATCGTGAACACCTCACCCTGCTCGGAGGCTGGGAACAATGAATCCAGTTGAGTTCATCAGTGCCGGCGCAGGAAGCGGCAAGACCTACCGCCTGACGAGCATCCTGTCGGAGGCACTCCTTGGCGGCAACGAACCGGTGCGCCCCCACGCGGTGCTCGCCACGACCTTCACGGTGAAGGCAGCCACGGAGCTGCGCGAACGCGTGCGCACCAGACTGCTCGAGCATGGCCGCATGGACCTGGTCACAGCCATCGGCCAGGCGCGCATCGGGACCGTCAACAGTGTCTGTGGCCAGCTGCTCGAGCGGTTTTGCTTCGAGATGGGTCTCTCCCCCGACCAGACGGTGCTGAGCGAGGCCCAGACCAAGAAACTTCTTGCCCGTGCGCTCGACGACACCTTCGACGCCGAGCGTCGCACGGAACTGCTGACGCTCATGCGCCGGCTGGGGATGGAGGACGCCATGTGGTCCGACACCATCGGCAAGGTGGTCAAGGCCGCTCGCGAAAACGACATTTCCAGAGAGGCGCTTCGCGCAATGGGCGCGACGAACGCAGACCGGATGCTCGAGAACTGGCCGGCGCCCGAGGGTGGCGTCGACCATGCCGCCAGGCTGCTGGAGGAACTCGCGACGGCCAAGACGGCGGTCGCCAAGGACATCGAGTCCCGGGACGCCGCCGGTGGCAGGGTCGACAAGGTCATGCGGGACGGCATCGAGGAGCTCGAGCGCTTGCATCGCCTCTTCAAGTCGGGCAACTGGACCTGGCCTGACTGGCTCGCCGCATGCAACGTCAAGATTGGCGCCAAGCTCGTGGGTCTCGTGCAGCCGGTCGTCGACGCGGCGCAGGCGCACGAGCGTCACCCGCAGTTTCACGAGGAGGTGCGGCGCTACCTCGACCTTGTGTTCAGCCTGGCCACTGACACCCTGGACACCTTCAGACGTGCCAAGGAAGAACTCGGTGCGGTTGACTTCATTGACCAGGAGGTCGAACTGCTGCGGGCCTTGCGCGAGAGCGAAGCCGTGCGAGAGGCCTTGTCGAGCGAGCTCGACCTCGTTCTCGTCGACGAGTTCCAGGACACGAGCCCGCTGCAGCTCGCGCTCTTTGTCGAAATCGCCAAGCTCGCCAGGCGCTCGGTCTGGGTCGGCGACCCCAAGCAGGCCATTTACGGATTCCGCGGCACTGACGCCTCGCTCATCGCGGGGGTCATCGGCGCCGTCCAGGGCTGGGGTGGAATCATCGGCGACCCGCTCACCGACTCCAGGCGCTCGACCCCCGCGCTGGTGTCGCTCGCGAACGCCGTGTTCGTGCCTGCGTTTGCGCCGGACCTCGAAGCCGACGCCGTGAAGCTCGCGCCGACGCGAGGCGACATCCCCGGCCAGCCAGCGCTCTACGACTGGACCTTCGAGAGCAGGAAAGGCGAGCTCGACTATCTCGGGCTCGGCCCTGCCATCACGGAGCTCCTTGCTTCCGGAGCGAAGGTCTACGACAAGGGCACGAAGGAGCTGCGCGCCATCAGGGCGGGCGACATTGCTGTGCTGTGCCGCACGAACGACCAGATTGATTACGCCGCGGCAGCTCTCGCGCGCTGGAGCATCCCGTCGGCGAGTGGCCGCCCGGGCCTCCTGTCAACGCCCGAGGCCTTGCTGGTCACAGCGTGCCTTCGTCGCCTGCAGGACCCGACGGACACCGTGGCGACGGCGCTCATCCTCACGCTCGCGGCCGGCATGCCCGCCAAGGAGTGGCTTGGCGACCGCCTGGACCATCTTGCCGCGGAGAAGCCGTCCCATGAGTGGAGGGCCACGGGCAACAATGCGCATCCCTTGCTTGCGCGGCTGGAGACGCTTCGCCCGTCCCTGCTCTCGCTGACGCCTGCGGAAGCCCTCCGGCTGGCCAAGGCGGAGTCCCACGTGGCCATGCTGGCCAGCGCCTGGTCGCGCACACCGCAGGAAGCGCGCGTTCGTGTCGACAACGTGGAAGCGCTGCTCGCGATGGCCACGACCTACGAGAGCGAGTGCGTCTCTTCCAAGCAGCCTGCGTCGGTGGGCGGCCTCCTGCGGTGGCTGTCAACTCAAGCGGCTGGCGGCGAGGACGCCCGGGCCGCTGCCGCCGATGACGCGGTTGCCGTGCTCACGCACCACGGTGCAAAAGGCCTCGAGTGGCCGGTTGCCATCCTGACGGGCCTGGGCGCCGGCGCGCGCACCGCGGTCTGGGATGTCCGTGCGCGCACCAATGCCGAGAAGCTCGACCCGCAGGAGCCCTTGCGCGACCGCTTCATCCACTGCTGGCCGAGAACTTTCGGCAAACGCAAGGCTCCGCAAGCGGCGCTCAACGCCGAGAACTCCCAAATCGGCCAGGCGATGGCCAAAGCCGGCCTGGAGGAAAACAAGCGCCTCCTCTATGTGAGCATGACACGCGCTCGAGACGCGCTCGTCCTGGTTTCAGCCATGAAGACCAGGCCCGACCGCTCCTGGGTCGACGAGGTCGGCGCCTCAGAACTACTTTTTGGTGAAAGCGGCGTGATGGTGCTGCCCGACGGTCGTCATGTGCAGCGCGAGACCAAGCTTTGGTCCGCCGCCGACTGCGCCGCGGAGCCACCGGCGGCCACTGCCGCTGACCGCAGTTGGTTCAGCCCTGCCGCGCCGCTTGCCAGCCGTCCGCTGTGGCACCGGCCCAGCACCGGCGAAGGCGCCGAGGCGAGCGTCTTCGCCGTCGGTGAGGTCGAGGCTGTCGGCACCCGCATTGCCATCTCGAAGAGCGTCGACATGGTTCTCCTTGGAACGGCCTTGCACCATTGTATCGCCCGCTCTGGCGTGGCCGGAAGCATCTCGGGCGAGGACGTCGAGCGGCTCTTGACGCGCTGGGATGTTGCGCACGCTGTCGACACGGGCGCCGTGGTCGGCCAGGTCGACTCCTTCCTCGCCTGGATTGCCAAGCGCTGGCCCGGTTGCCCGGTTCACGTGGAGGTGCCCATCGAGGTCGACCGTGAGGACGGCACGCGGCTGCGCGGGCGCATCGACTTCCTCGTTGACACACCAGCCGGATGGGTCCTCATCGACCACAAGTCCAACCCGCGCGGTGCGACTCACGATGAGGAGCTCGTGCGCGAGCACGGGCCTCAGCTCGCCTCGTACGCGGATGCGCTGGTCCGCGCGACTGGACGGCCGGTTACCGAACAGTGGCTCTTCTTGCCGGTAGCCGCTCGGGCGCTGCGCGTTCGAGCTCTCCCTAGCCTTGAGGTTGCTTGACCTTCGCAAGCACGAAGCCAACAAGAAAAGGTATGCCGCATGTCCTTTGATGAATCTGACCGCGCAGAGAATGCGGCCGCGTCCACATTGTTCTTTGCTGAAGCCGACGAGCATGAAGGCTTGGAGCTGAAGGTCGGGTATTTGGAGTTCCTATGGATGCAGCCAGGAGCCGCCGCCGAGGCAGACAAGCTCCGAACCCTGATGAGCGACTATCCCCGTGAGGAAGTTGAACGAGCCATCTGCCTGGTACTCGACGCGGGTGGGTGGAGGCCTCACTTGGTGGCATGTGTGGCGCTCCTGTGCGGGCACACGACGCCCAAGACGCTCTGGTACTTGTGGCGGGCAATTCAAGCTGACAGTTGGGTTGCTCCGCAGCTTGTCGCGACTGCATCGTTGGTGGACCCTGAGTTTGCGAACAAGGCCGAATGGGCTCTGCTTTCAACACGCCTGCAGCCCAAGGCCGCAGGAGCCCTCGGCGCCATGCTGGCTGAGCGACTGGGCCCGGAAGATGAACTGCCGGAGGACCTCGAGCAGGCCGTTCAGCGAGGCAGTGCTCATCCTGACGACGCCGCCGGAATCGCACAGACTTGGAAGCAGTCTGTACTGCGGGCCTTCAACGGAGCGGATGGACCTGCACAAGTGAGCGGCCTGGACTGTGCTCGCCGCCTCCCGGCCTCGCATTGAAGACCGTCCGCCACGCAGGCGCTTATCGAGGCGACAGCGGCTGTTCGCCCTCGCCGCTGCTTCGTTTGCGCCATCGTGGAGCTCGACATGCTCCACGAGTGGGCCAGAATTCTGAGAGCGCGGATGGTCATGTACTCAGCTTGCTTCGGTGACTACTTCATCTCGCTTCCAATTCTTGGCTGGGAACGGCGACTCTGATGTGGCGAAAGCCGCGGCGTCCTTTGCACGCTTGAAGCCGTTGTGCCGTTAGGTTGCCAACAGCATCGTGCGGCCAGAACGATAATGAGCACTCTCGTGCTGCAACAATTCAAACAGGAACTGAGGAGAGCGTGAAATGGGACAACTACTAGGCTGGCTGACGATTGCGTTGCCCCTGTCTATCGCGGTCGGCATCTGGGCATCGACCCGCGGCCGAAGCGGTTGGGGATGGTTCTTCCTATGCCTGCTCATCAGCCCCTTGATTGCAGGGATTATTCTCGCAGTCTCGAAGAATCTTGCCACAGGGGAATCGACTCCGGCACCTGGTGCTGGCCGCACCTCAGCGCATTCCTCGTCGGGCGCCATGAATGCCGCTGCGCTGTTCGACGCATCAACCAAGTCCTCCTCCGCTCCCGCACATGTGGGGCCAACAGATGACGATTTCGCCGCAGCGATGGCCGAGTGCGATTCAGCGCAGCGAAAGCCCGGGGTCTGGGCAAAAGCTTTTACAGAAGCTCTGGGCGATGAAGTTCGCTCCAGAGCGCTCTATACCGGCCGCCGCGCTGGCGAGTTGGCTGCAGAGCGAATCGAGCGAGAGAGGGTAGAGCAGTTGAAGACAGAAGAAGGTCGACTTCGTCTCGAGCGTGAGGCCTACGAGGCGAAGCCCAAGGGCACGTGCCCGAATTGCGATACCGTCGTGCTCCTTGACGCAGAAAGCTGCCCGAGCCAGCGCTGTGGTGCCACGTTCACCGCTCCTGGTGGGTGGCGCGTCAAGCCACTGCCGGCGTAAACACGACATCGCGCACCTCGCTCCGTCACATGGCCTGGATGAAGCGGGTGAGATACCACCCGAGGTAAGGCTCATGCAGGTCCAATGCCGCTCCAACGGTGTCACGGAACCACGCGCACACCTCAGTCGGTTCGCCACCTTCAATGTCCGCGGAAACGCGTGCGTGCAGCCCTAGCGGCATGCGCGCGATGCGGGACTTGACTGCAACGGCATAGGCGCTCTCGGCCGCCTTGGCCTGCGTCGGGTTGAGCGGCTTGACGTCGGGATAGCCATCAAGCTCGGCCAGCGCTGCCGCCTGGTACATACCGAGAACGGCCTCGAACTTCTCTGTCGGCAAGCTCGCCATGTACCGGCGCTCATAGACGGCGGACTGCTGGGTGCCCATTTTCCCGAGGAAGAGCGCCTTGCACACGGTAGGCTGAGTGGCCGCAGCCATGTCGAGGATGTATCGCAGGAATTGCGCATGGACCTCGGTCGGCAGGCGGCGCAGCCCCTTCACCTGCAGTTCGACCACGGCCTCGAGCACGTAGTTCTTGCTTTCATCCGCGCCGAGCTGCTTGCCGTAGAACGGCATCACCACCCTGGTCAGATATGGCGCCATCCGTTCGTGCAGCATGACTCTTCGCAACATGGCCTTGACTGCCTCGCGCTTCGGCGGCGCCAGGTTCGGCCCGTACGAGTTGGTCACTGTCTTCTCGAGCAGAGTCTCGTCACTGACGTAGCGCTGCATCCACCGCGAAATCTCGGCCTGCAGTCGAGCTGGCGTTGGCTGCTGGGCGGCTGCCGCGAACGACACCGCCGCGAGCAGCGCAATGCTCAGGCGGCGCAGCCTTGGAAAGAACATGTTTTCCATCGAAGGACTCGCTTCCTTTGTTCAACTATTGAGGTCCGCGCCGCGCCAGGAGCAGGAACTCAACCCCTTGCGCTCGCGCTGATTGCATGTCGAAATGGGCCAAGCTCGCTTGGCCAAGCAGCGAGGCGCAATCGACGCACGCGATTGCTGGCACGTTCTTGAGTTCGAAGGGCCCGACCTTCATCGACTCGATGACGATGCCTCGTGCCAGCACTACTCTGCCGTCGGCTGTCCGCATCTTCACCTGCGGCTCGGTCACCCGGTAGACGACCTTCGTGTCACGCAGCATCGCGTCGCTCAGGCTCGTCCGGCTGGCGCCGGTGTCGACCATGAAAGCCCGCGGCTTGCTCGAGCCCAGGGTCACTGGCGCGAAGAAGTGACCACTGAAGGCCGGCAACCGCAGCGCCGCGCGCTCCAAGGTCTTCTCTGGTTCGGCCTGGTCGATAGCCGTCTCAATGGAAATCCGTTGCGCCACGAAGTACGGCCGGACGCCCTTTGCTTCCAACTGGTTGTCGTAGGCCTGCAGGAGAGACAGCGCCTCGTAGGGCCGCTTCGATTTGAGCAGGAGGCTGGCTAAGCGCCCTCTGACGTCGACCAGGCTCGGTGCCACGGACAGCGCCTTGTACGACCATTCGATGGCGTCGCCCGTGTGGCCCAGCTTCTCGTGGCTGTCGGCGTAGAACGCGAAGAGGTCGTACGCACCCTCCCCGAGGTCCAACGACCTCCTGAGGTGAACGATGGCTTCCTCGTGCTTGTCACGCAAGTTCAGGACCATGCCCAGGCGCGCGGCGCCGAAGGCGTCGTCGGGTCGAAGCCGTACGTACTCGCGCCAGCTGGCTTCCTGGCATCGCAGGTCGCGCAGCTGCACACATTTGATTGCCTGAGAACGGTGGTCCTCCGCCGTCAACTGGTCCCGATTGAGCCAACGCTCCACGTAGCCGCGTGTCATGAGCGTGGTCGCGCCCGAGGTTGCGAGCAGCACCGTGCAGCATCCGACGAAGACCTTCAGGTTCTTGCGCTGGCTGGGGTAGTCGCTCCAGAGCGAGAAAATGACGACGACCGCGACTGGCAGCAGCAGCGTGCCAAGGCCGACTCCGAGCGCATAGGCCAGCGACGCCCTCTCAGGCAGATGGAAGGCCAGGCCGAACGCGACCAGCACCACGGCCAAGATGATTGCTGCGGTCCACAGCGGCGCGCCGGCGGCGCGTTCGCGTAACCTAGCTTGCCTGAGGAATCCAGGCTCAGCGTCCGCGGCCGGCGCAGCCCGGCCCTTGGCCAGCTCCGGGATGTGCTGCATGGGTTTCCAGCTCAGGCGCCCTTCGCGCCAAACCAGCGTGGTCATGCTGATGGTGCCCGCCTGCACAAGCTCCTCGAGCTGCACTGCCGACAGCGGACCGCTCCTGTTTTCGCCTTCTGCGTACCACCAGACCTGCTCGGCTGCGTCTGCTGCGGGCGTGTCGGTCTGCTCCGGCGTCGGCAACGCAGCCAACGGGGCCTCGGCGAACACAGGGTCTCGACGGTCTTCGAGCGCTTTCCGGCCACGTGCTCGCATGCGCAGAGACTCGAGCGGCTCAAGGTCCCCGGCCTGCTTGGCACCAAAGTAGGTGTTCTTTACTCGCTCCGAGTTCGTGAAGTACAGAAACCAGAGGAAGCTTGAAATGAAGCCGCGAACCGTTTGAGCAGCGCCCTCCCCCGCGGCGTTCACGTTGAGGAACGCCCAGGCAGCGCCCACATCGCCGAGGTACATGACGAACGGACTTAGGGCAAGAAAGAGCTTGGCGTGGGTCACGCTCTCCGGCTCGTACCTCGTGCGAAGCCGGTTGGCCATCCAGACCTGCCAGACAATCATGCCCAGCATCAGGCACCAGCAGAAAGCCTTGTATTGCACATAGCTTGGAAGCTCCACGAGCGCGGGGTTGCGCGCCTCCGCCTCGGTGAAGTTCCTGAATTGCGTGCCAATACCTATCAGCGGCGAAAGGACGAATGAAGCGACAAGAAAGAAGCCGAGCCAGCCTCTCGTTCCGTGGAGCCTCTCTCCGCGAGCCTCCCTTTGGCGTGCCGACCGACGTACCAGCCACACGCAACCGGCAATCAGCGCGAGGAATATCAACAGCGGCAGCAGCGAGCCAGCCTGCTCCATGGTCATATTCGCTCCTCAGTCTTTCAGTGTTTTTGTGAGTAGGGCCCGTTCGGCGCTAGAGCGTCCGGGGCATCAACGTTGGTTGTCGAGTCGCAGTCTTTCCACAAATCGCGCGGCGTACCTCCGCAGCGTGTCGATGGAATCGTTCTGGGAGGCAGCAGTGACCATGGCCACGCGCCCGTTTAGATTGACTAGCTCGGTATAGGTGGTTGCGCCATTTGGAGTTCGCAGACTGGCGCATACTCGGTCTTGGTCATCGCAACTCAGCCGAGACCCAGGCATTTCGCCGATGAATCGCTTCTTTACATCGGCAAACTGGGCTGGCCGCACAGGTATCGGCCCATAGCGCGTGTCGTCCAGAACGAGCACGAACTGAACCGGACCCGAGGACCCGAAGTTTGCACTCTGAGGAACGAAGGCACCGACGAAGAAGTTCGAGTTGACTGCCGGTCCAAGATTCTTGTCGGTCGCCGGGTCGACGTTCCATGGCTTCCAGCCAGTGGGCAGTGTCAAGAGCAGCGAACTTGTCGGCATGCGCCCCACTCGCAGCGGGTTTTCGCCGCGGGGCCGGCACTCCGTTCCCTTCGTCGTCCCTGACGAGACTCGGATTGACACCGACTTCAACGAAACCGGCTGCTTTCCCGTTGGGCTCGCCTGAGCAGAAGCCGGGAGTTGGCGCTCAAACAGAAGCCATTCGTCTTCGATACGATAGTTCAGCTCAGAGGCTGGACCTTTCGGCTGACCGGTTACTGGGTCGAGGGTTGTCACCCGCAACTGCCCTGGCCCGGATGGCACATAGCTCGACAGAGTCTCCGTCTTTCCGTTACTGCCGTGGCACGTCGACCGAGCCCGACTACCGTCGTACTCAATGACACAGTCGCCGTTCTGCTCGCGGTGCGTTCCGTCAGCCAGGGTGACTCGAACCTGCTGACTACGCCAGCAGCCGCGTAAAGCGATGTCTTCGGAAGCGGCCACTGCTGCGCCGGCGCTGGACAACAGGACGAGTGCCGCCAGGGCGGGAACAATCAAACACATCGCGCCACGACTTTCACGTCGCCAGCATGCGGCCAGAGGAAAACGCGCTGGCGGGCACCAGAATGAGCCTTGTCGCGACATCATTCCGCCGCCGCGAAGCTCGTGTGCGCAGCCGACTCGCCCGCTACCGCTCGGTTCTTGGATGACATCAGCGCGAGGATGTTGAGCAGGCACGGTGTCGCCATCACCGCGATGAAGACGGCGATGAACAGGCTCTCCCGGGCCTTAAGCGACCACAGGACGAAAGCGACAGCCGCGGCCAGTCCTGCCAGCCACAGCCCATTGAGCGCCAGCGCTCCTACAACGGCAACGCGCGAGGAGTCTGGCCGGAAGGCAATCAGCGCTGCGCCGAAGGGCAGCAGATGAATCACCATGACCCATGGAGAGGCCTGCGGGTAGCGGGCCATGGCAAGCGCGCCGACTCCGAAGCAGGCAACACCAATCCAATCGAGCACCTTCGCCCAAGTCTGCATCGCGATTTCCTCCAACCCGGCGCGTGACCGGTAGTCCCCGGCACGTGCCTTAGCCCTCGACTCCTGAAGCGCCTCCCGTAGGGAGTACCGCCGTTCCATTCTTTTGAGCGCACTCGCCACCGGCAGTGGGTACTTTTGTGCTAACCTTATGTTACCAGCAGTAACTCGTCTGCGCAACATGCGCCCCTCACTTCGGCAAGCCAGCTCATGACTCCACAGCAAATCGTCGGCCTTGCCGCTCGCCTGTTCGCAATCTGGCTCGCTATCTCCGCGTTCCAGGCGTTCGCCATCGCCCAGGCGCTGAAGGCGTCGAATAACCCGGACGCCGTGTGGGTGCCGTATCTGGTGGCCGGGCTCTACGTCGGAGCCGGCGCGCTCCTATGGCTGTTTCCAATGTCCGTCGCGCACCGCTTGGTTCCGAAGACGAGGTTTGAAGACAAGCTACAGCTTCCGAGCCAGCAGGCCCTGGTCGTCGCCTGCGTGGTGCTCGGGCTGCTCGTCATTGCCATCAAGGCGTTGCCGGCAGTGCTGAAGTACCTGTCGCTGTGCGCCATCGTGATTGCCAACGGGCAGCCCATCACGACGATGGACCCTTGGATGCACATCGACGGGATGATTGGGTTCGGGGAGCTGGCGGTGGGGATTTTCTTGGCGACAAAGGCGCATGCGGTTGCGGCCAGGCTCATCCCGTCGGCTGCGGTCTAGGCACCACGGGAGAGCCGGATGAAGGCATTTGGAGTGCTGCTGTTCATTGGTGCGGTCTTGGTCGGGGGCTATGCACTCTTCGTGTTCGACCCGAGCGTAGCGACGGGCTACGGCAGTCGTGTCAACAACATCGGCCTCATGCAGGACCGACAAAACCTGTTGCTCGCAGCGTGCGCCGCGGCTGTGACCGGGGCCATTTTCATGGTGTTCGGCGGGCGCGGGGGCACGAAGGACATCCCGCCGGTCAGCTATGGTGACGGCACGGCATTGAGTACCGAGAAGCTATCCGCCATCGAGGACTTTCGCGACGCGCTGAAACATGACGTCCCCTCGGTCATTCGCACTGCGCTGCAGGCCGG
Organism: Variovorax sp. PBL-H6; assembly: GCF_901827155.1. Classification (NCBI taxonomy): domain Bacteria; kingdom Pseudomonadati; phylum Pseudomonadota; class Betaproteobacteria; order Burkholderiales; family Comamonadaceae; genus Variovorax; species Variovorax sp. PBL-H6. The sequence continues at coordinate 556,147 of NZ_LR594660.1, forward strand.
GCGAGTTCACCCATACGACGAACTGCCAACAGGGCGCGGCTTTCTCCAATACGCCGTCTCGGAACAGGCACTCTCTTGCATCCCGCTTCTTCTCGAAGCCGGCGCAAAGCCCGACCATCCTGACAGCACTGGAAGAACCGCTTTCGATTTCATAACGGCATCTAGCAGCCCCGAGCTTCAGAGCCTGATGCGCCCAAAACCCGAGTCAATAGCCAACGCGGTGGCTAGCGATGCAACCGCCAAGATGATGTTGCGCTTGGAGCAACTGGCGAACTTGCACGCAGACGGCATTCTGACGGCAGAGGAGTTCGACCTTGCAAAGGCTCGCGTGCTGGCAAGTGCGCAGGAGGGGCGGCTCGGCTAGCAGCTTGCTCGCAGTTCGGCACGCGGGGCGGGTTCCCAGCTTCCGGACGAGCCGCCGAGCTCGGGCTCCTATGGCGCGGAGGCGGCGCCAGTGCGGATGCACGCGCTGCGATGCCCGGTAGCGCCATTCGATGCTGCATCGCTCCGGCGGGTTTGTGATGCCATGCCGCGCAATGTACGAAGGGCAGCAGCGCCTGCCATCCTCATTCCAGGCCGGGAAATCAAGGTATTGGCCATTCGTCATCAGCGCGAAGAGGACTGCCCTGTAGGCAACGCATCTTCAGCGCTGGTACTACTTGCAGCCGTGCAACGACATCGAGGCAAGCGTATTTTCGGCCGAAGCTCTATCACCTGCCTTGATTGCCTGGTCGACTGTTGCCTTCATGAACTGGCACATGTTCGCGCGCCCTGCCGCCTTTTGAGCTTGCTCGCTTTTCTCATGCGCAGCCTTTTGGGCGGGGGACATGGCAGCCACCGCTTCCTTGCGCATCAGTTCGGCGAGCAATTCGATGTTCTTCTTGTTGCTTCCCAAGATATAGCTCTCGACTCGGTCGATTTTTTCCCCTGGCCAGGGAGTCGACCAGCTGCTCGGCGCGAGCTCTCGCATTTTGAAAATCGCGACTTTGACCAAGGCACGATTGACCACGTATGCACTCGCGGACCCCTGCTCGAAACAAGGCCCATAGGAACTAAGCAAGAGTATCCAGGGGACTATGTCAGAAACCTGCTGAGCAACAGGCCTCCAGTCGAAGCAAACCAGCAGAAGTTGGTCGGCGTTGTCGGGCTTGAAGTTCGGGTTTTTTCGATGAAATTCCGCGACCTCTTCCCGGCTGAATTCGAGCTCGTCTTCCCGCGTCGCGCGGATGCTTTCAAGCTGCGTCCTGAACATTTGGATGGCCCTGATGACCTCCGGCTTCTCTCCGGAAGCCTCCGACAGGGCCGCAATGGCTTCGGGACTGGCGCTGCGCCGCAGTTTCTCAGGGACTCGCGATTGACCGGCCGCAAACGAACTCACCAGCAGCAACGATGCCGCTAAAGCCAAACATCTCATGAACGCTCCTCCTGCTTGTTTCATTGATTCTTGAAGACCAAAAGCCCTCGACGGGCTATCCCTTGGTGCACTCAAATGGCTGCCAGGCGCCCGCGGGCGGATTGACCACCGAACCTCGAGCGTCGACGCGCCGGGTCACCCGGAAGGTCAGTGTCTTGTCGGAAAGCTTTGCACTCATCGTGGTGCTGCCCTGGCCAGGAAGAATCTCGAAGGTGTTGCTGCCAAGAAGGCGGATGGCCCCGGACCGCATGGCCGGCGCAAACAGAGGGAGGTCTTGGGGCTCTACCGCCGCGAGCACGCGCTTTGGGGTCATGGTCACCTCACCGCCCGAGATGGCGAACGTTCCTTTGACCTCCATGCTGGCCCGCTTCGCCGAGTCGGACGAATTCGGGTCGCCAATTGTCGACTGTGTGTACGTGCCGGCGGGGTCGAACTCGTACATGGGCCGGCCCTGGCCGTCGCACTCCCAGGTGCCTGCCAGCCTTGCGGGGGTCACTTTGGTGCCAAACCAGCCCTGAAAGATGCCATAGACAACCACCAAAGCGACTGCTGTCGCCACCGCGATTGCGGCCAAGTTTGGCTTCGCAGTGGACGCACCGGCCTGCTCGGTCGACGATTGGGATGGCACCCCACCATCCTGGACTGGCGCCTCAGCGCCCTGGTCCATCTGCGTGGCGGTTTGGCCCTGCGCTTTCGCTTGTTCGCCTGAGTTCTGCATTCAGCTAGGGCTCGATGGGCCGTTCGTTCTTCTGGTGGCGGCAGTGTATACAGGACGGCGCGCCCCTGCGCACCCTGATGAGCGCTCGTCGTGGCACAAATTAACGAGTGCGCCGACTTCTTGCCGGCGACGGCGCAAGGCATCCACGTCGGCAACTTACGGCTGCCCAACTGACCAACCTGGGCGGCCGGTACCTTGGCCCTCCAGGTCGCGCATCGGCAGTCGGCTGCGATAACCAGGGCGTCAAAGTACGACCTCGCAAGCGGTGCCTCAGGCAGCGCAAGTGCGCGCGGGGCAATGACGCGGTAATGCTTGTTTGACCGCTAGGTGGCGGATAGCTGTCTCCGATGTCGAGGTACAGCTGCGACGGCAACGGGCACGAACCCGTCATACGCCTCGAACATCCGGTTTCTCGGCGCCGTACTTCTGGGCAGGCCCATAGCGGAAGTAGCCGTTGCCCCAAAGCGGCTGTTGCAGTTCGTCGCCTGGCCGGAGTCAAATCTGACTAAGCACATCCAAGAGCTGCTGACGCCTTGGCTCAACATACTCATAGAGCAGGCGCCAAGGTTCCTCCTGCGAACCAGGATTGCCGACGTAGAGGTCGCCGGCAATCTGCATCACTTCGCGAGACATGGCCTGGCTCTTCGCTCCATGAAGCTCGCCGAACGAAACAACGTCATACAGCGTTCCGGCATTCACTTCGGAACGTAAGGTCGTTGGGGTTATGCCATGTCGATTCATCGCCTGGTGAACGCGGCGAAGGATGCCGGCGGTTTCGTTGGCACTGATGAGGTCGAAGGCTTCAATGGTCTCGCTGAGCCACTGGCCGGTGGAATTTTCCAAGAATCCGAGAATCCCGCTCATCGAGACCTCGGTATCGAAGTCGAGTACGAGCGTCAGCACACGAAAAACCTCAGGCCGCGATGCCAAGGTTTCTCGAAGGCGATTTAGGGGAGGTTCGTACAGGCTGATGGACAAAGCCTGCACCAACTCTTCCGTGCTCAACGATGAAAAGTCTTCGATGTTCGGCATGAATAGGAAATGCGGATGAAGGGCCGGTTGTGGCCGCATCTTGCCCTTTGACGTTCAGCCGAAATCAACGGACCTGACGATAGTGCCCGCGTCAGCGAGCTCGCCCGCGGCATCGCCGCTTTCAGCGGCTGCCACGTAGGTGACAAGTGCCACGTCGGAGCCGTTGGTCAAGTACCAGGCGCGAATCACGTCGCCTGCATGCAGGAAGCTCCCGCCGACATAGTGGCTCGCGGACTTGCCTCGTTCGACGTTCGCAGCCACGCCAAGAGAACGTGTGTCGGCGAACTCCTTGAGCATCGCGTCAAGGTCGTCCGGGCTGACTTGTGGGTTGGCGCCGGAAAGATACCGTCCTACAGAGAACTGCAGTGCCCCGACCCCTTCCGGCTTTGCCAGGGTGGGCGGTGTTCCTTCGGGCATGTCGTCGCTGATGTCGACCCAGCCGTTGGGGAGAGCGATGCGGACGCCCGCGAAGGTGCAGAGTTGGCTCATGTTTTGAGAAGTCAGAGGGTAGGGTCGAAGGTCCGGTCTTGGCCGGTTGGAGGCGTCCGCGCAAGCAATTCGTCGCCGCCAGCGCCAGCGAGCTATCCGCCGAGCTGTGCAAAGCCTCTGAGGCGACGTGTGCCTATGACACCGACTACAAGATGCACACCGAAAGCCACGAGCAAAAAGATTCCCCCGACCAACAACCAAGATTGGGCCGGCAACACAAACATGAAGGGAATCATGGTCAGTTCTGCGGCGAGCATCACGGCCATTTGGATGCGCCCGAACTTTCTTGCGACCAGGGCGCGCTCGTTGCTGGGTTCCTTCTTGAGCAACGCGCGCAACGGCCATAGAGCGCCGCCTCCAAGGAGCACCTTGAAAACAAGCATTGGCGGCTTCAGCCCAAACGCGGATGCTGCGACCAAGCCGATATACGTGACAGGCATGCCCCAGAGCGCATAGCGGACGAGCCAGTCGAGGTTCTGCGGCTGGCCTAGCACCTCGGCTGGTGACGCTGAAGAACTGGGACGCGTCACGTTGGATGCCGGTGCGACTTCGCTTGCACGCGAGGCTGGTTCGTCCCGATTGTCGCGTGACGGACCGAAGGGTTTCCCGCAGTCGGTGCAGCGCGCGGCCGCGAACGTGTTTTCAGCCTCGCATTGCGGGCAAATCATTGCTACGGCGCTCCTCGTTCGTGGCCGCGCACGGTTCGCGCAGCCGATTTATGTCAGCAAAATGTAACCCGGACGGCATCGAAAGCCAACTGGAAGAGGCGCGTTTTGTTGCAGTTCAGTTGAACTGGAATTGAGACGCCATCAAGAACGAAGGCTTCGGACGGCTGCGGACCGATATCAAAGGCCTCCAGGCGCCGCTAAGGCTATCGACCGCGCTCAAGACGCCAAGGTGCATGCGAACTCGCGATGACTTTAAAAAGGTCCGGCGACATACCGAGGTACCAACCCTTAACTTCTGCCCCAGGTTTGTCTTTGGTGATGTGGATTTTGACCTTCACACCGGCGAACGCCGCGTCTAGAACGTCTCGAAGGAGCCGTTTACAGTCATCGAGGTCACCTTTAGTCGGAAGCTCTGAGGCCCGTAGCTGCACCGACACTACATGGCCTGGCTCGGGGCGCAGACCGATTGCTCCAAGCCAATCGAACGCAGGCCAGACAATCTCGAAGAAGGCGAGTTGCAGTCCTGGCAGGTGCTCCTCGACGTGGTCAATTGAAGGCATCGGTAGTCGAAAGTGGCAGGCTGCCTGTACGTAGTGCAGGCGCAATCGTGACCGGCCTCAGGACAGAGCGCACGCGCTTCGGACGTCGCGCTTGACTGTCCCTGATGGCCCACATTCTGCCTATGGAGGTCACCAGCCGTCACGAGGTGGATTGAAACTGTGCCAGGGGTTCGCCGGCGCAGGGTTCCCCCCTGGAGTATTAGTATTTTCCTTAGGAAACGTGAAATGAGAGCGAAATGCGACGTCCAACGAGTACGCCGCCATCCGCTTTGATTGGCTCCGCCCCAGGTGAAAGCGGTGCCGATAGTGAGCCGCAAGCGCCCTCTCTGCAGCCGGATACTTCATCCCAAACGCTTGGAACAATTGACGGTTATACGTATCCTTGCCTGCCCACTCGGCCAGCCCGGAATCCACCTCGCTCCTCGAGTTGAACGGTTGCTGAACCGCCCACGGACGCAGCGCGGCGTTCGCCAGCGTGTGCTGAACGTCCACCTGTATCCACGCCGTTGGTTGCTGCGTACCTTCGCCCGCACCGGACCCGATTGCCTTATCCAGCAGGCGCACGAGAGCGGCTGTCGGCTCAGGGAGCAGCGCACTCGCATCTTTTGCAGACGCCGGCCGGAAGTCAATTCGGCAACTTGGGCTAGGACCGCGTTCGAGCGCATACACAGACCAAGCTGCGAGAAAGACAAAAGGCTGCCCCACATCGATGAGCCAGAGTGCCCCTGATGCGCCGTGCCTGAATACCAGGGGGGGGCCTCCACACGCCCGAGAGAATCTCGCCGTTCGACCCCCGCTGCGCGGGTTGGCCAAGACGCGCAACGAAGTCGCCAACAGTCTGCTCATCGGGCGTGATGAAGGCGGAATATGCATCTCCGCGCCACCCGCGCGGAGTTTCTTGCACAATCAAGCGGTGCCCATGTTCTCCATGCCGCTGCCAATACACGGCTCTGGCGATGGTGCTATCCGGTGTACGGTGCTTCTCAAACATCGTCTCATCGACCTGAAGCGCGTCGCCGCCAGAGAGGTCGAGTTCTGACGCTCCCAACACCAGTTCGCTCGACAGGACGGACGGCAGCAAGAAGGGAGCGTAGAGACGAGGCGAGTCCGATGCGAACGCTGCTTGGGCAATGACGAGCGCCTCTTTGCACTCAGGTCGAGTTACAGAACCGGCGAGCACTGGACCTTTGGTTTCCAACAACGAACCTGCCGCCGCCCCTGCAACGGTCAAGGTCAGCAACAGCGGCACAGCGAGCTTCATCGTCGAACGGGTCACAAGCAGAATCTCCCCAGTCTTGCACTTCACACCGAATGCACGCGCTACGTTAGAGCCGCACCGTGCGTTCCCGGTGAACTTCACGTGAAACCCTCGAGAAGGGAGTTCGGCGCCCCCCGCGATGGGCCACGTTTTCGTTCGTGTGGAGGCCTTTATCGACCGCGCCACGGTCAATAGGCCTTCAATCAAGGCAACGCTAGCGGAACTGGAGGGTCGTGACGAACTTCCGGTATTGGCCGCAACGCGAGCGTTGAGTAGTCTTGTAGAGCTCTACCAGCCGGTCGCGTCCGTCTCAGAGCGTGCCGGCTCAACGCTACCTGGGCAGGCCAGCCGGTCTAGCGGCACATGGGTGAAGAATATCTTCAACTCGGGTGAGTGCACGACAGCAAATGCGTGGCTGACACCCCCCGGTCCCACGGCCCAAAAGAACGGTGCGCGACGACGATTCAACTTCCGGTAGGCGTTCAGCTTCGGGCCCGTCAGGGACTTCTCATCCACCTCGGACTGGGGAGCCAGGTTGAGCATATGCTCGATGAGCGCGTCGAGTTCCTTCTCGGTCTTCTTGACCTCGCCGGCGATGTACTCCGTCTCCAGGTTGCCGGGAAGAGACGCGGTCAGGTCGAATTCCCACTTGGCCGACTGCAGTGCCAAGCAGGTCACGGGCCATCCAAGTTCGAAATGGAGGCGTGCCACCGAGCTAATGGCAATGACCGGTTCCAGCCAAGGCGTGATGCTCCTCGGGACGGCGTCTCTGGAACCCTCCCAGAAAATCACTTCCTCGGTCTTGCCGTGGGGCAGTCGGTATCCGCCACGTTTCCCGTGCACCACGATGCCGCTATCCAGCGCGCGGAGGAAGCCCCTGGCATCAGCTGTCGTCACCTTATTGGATATCGCCTTGTACCCCGCCGGCGAATACTGCCGGGCTGAGTAATTGCAATAGGCGGGTAGCCACTCGGCCGACAGCCGGCGGGTAAACGTTGCGAGAGAGTCGTCGGACATCGAAGGGAATCCTACATCGACGCTGAGAAGTGGAGGCCCGAAACGACCGTCTTTTTGGCCGGCGCGGCGGTTGGCAGCGTCTCACACCCACACGCCCTAAGCCGCGGAGGTCGGCTCATACTTCTCACGCATCTCAAGATATGCCTTCCTGCAATGCTCGAAATAGGCCCTTTCATCGTCTGCGACGCGCTCAGCCTCATGCCCAGAAATTACAGGGTCGGCAGTGGCTGTCTCGACGACGCGGATGCTCACCACATCCCCAGCCTTCAAATTCGCTCGTAACCAATCCAAGTGTTCGTCGGCGGCCCCGTCCGCGCGTGCCGTCAGTCCTCCAAGACGCAAGTCCATGTCGACGCTTCCATCATCCCGCGGCGGTGCAGCCTCAGGGCCCAGCTTCCCTGTCAGGGTGATGATGGCAGAGAGCACGCACAGGTCGGTTGCGCCGCCGGTGACAGCGTCTCGTCCGTTGATGGAGATTTCTAAGGCATACATGGACGGATTCTCAAGGATTGGCGACAGGGGCTGACCGTCTGCTTCTGGCCCGAATGCAGGAAGCCCCTACGAGAAGGCTTGCCGTGGCGCCACGATGGAAAATCGGGCCTCCTCATATCTTAGGTCTTGAGCTCCGGCCTGCAAGCAAGGGCGCGCAGCTGCCGGTAGAACCCGCCGTACTCTGCCTTGTCGATAGCGCCGGCGATTGAGGGCCGTCGATTGACAATGAGTCCTTGACCACCTCGGAGCGCCTGCTCTTCAGCCGAATGAAATTGGACAATGCCCTGTTTGCAGTTCACCAGGTATCTGGTTCGCTCCGACCGTTTGCATGCCAGGGGCGAAGTGTTCAGGCGTGCGTACGGGTACTCCGTGTGCTGCAGGACCTCCGTGTTGCCAGACGCATCGGTGGACCCCACCTTAAGAAAGGTGAGATTTCCATCCATGTTCTTGAGGGGAGGCCCAGAGCGGACCGAGTAACCGCGCCACCTTGCCCTCAAAGCCCGGCATCCCTGGCTTGTAGCTCTTCGTGAGCTCAATCACGTTCGCAGGCAGTCCCGGCGTCGCCCTCAGCTGGGCCTTGAGAGTTTGGGCACAGACCTGCGCGACGGGGGTCGATTTCGCCGACGCAACGTACACCAAGTGCCAGCCAAACTCCGTTTGGACCGGACCGCTCATGTGGCCAGGCGCGGTAGCGAAGGCCGCTGCTTCGAAAGGGCGCACCATCGTGCCCTCTTTAATCACCCCGAGGTCTCCGCCCGCTTGGCGCGAGCCTGGGTCGATGCTCTTGGCGACAGCCGCCACCTTGAAGGCTGGCAGCAAACGCTCCTTGGGGACAGTTCGGAGCGACGCTACTTCTTTGGCATCCGCCTCTGTGCGGAACATGACGTGGTAGACATGCGCCTCGTGGTAGCTGCCACGCTCGTCCACGTCGCTCGGCAGTGTCTGCGCTTGAATCGTCGTGGCCGCGAGCATGGCGCAGGCTGCGAGTTTGTTCATTTTTCTTTGGTTTGTCGGTGGCACCCGCCGGCAATCGTAACTGGAACCGGGCTTGATGTCCTGCCATGGACGGAAGCGCGTATCGCGCCGATTGCGTGTCACGTGGTCAGTGGGCACACACTGCAGAAGCCGCGCTCGACCCGCCGATTGAGGCCGTCGCTAGGTTCCGGACCTGAGCTCGATTAGGGGTTCGCTGGTCCGGCTTCGGGGCAGTGCTCACGAGCGACCAGTGGCCCGCAAACAGGTGTCCGATGCACCCCTTTAAGCGGCTTGGTATTGCTCCATCGCCCGAGCTAACTCTTGCGCCACCTGCGCACGCAAGGTCGGCGGCTCCAAGACCTCGACATGAGGCCCGTGGCGCAGGATGTCCATCGTCAACTCCCGTGCATCGGCATACGGGACCTCCAGCACTAAGCGGTCCTGGGCGTCGCGCGTCATGCGTTGCTTCGGGTGCCAGCTCTCGCGCGACACCCAGCGGGCGCGCTCGGCGCTGAAGCGCAGCTTTGCCCAGGTGAGTTGGCTGCCGCTGAAAATGCCGTAGCCCTCGCCAATGAACGAGGCAAGCACCTTGTTCGGCACCTTCCCTGCAGGGCGAGCGAGAACCTCTACGGCCTCCATCGAATCCATCGCGAACGACCGCAAGCCGTTGCGAACATGACAGTATGCGCAGAGAAGCCAGTTCGAGCGGTAGTGCAAGAGCATCTGGGGCGACACCTCACGCTCGCTGCTTTCGCCACGCCCCTTGGCAAAATATTTCAACTTAAGACGTTCGCCGCGTAACAAGGCAGCGGCCACGACTTCGAAGTGCTTGTCTGGCACGGCCCGCGCGCCGGTGGTTATCAGGCGCACGCGGCCCTCGACGTCGGAAGCGGCGTGCTGTCCTGTCTCGATGACGGCGCGCAGTCGCGCCCGCAGAGGCTCTATATGTGAGCCCAGCAACCCTGGCTGCATCTCCGACAGCAGCGCTTGCATCATCAGCAACGCATACGCCTCACTCGAGTTGAACCACATCCCCGGGAGTTCTTGCCTTTCCAGGCCCGGCCCGGCCCCGGCGTACACGTAGCCACCGGCATCTCGGTCCCACTCAATGGGCGCTTGGAGACGGTCGCGCATGTATTCGATGTCGCGCTTGAAGGTGGCCCGGGAGACCTCCAGTTCCTCCAGCATCCTGGCGATGGGCACCGGCCTTCCCCGCTGGAGCAAGGAATCGATTTTGTAGAAGCGCTCGGTCCGGTCCATGGGGCTTGTGGCGGCTGGGGAGTAACTCTTTGGTATCAGTGGCTCACGCTATGAGCCACCCTTGTGCAAATACTACCTGCATTGCAAACAAAAAGAGGAGTTCGTGATGTCAGGTTCGATGCACTTTTCCACGCAAACCGAGGGCGTCGCGGCCACTCTCAGCGCCCACGCATCCCTGCGCGTCCAGCAGCGCGGGATGAACAGCCTCCTGCTCGATTGTCTGCTGCGGTACGGCCACTACTCCCATGACCACCTCGGAGCTGAGGTGGTCACCCTGGACAGCAGCGCCTTGCGCCAGATTGCCCGCAATGAATGTGCCGAGGCGCTGCGCCTCGCAAGCGAGACCCGCTCCGCGTACGCGGTCGTCGCTCATGGCCAGGTCGTCACCGTCGGCTACCGCTTCCGCAAGGTGCTGCGCGACCGCAGCCTCTCCGACGCGCGACAAGGCAGGGGCCGAAAGCTGTTGCGCCTGAACGCGAAGGCGCAGGCGACGAGCTTGACGTACTGCGGGCTAACGCTTCATTGATGAGGGAGCGAGAAAGCATGAAATCAATGGCACCGCCCTCCCCGCCTCATCAACTCCACCTCTCGGGCCCAGGCCTGTCGAGGTACGAGTTGGGCGAGCCGATGTTCGTCTATGAGGGTGCCCGCCTGCTGGGCACAGTGGAGCCTGTCGAGGCTAGCCCCGACAGGTCTGAGGTTCGCGTCGGCCGCTTTGTGCCCTCGCCGTCTTCAAGAAGGGAAGTTCGCAACTTCGCACCTCTATTGCTGGCCGAGGTGACCATGTTCCTGGCCGAGCGCTTCCCGGCTATTCAGGCTGTGCACTTCGCGCTGAGTCGGGAACTCGAGATGCACGGCGACGGGTTGATGGTCGCAGCGGCGCGCGTCGAGTTCCTGAGGAGCATTGGAGCTACGGACATTGAAGCTCGACCCAGGCCTGACGCGAGCCGCCCCGGAAACTTCGTTGTCCACGGCGTGTGGGCGTACACAGAGGAGAACATCTCTTCCCTGCGGATGGTGCTGGCCATGGAGCGCGAGCTCTACCGCAAGCATCTGGCTTACGCAGCCAAGCAAGGTGGTCTGGCGGCGCTGCTAGGCCGTTTGAAGGACCGGTGGGCCCGAGGCGATGACCCCTCCCGTTACCCCTTCGTGGTGGGTTCGCAGGCGCGCAGTTGGCGATGGCAGTCGCATTGCTGAGCCCGCAAACCCATCAACATTCATCCGACAAAATGCAAATCCAAAAGTGGAGCGCCCTCGCAGGGCTGAGATTCGTGCTGGCGTTCGTCGTCGCAGTGAATCATTTGCCCGACTTCGTGGCCCTCGGCACCTGGGATTTCATCCCAAAGTTCGGTGCCTTCGAGGCGATACTCGGTTTCCTCCTCATCAGCGGCTACTCCATCGGAGCGTCGTACGCGAAGGAGCCAGCGGGGTTCCTCTGGCGCCGGGCGCTGCGTATCTATCCGGTTTACCTTGCGGCAGTCGTACTGACGTGTGGCGTCTTCGCGCTTGAGCACGACACGTTCCCGTCGGCTTGGCTTGTCTTGGTCAACGTCCTGTTCTTGAATCAGATTCTGACCAGCGACTCCTTTGTTGGGCCAGCCTGGACCTTGGCTCTGGAGGTCTGGCTCTACTGTCTGACCCCTTTGCTCTTCAAGCTCCGCCCGTCCACGTTGCGTGCCTTGACGGCAGCCTCATTCGCAGCCTACCTGGCATACACCTGCGGGCGAACCCTCTTCCACTGGAACTACTTTTCTGGGGTGGGCTACGGCCTGAATCTGTTGTTGCTCTCCTTCATCTGGCTAGCCGGCCTTCGGCTTGCTCGAGAGCCGGAGAATTCCGTTCCCATCCTGAAGGAAGTTGGCTGGATGTTCGCGCTGCACATCGTGCTCGCCACTGCCATCCAGTTTGCCTCCAGCTGGAAGCGTGGCCACATCGATGACTTCCTCAACAGCGGCATCGACCATTTCGCCTTGCAGGCATTCACGTTGGTCGTTGTACTGTGGACGTTCAGACGGTTCACGACGTACCCTGGGGTGGGAGCAGGTGGCTCGGCAACGCTGCGACTGCTTGGCGACATTTCCTACCCGATGTACGTGGCCCACATCCCAGTGTTTTATCTGCTGAAGCGCGCTTCGCTCGAATCTCCGACCCTCTACTTGGCGGCAGTCGTGGCGGTCTCGTTCCTTCTGTACTGGGGACTGGACAAGTACTCGCAGCAGCGGAGCTCCGCTCCTGTGGATAGCCGGCGTGACGCGCTTGGGCCGATGGGGCGAACCGAGACATGAAAAGAGCCCCCCGGCCAACGGGGGAAGCAGCGGAGGAAACGGCGCAGCGCCGGAGCTAAGGCGTTCGACTTGAGTTCCCCGGCAGCGCGGTCTATGGCCTTGCCTCTGGGCCCGCACCATCGGAAAGGGGCCCGCGTTCAATCACATTCCGTCTATGGGCACTGAGGCCACGAGGCCCAGGACGTGAGACTTCACCTCCCTTACAAATGGGACCTGAATCCCCCGCACTCGGTTACCAGAATGAGCTTCACACTTTGAGTGGGAGCATAAGAAGTTGTCTCGTTCGCCGACCGTAGAGCCCCTGCACCCGACGACAAGGAAAGTTGTGGGCACTGCGGGAAGTTCATGGTTCCGCGTGTGGTGACCTTCAAGGGCAAGCCGGAGCCCACAAGACTGCCATCCGAGGCCTCGAAGGCCGACCTGGGACCGTGCTAGTTAGTTTCCCGTGAGCCGCGCGTCTAGGAATTCGAGCACATCTCGGGTCGCCGCTTCTTTCTGCGCTGTGTTCGTCCAGAAAGATGCTCCCTTCTTCATGCAGCCCTTCCTCATCTCGCCAAGTAGTTCCTCGTAGTTCGCTTCGGAAAAGTACTTTCCGCCCAGTGCGTACCGACCATCCGGCTCCACTACAACCGCACACTCCATGTAGTTCTCAACCGTGCTGGCTCGAAAGAGGCGCGTGTTGGCTGGGTCGCCGTCGAAGCCGTGACTGGCTCCGGCGTACACCTTGACCTCAATCTTCCCTCCGGCATTCGCATAGTCCTTGGCAAGTTCTTCGCACGGCTTCACGCCGGTGTAGTCATCCTTTTCCCCCAGCGCCATGAAGACCACGCTTGCTGGCTTGGGCTCTCGCGGTCGGGCACTGCAGCTCGGATAGAAAGGAATGGCGACGGCGAACCGGTCGCTCTGCTCTGGCAGGTATGTTCGGTCAGCCGCGTAGAGCGCAACGAGCCCACCGCGAGAGAATCCCATGACGGCTATGCGCGCTGGCAGGTGCGATTGTTCGACCAGGAAACGGCGCGCTGCGAAGGCATCACGCGTTTGCTGCAGTGTCGTCAGCTGACTTTGGTTTTCTCCAGTGTTGGAGATTCCCCGCGGCCCAAACGTGTCGATGGCAAGGACGGTGTAGCCGCGCTCACTCAGAGCACGCCCGTAGTGGCCTTCTCGGTGGTCTGTCCAGCCGGAGGAGCCATGTACCAGAACCACGGCCCCCTTTGGAGCGCCAGTGGGTTTGTAGAGCACTCCTTGCAGCTTGCGTGAGGCCCCGGATGCCTCGGTAACATCAAACGAAACGGTCTGGCCTCCTCGTGGCTGTGCTACCGCGAGATGAAGGGCATTGAAAGCAAGGATTGATGCGGCGAGAAGTCGCCAGCTTCTCCACGCTACAGAATGAAGAACGTGCATCGCCGCTCCTTTGACCGCGCTCTGACGCGCCAGGCGGCATGATGGCCGTTTCGGTGACCTCTGTCTAGCTAGAAGGGCAGGATGTGGGCCTGCATCGAGGGGGTCGGTGGCTCGGCCTTCGCGCGTCGACTATTCAGAATCTGGCGGGTAGCGCTGCGCGTGCGTCGTGAGCGACAGCTTCGCTTGTGACCATCCAGTCTCTCGCTCGAGTTCGCCCAGCTCTAGGCCTTCCGGGCTGCGGTCAGCAGTGAATCCCTCGCGCAAGATGGTTGGCCACCCCAGCGTCTTGGCGAGAGCCACGACGGACTCGAGCTCTGCTTTCAAGCGCGGCGCCACGTCCGCTTCGATTTCGCGGCCAACCTGCTCGGTCCAGGGTGTCGCGGGCCCTTTGCCCACAACGAGGTTTGCGAGGCACTCCACCGTGATGGCATGGACGTAGCCGCTTGGAAACTCGAGCTCCAGGTGCGTGTCGTCGAGCGCACCCCACACCCGCTCCCGCCATTCGAGCCACCTCCTGCGGAGAATGAGTTTTTCGACGTGCGCCTCCAGGTCCAGCGTGGGCTCGCCGTCGCTCATCGTCCAAGGGACGAGGTCAACATTGCGGCCAAGACGACGTGACTCCGCCCTGACGGCATCCATGACGCGTTCGAGCTCCGCCGAGTACGCCTTGTCATCAAAGGTGAGTTTCAGCGGTCCTTTGCCATGGAACGCAGGATTCAGCTGTGAGCGGAGCGATTCGGGTATCACCCAGGTCGTGTGCCCGAGGCTCGCCTCCAGCCTAATGGCGCCCTCGATGCGAGCGCAGCCTGGGTCCCCGCAGGTGTCGCAGGTGAAGAGGTAGACGTCCGCCCAGGCCCCGGCCCTTGCCGCCGGAAGGAGCACGAAGTCAAAGGCGTATCGGTCGTCCTGGTCGAGCACAAGCCCATCGACCGACGGAACGACCTTCAGGCGAACGCGCCCCTCCTCCGCTTCCAGGAAGTAGTTTTCAAACGTCAAGGCATGCGGCACGCGGACTCCCTCAAAGAACAGGCATGGGCAGTGGGATGCATTGTTCACCAACAGCTCCATGGCCTGGCGCTGGCGGGGCCGGAGCACGCCAGGCAGAAGCCTCGGTGGCCATTGCTGCTTCGTGCGCATCGCGTCTCATGCGTCTCACCGCTTAAGCGGAATGAGACGCTCTCGAAAGCGCGCCTCCTGCCCCCCTTGGCCTCCACAGGCATGTTTGCCGTGGGGACGCGACATACCAGCGGATTGTGACGCTGCGCGTTTTCCCGCTTGAGGTCTGGCTCCCTTCCGTGGCCCGGGCCCCGTTTGCCTCGGTCAGCGCCTTCAGGTTTGGACCATGAGCGTCGGCCCCGACGGTTCGCTCATCGACCCGTTTACGTTTACGGCCGAGCGGGGCACTATTCGGCCCGAATGCGGATGCATGTATTGCGTTGCAGTGGCCCGGCTAGTCGCGCATCAGCGCGACCGGGCCCGTGAACTTATGAAGGAGCGTGCCGTCGTGGTGCCACAGGTGGAAGATGGTCGGCTCGGTGCGGCGGATTTGCTTGCCCGCCATCTCCGTGTAGCCGTCCTTGCCCAGGAATCGACACAGGTCGCCGACATTGTTGGTCTGCAGGACCTTGCGAGGCTCGGCAGGTGGCTTCGTGCCTTCGGGCTGCGGCTTGACCAGTTCGATATCCCACTTGTTCAAGGCCCAAGCCTTGGGGAATTCGAGAACCAGGCCTCGCTTTTGGGCGAGCGCCTCCACTTCTTGTTGGGTGATGAGCACAGTGCTTCCTTGATGAGAGTTGACCCTTTGCCGTATAGCGAAGGTCAGCACGCCCGCGGAATCGCCGGCGCGGATGAATACGAGGGTCGCCCCCCCCTTCGTTGGGGGGTTTGGAAGGGGTTATCGGCAGAATGAGGGAAAAGTTGAGGGTCGCCGCCACAGCCCCGCGCCCCTATCATCCAAGCTACGCCGAACGACTAACCCTCGATGCCTCTGCGCGCTACCACCGGTACGACAAACCTGCACGCCTTCGAATTTGAGGAAGGCCAGTGGGAGGAGCTCAAGGCTACCTACAAGCGGCTCGGCTTGACCATGCCCTGTTGCCAGCGTGCAGCGGTACCCAAGACGAGCCCGCTCGGGAACTATTTCTTTGCGCACGCCCGTAAGGGACCTTGTGCCACCGCCCCTGAAAGCGCCCAGCACCTCTACTGCAAACAGCTCATCGCGCAGGCGGCGCACGCGGCCGGCTGGACGGTGACCACTGAGCGGCCGGGGGCCTGCCCCACCGGCGAGGCGTGGATTGCCGACGTCTTCTGCGAGCGCGGCCGTGCCCAGGTCGCGTTCGAAGTGCAGATGTCCCCGCAGCCGCACGCCGAGACGCTTCGGCGGCAACGCCGCTACAGGGATTCCGGGGTACGCGGCGCCTGGTTCCACGCGCCGATGAAGAGCGGCATTGCGCCGTTGACGGACAAGGAAACCCCGGTCTTCTCCCTCGAGGACTTCGAGGTCGGCGTGCCGCCCCGGGTCAAAGGATTCCCTCTGGCGCTGCCCGAGTTCGTTGAGGCGCTGCTGGGCAAGCGGCTGACCTACGAGGTGCCTGAATACACCCGAACGCTCCACGTCGGATACCTGTTGGGCGAGTGCTGGACATGCAAACGGCAGCTGAAGCACGTCTGCGGGATGCTCGACAGCGCGGAACAACCCTGGTGGTATCACCCGCTCACCGCTGCTTCTCTTTCCCAGACCCTCGCCGGCGTGCAGGCCGCGCTAAGCTCGAGCGAGCTTGCCGGCCTCGGTCTAAACCGTATCGAGCAGTATGAAATCAACCTCGGCAGGAGGTCCAAGGCGCCGACAAGCAACATCTGCCTGCACTGCAATGCGCCGCAGCCCAACGAGTACGTCACGGAAAAGCTGCGCGCCGCGCTCGGCGCTCCTGGCGAATTGAAGAACCCGCCCGCACGGGTGTCCTCCCTCCTCGGCGCCGCCGTGCTTACCCGCACCGAGCGCGGGGCAGGCCGCTGGAAGCTGCACGATGCAGCAGCAGTTCCCAGCGGGCACCTCGCTGCCTGAATGGGCAGGAAAAAGCCCAGGCGCGAGGCCCGGGCTGCTTGGAATCAAGCTTGCGCGGCATCCATGTGCTTGGCGTACGCCCACGAGACTTGTTGGTTGTATGCAGCAAAGGGGGACGTGTCCGGGCGCAGCAGCAGCGCGATGGGCTGCAACGCGACCGCCAGGCCCTCTTCTGCTTGCAAGGCGGAGAGTTCGGGCGCCGGCGCGTTGAGGAGGTACGTTGTCACCAGGAAGCGCCTGGTACCGTTCTCGCCGCCGCAGGGACCGACGAACAGCGGCACGACGTCGGATGTCCTGACGTCAAGGCCAATCTCTTCCTTCGTTTCTCGCAAGAGCGCTTGCAGTTCGGTCTCGCCGGGGTCGACCTTGCCGCCAGGCAGGCCCCACTGCGTGGGGTCGTCGCGTCGCGAAACGGCTACGACGTGATTGCCGACAACCGCCATGAGACAGACGGCGAGGGGGAGCGACTGGTTGTTCATACTGGTTGCTTTAAGGGAGACTGCCTTAAGCGTGTAGCAAAGGGCATCGCCGCGAGGTACCGTCGTAGGCGATGGTTAGGGGAGGCACCTGCCGGGGCGACCTTCAGACATAGGCTGGGCGGCACAGCTTCATGCGCAGTGGCACTTCGGGAGTCGGGCCAAGGAAGGCGTTTCCTGACGCCTGACGCTGCGCAGCCTGAACGTCCCGCTCAGTCTTGGAGAGCGCCATCGCCTTCACCTTGGCAGCAGACACCGGCCCCGCGACCCCTTCACGTTGCTTCCAACGTGTCCGCCGGACGATGGAATCCAGCATGCCGGTGTGGCGCGCGGACGTGGCCAGGACGCCGAGCTGCGCGTAATAGAAGAACGAGATGGCGCCCGACGAAGCGCCGCTGGCGGTGTCGGCAACCTTGCCCTCCGCCTCCCAGGCCAGGAACGTGTCCGCGCCCTCCACGTCGACCTCGAACAGCTCGGACTCCCACAACTGCAGGACTTCTCGGCCGTTACCCAGCCTGCGGTTGGGCGTGCCCTCGCGTGCCGCGAGCTCGGCGTGCAGGTCGCGAAGGCCTGAATAGTCCCCCGCGTACCCCTGGTCCCATTCCTCCCCCACAGCGATGAAGCGCGGCGCCGGAAAGCTCTGGACCGGATACGCAATCACGTCCTTCGGCGGATAGTAGCGCGCGCCGTTCACGTGCACGTCCAGCCACACCTCCACCGCGGCGAAAGGGCGCTCGGCGTTGCCGTGAAGCCCCCACAGTGCATCGATGGCAACAAGAGCCTGCGGCGAGACCAGCTCGAAGCGTGGCGCGGCCAGGCCGTCTCTGCGGCAGGCGCGCGCTTCGTCGGCATCGGCGGTCAGGCAGTAGCGAAGGAGTTCTTTGAGCATCGCCGGCGAATACGTGTCCGGCGCCACCGGCAGGAACCCGTCCTTGTCCAAGGTGCGCCCAAGCCACGTCCTGCGGTCAAAATCGTACTGCGTGTCCACTAGGAAGCGCTGGATGTTGTTGAGCCCGCGGAGCCAGGCGTAGCCGGGGCCCGACTCGAGCATGTTCTCAAGCGACTTGTCCCGGCCGACGGCCGCGCAAAGCGAACACCCGAAGCGTGCACCGCAGGCCCGCGACTTCTTGGCGCCCTCACTCGCCATGTCGGCGACTACTGCGCAGGAGGAACCGCCACCCGCGGCGTAGAGGTCGAACACGTCGGCCGCGTCGGTGAAGGCCTCCATGTCGCCAGCACGCATTCTTCCGAGGCTCTCCCAGACATCGTCCGACGTCCATAGCGCGATGGGGCTTAGGTAGAGCGCGCCATCCTTCTCCCAGGGCACGAAGGCGGACTCCTTGCGCTCGTCCATGCGTTCCGCGCGACCAGTAGATTCCTCGAATCGGGTGCCAATGACGGTGACTGGGCGGCCGGCGTGCTTGCCGAACGCGGCCAGGAGGCGCTTTCGCAGCTTAACCATTGGCAAAATCTTGTAGCCGATGGTGCAGTCGCGAGACGACGAGTTTGCGAAGGTCGGGAGCTTGCGCCCCGAGAGAACCGAGACCGCCCAGGTGTCGTTGAGCGCCGGGCGGGCGACGTCGGCCCGTACGACCAGGCCATGGCGGACGGCGAATCGACGCACCTTCTCCAACTCCTGCATCGCCAGCGCCGAGACGGTTGGGTTCTCGATGCCGGTGTCTCCGTGGGTGACCAGGATGGGTGGCACGATGCCGCCGGCGCGTTTTAGGCTGAGGGCAGCGTTGAGCGTCAGGGCCAGGACGATGGAGGAGTCCTTGCCTCCGCTATAGGCCACCAGCAGCGGCGAGCCAGCCTCCAACAGGCCGCGCAGGACCGCCATGGCCTCGTGTTCACGCAGGTGGGCCTCTGAGAGTTCAGTTGCAAGCATTGTCGACCGATTGAGCTCGGCTAGAAGAGTTCGAAGAAGCCCCAGTCTGAACGAGGAGAACTATGCTAGGTCGCCTATAAGCCTTGGGCTAAGAGTTGCTAAACAGTTTAGCATCTCGCACGCGTTTTAGCCAAGCAAAATGAGATGCTAGGAGGCGTCGTCACTAGACAAGGCAGTCACCTTCTAAACCGCTGCCCGCCTTGCCGCTCTTTGCGCTGCAGCAGCATTCCAGGACACCCCATGGCCAACCCAAAGTACACCGGCAGCCTCTACCAGCTGTCCTCGCGTTTCCAGCTTCACGTCGGAGCGTACGTTGCCGTAAACGGCCCTTACGACACCTATGGCGTCGTGCAGAAGTCGGAGAAGCAGCCGGACGACAAGTTCCTGAACCTGATTCGGGGCGTTCCGGCCAGGCTCGGCGTCAAGCCAGTCGCCCAATTCTGACCATTCCCGCCCTGCAGCCTTCTGGTTGCAGGGCGTTTTTCAGGCCCGGCGCGGGGAGGTTCGGAAACGCGACAAAGGTCGCGCCAGCTCAGCGCTGAGAGCAAAAAAATACCGCCAGATGGCGGTATTTGTTCAATCAGCGTCCCGCCAGTAGGCGTCGCTCAAAAGGCGATATACTAGGCGGTTGTATTGGCTGTAGCGGATGTCGACCGGAACGCCCCGACGGTAGGTAAGGACGTCGAAGGTGTCCCGGATGAAAAGCGCGACGGCCGCGCTTCGGCTGATGCCAAGGTCGCAATGCACCAGCACTTCGTCGAGCTGCTCGTTCGCGCGCAGAAAGGCCACGATTTCGCGGGCCATCTCCTTGCTGAACACGATGCGCTCCGGCTCAGGCTTGTCGGCATCGTGGAATGCGAGGCGCAGAACTGCTGCCCATCCCGAATGGAGCACAGCGTCCGGGTCGCCAGGTGTCGTCAGCGAGATGACGCCGCAGTTCGGCAAGGGGTGGATTTTCTCCGCCATGTGCCGCGGCAGGAAGTGAACACGTTTCATAAGAATCTCCGTTGGGGCCTGCTGCGTATAGGGCCGCCCCTGCACCTCGCGCGCTTCTCGCCGTCTCCGGCAAGGTTGCCGTCTCGAACTACTTTTCCAGTGCCTCCTCGGCCTGCGTTATCCGCAAGGCGCGCGACAGCAGGTCCAGACATTCCTGGGTACTGTGCACCTGGGCACAACTGCTGTCGAACCTCGCGCGATAGTCCAGGGCGAGGGCTGCCATCGCCTTGGCGGCGCGGTCTTGAGGGAAAGGCCCGTTGTGCGTCGCACAAAGGTGCAAGTCACTGACGCCGACGATACGGCACTTCTGGTAGGCCCCAAGAAGGATTGCTGCACTGTTGCTCGCATCCCTGCCCACAGCCTGCTCCGCTTCCTCCCGCTCCTTGATAGCAGTCTTTCCGGCGTGGCGCGTCGACCAAGCCTGGAAGGTGATGCCGAGTACCAGGGCGGTGCAGAGGATTAGCGTTACCCGCGGCAGGTGCTCGACCAGATAGCGCTCCAAGCGTCGCATTGCGACGCCGGCCTTGCCAAAGCGGGTGCCTGCCGGTTCGGCGGAAGGGTCGGCCTGCCCTGGCGGGGAAGTTCGGCGCCCTGATTGAAAGGCACCGACGAGGCCTGCGGCGGGGGTGGTCGTCTCCCATGCAAGGCCGTCGGCGCGCCCAGCAGCCATCCCAGCCAGGAAGGCTCGGCGGCCGTCCTCGATTAACCCGACGAGCTCGCCCACGGTCGGCTTGTCGTTCGCGAACGCACCGGCCATATCCATCACCGCCGATAGCGCAGCTTCTGCCGAGAGACGCCCGATGTTCAGCGCCCGGCAGATGCCCAGCGCGACACCGCCGATGTAGCCGAGGATGAACTCCCGGCGTCCGCCCCATTCGGTCGTAGGTGTCAAGCCAAGTGCCTGCAGCTGCGGCGGTACGATGGCTCGCACGCCATTGGCCACCCGCCTTAGCTTCGCTGACTCCGAAGCGTTGGCCGGCAAGGCCGGGCTGCGCAGATTGCGTGCAAACTGCAGTGGGTCCATTTGAGGTCACTCACGGGTCCGGCGCGGCGGAAGCAGTAGCGCGCCGGGCCGACGCCTTGGCACCCACTCTTCGTGCACCGCCGAAAAGACATTTTTCAATTCGTCGGCAAAGGCCAGGAAGAGATAGCGCGTTGCAAGGAGGTCAGTGTCGGTCATGCCGTCTAGGCCGCCCTGCTTCAGATGCTGCTGGAAAAAGACGAATACGGCCTGGTCGGGCGTGTCCGACGTCGAATCCGCAAGAAGGCAGGAATGCTCCAGCTTGAACTCCATGACGGACGGCGTCGCGGTGCTGAGGAGAACGTGCACCGCGGCGAGATGTGGCCGGGGGTGGTGCCCGTCCTTGGCAGGCGCGAGCTTTGCCAACAGGGCGCCACGCAGCGGTTGCGCCTCGAGGAAGGCCTTCAGCGAATCTGGGGTGTGCATCCGGCGCATTATTCACCCTGGCCGGCGGCCGGACCTGGCCACCCTAAGTACGGCGGCCCCTCCCACGGCGAAAGCATGAAAAAAAGCCCAGCTGGGAGGGCTGGGGCTGCTGCAGGATTGCTAGGCCCTGTCTTGACCGGGCTCGCGGGCCCCCGTCCTCAGAGGGGAACCTTGCAGTCCATGGCGCCGAAGGTACTCCCCCGCTCGGTCCGCGACTTCCATGGCGAAAGGCACGGTACCGGCATGCTTGCGCAGCGCATAGCGCAATCTGCCGAGCAATGCCGCCATTTCCTCAATGCTCGGCACCGGCGCCGAGGGCACCGTCTGCTCCTCGGCCGCAAGTAGCAGGTCAACCTCGGACGCGAGCCGGTATCGGCAACTCTCGCTGTGATACGCCAGCACCGGCGTCTTCGTCATGCAGGTGCAGCCTCCGGTCTGCAGCCGCGTCAAGCGCTTATGAATCTCGGTGCGGTCGGCGCGCTGCATTGCAGCCGGCTGGGGCGTGTCTCGCAGCGCGACAAGTTCTGCTTCCAGGCAGCGGCACAGCGCAAGGGCATCGCCGTATGCGGGTGTGCGCTGCTGGCCGAGCTCGACGCGCGTGCGCTCCAACGCGTCGGACAGAGGCGTTCCCGCGGGTGCCACGTGGCGCTGCGCAGCGGCTGGACCGTCTGTGGCTTGCGAGGGACAGGTTGGCGTCATAGAAGTCGGGCTGAGTGTCAGCTTGCACTGCTCGCGTCCACGGTGTCTTCCCACTCGGGCAGCACGCAAGACGAAAAGATGTTTTCCATTTGGTCGACCTGCCCGGCCAAAAGCAGCAGGAGCGCACGCGCCTCGGGCTCGACCAGGCCCAGGGCTTTCTTTTCGCTCAGCACCAGGGCGATGAAATGAACATGCGCGGTGGTGCGCAAAGGCTCCTTGTCCCTGGCCGCACCTTCACATGCTCTCACGAGAAGCGCTTCGAGAGAGGGAGGCGTAATCCTGCTGAGGAATAGATGCGCGGCGGCCATCCAGCCAGCTTCGGAGGGGGAACTCGCGCCGACGGGGTCCAGTGCCTCGAGGAGGCAGTCGCACAGAGGTGTTTGGGGTGACGTTATCGCGTTCATGCGCCAGCCTGGTCTTCGCGAGCCAGCTGCCGAAGGGTGGTGAGCACCGCAGTCTCTGCATCGGAGAATGCCGCGTTCTTCGCTTCCAGCGCTTGCTGCTGCTTGCTCAGCCGGGCTAGCGCCTCTGTACGCAAGGTAGCTTCACCCCCGTCGCTCAGATACCTCAGCGGAAAACGCAGCATGTGGGAATACCTCAGGCCAACGCCCTCGCGGTGGCGCGCGACCTCGAAGAAGATAACGTCGTCGCGAACGCCGGCGTTCATCAGCTGGTCGGCCCCGGGGTCCAGCGACGGAAACTCGTCAAGGAAGCTCTCGAATACGCCGTCACCTTTCACCCACGTGGGCTCGAACAGCGAACGGTGCACGGCCATGCGCTGCTCGAGCACAGGGCGCAGCGCTCGCAGCGCGTCAGCGTTCAACATCTGGTCGCGCGGCTCGGCACGCCCGGTCCCCTGCCGCAGTGCCGCGAGCGCCGAGGACACGGTGAGGCTGCGGACTTCAGAGGAGCTCAAGCTTGTGGCGGCAGTTGTGGTCATGACCTATCAATCTCTGGAATGCGAACCCGCTAAAGAGGCCGCGAAATCGCATTATAGCAGTCACTTGTATTTTAGAACCCTATTTCGGCCGAGACACATTTTAGTCAACTCGGAGGGCGTCCCGCCTCTTCGCGGGCGGGGCGCAATAGGCTCGCCCGCCAAAGGCTAAGCGGGAAGGCTAGACGCTGTATCCGGACAGTTACGTCCCCTGTGCTCTGTCTCGCCCTGAACTTGATACGCCCTCCTCGCCGAGGCTGCCCATGTCTTCATTTCATATCCAACGTCCGCCCCGAGGCTTCCTTCGCAACGCCACCCTCTATTTGCTCGCAGACATCACTCGCAGGGTTGTCTTTTCGCTGGTCGCCGTGTTGATGCTCGCATCAAGCGTTGCATTCACGCAGGCAGAAGGCGGCGGCGTCTGCCGCACGTGCCCTCAGGCGCGTCAGCCATCCTTGTCGTCGGAAGCTGATGCAGGGTCGTGCAAAGGAAAGGCCAGGCATGAAGAATCCACTCGGTAGGGAGCGGAGGGACGCTCCTATAAGACGCCCACGGCTCGCTAAAGCTTAAAGGACTTGCAGGGAGGGAGCCTCCGCGGGGGCCACGGTTGCAAAAGCATCGATATTCGGCGCTGTTCGCGAACTTTTCTGCAGACACCGGCGCGCCCTGGCACCTGACAGCAGTACATTTCGGTTACATTGCGTAGCCTAAATTAACAACAAAGGGCTACAGTGACGCTGGGGACCACAACGCCATTCCAATGGCTCAACTACAAACGCGCCTGGCTTGCAGCCGCAGCAGCGCTTGCTCTCAGTGCCTGCGGCGGCGGCGGTGGAGGCGGAGGCGGAGGCTTTATGTTTCCTGTAGCGGAGACGCCATCGCCTGCGGCGCCGGCAGAACCCGCTCCGACTCCTGAAAAGGAGTTCCGCGTTGGTGGAGAAGTGTCGGGCCTGAGCGGAACGCTTGTTCTGCACAACAACGGCGGCGACGCCATCAGCATCACCGCCAACGGCAGTTTCCAGTTCCCCAAGACCATCACAGCAGGCAACCCTTATGCCGTCACCGTGGCGGCGCAACCCCAGGGGCACCTGTGCTCCGTGAGCGCTGGCGAAGGCTCGGTAACCGCCGCAGTCACGGCTATCCGGGTGGTTTGCGCCGTCTCGACGTTCAACGTGGGCGGAAGCCTCAGCGGGCTGAGCGGCACCCTCGTGCTTCGCAACAACGGGGGCGACGAGCTGAACCTCAGCTCAAACGGTACCTTCCAATTTCCGACCGCCTTGGCTTACGGAAGCGCGTACGCGGTGACGGTCCGCACCCTGCCTACCGGGCAGGCCTGCACCGTCGCACTCGGCTCGGGGACGGTCCAGGGCACGGTCGGCGACGTAGCCATCAGCTGTGCGAACGTCCCGCCGCCGCCGGCGCCGAACAAGCCAGCGACCCCGACCGTCAGCTATGGCGTGAAGAGCTACATCCTTGCCTGGACGCCGGTATCTGGCGCCACGTACTACAAGCTCGGCCAGAGCACCGTCACGCCGAGCTCGCTCACGCTGATGGCGGACAACCTCCTGTCAACAACGTTCAGCCTACTCAATCTGCCCCTGCTCGAGCAGGTACCCACTGAGTTCGCGGTTCAAGCGTGCAATGCGAGTGGCTGCAGCCCCTTTTCGGACTCGGTGACGCCGGTGCCCAGCCTGGCCATCGGACACTTCAGAGCGCCGGTACCCGCGGGCAACACGAACTTCGGTCTTTCGGTTGCGGTTTCAGGTGACGGCAGCACGCTAGCGGTCGGTTCGAAGTTCTGGGTGACCAACACGGGCAAGGTCGACATCTACTCCCGCGTCGGTTCGAGCCAGTGGAAGTTCGAGGCCCGGGTGCTGGCGGACAACAATGACCCAAACGACTACTTCGGCGCGTCGGTAGCGCTCTCCGAGGATGGCTCGACGTTGGCCGTGGGCGCTGAAGCCGAGGCGAGTTCGGGAACCGGAACAGGTGCGGACCCGAACAACGACTCGCTCCCCGGCACCGGGGCTGCCTATGTCTTCAAGCGCAGTGGCGCGACCTGGTCGCAACAGGCCTATCTCAAGCGCTCGGTCGCTGGGTACTCTTCCTTCGGGAGCGCCGTTTCCTTGTCAGCTGACGGGACGCGTCTGGCGGTCGCAGCTCCGGATGAATCGCTTGGCGTGGCCACACGGGAAGGGGCGGTCTACGTATTCGAGCAATCTGCCGGCGCCTGGTCACAGCAAACGCGGCTCGTTGCGTCGCATCCCCATTTCTTCGCGCATTTCGGCCATGGTTTGGCGCTTTCGCCCGACGGGAGTACGCTGGCCATCGGTGAGTATGCGCACCCCAGCATCGCGGATGGCGACGAGACGAGCAATGCGGGCGTGATATCTGGTGCGGTTCACGTCTATGCTGCCAACGGCTCGAGCTGGACGCGTACGTCCTTCCTGAAGTCGCCCACTCCCGCCCTGCCGACGGTCTTTGGCATCACGGTTGCGCTCTCAGGTGACGGCAGTGTCCTTGCCGTCGGCGCCACGAACGAAAGTTCAGGCTGGAACAGCACGACTGGCTTTGACGGTACGGCGCCGCCAGCGCTCAATTCCGGTGCGGTCCACACCTACCGGCGCGCGCCCGGGGGCGCCTATGCACTCGAGACGACCCTCAAGCCTGCGGTCACGTACGCAAACCAGGGCATGGGGCAAAGCATCTCGCTTTCATACGATGGACTGCTCATGGCGGTGGGCATTGTCTTCGACCGCTCTACCGCAACTGGCATCAATGGCTCAGGGCCACTGGATATGGTCGGTGGCACCACAGGTGCGGTGCAAACCTTCCACCACCGAACGGGTTTATGGAAGCTCGAGGATTTCGTCAAGGCCAGGCCAACTGCCCTGAGCGGTTCGGTGAGCGGCTTCGGCTGGGCCGTTTCCCTTTCACGCGAGGGCGGAACCTTGGCTGTAGGTGCCCCCAGTGAGACGAACGTGACCTCTGGCATCAATGGCGTTCCGACCGGACCCGCGACGGCCTACTCGGGTGCGGTCTACCTGTATTGACGCCTCCCGCTTCGGCCGAAGCAAAGTGCAGAACGTCATCCTCGCCTGCTTCATTCCCTGCGCCAACGCCCGCCTCCCGGCCAAGGGCAGGTGGGTCGTGCAGAAAAGGCCTAAGGCCTGGCCCGATTCCTGGGCCGATGGCATGCGACATCGCGCTCGAGGCGAACAGCCGATTCGAGCGCTTAAGCCAGCGGGAGCGTGCCGACCGTAGAGAAACGGCGGAGTGCGTTCAAAACGACTTCCGGGTATGAGCAATAGAGCTACCAGGGACTGGCCTCGGACTGAGGAACGTCTTCAAAACAACATCGCGCCTGTCAAATGCAAATCGATAAATGGAGCGTGCTTGCGGGCCTGCGCTTTGTCCTGGCCTTCATCGTTGCAGTAAACCATCTGCCCGACTTTGTCCCGGTCGGGATTTGGGCGTTGGTTCCAAAATTCGGCGCCTTTGAAGCGGTGCTGGGCTTCCTGCTGATTAGTGGGTTTTCGATAGGCACCTCGTACCAGAAAGAGCCGAAAGCGTTCCTCCGGCGGCGCACTCTAAGAATCTATCCAATTTACATCGCCGCGCTCGCCCTGACTTGCGTCGTCTTCGCGATGGAGCACGGCACCATGCCGTCGGCCTGGTTGCTCGTGGCGAACGTGCTCTTCCTGAATCAGATTGTGACCAGCGACTCGTTCGTCGGCCCTGCTTGGAGCCTGGCGCTGGAGTTCTGGCTTTACCTGCTCACGCCGCTACTCTTCAGCCTGAAGCCTTCGACCCTGCAGCTGCTGGCGCGCGTGTCGTTCGTCGCGTTCCTCGCGCACACCTGCGGTCGGACGCTGTTTCACTGGAACTACTATTCGGGCGTGGGGTATGGCCTCAACCTCGTATTCCTGTCCTTCATCTGGCTGGCGGGATTCAGGCTTGCGCGAGAGCCGCAGCGCTACCAGCCCATACTGAATGAGGTAGGGTGGATGTTTGCGCTGCACATTCTCCTCGCCATATCCATCCAGTTCGCCTCGAGTTGGAAGCGAGACCAGGTCGACCAGTTCCTGCACGTCGGCATCGACAGCTTCGCACTGCAGGCATTCACCTTGCTTGCCGTGCTCTGGACCTTTAAGCGAATTGCAAAATCCGTAGGCGCGCAATCGAGCGGCTCAGCGGCACTTCGGTTGCTTGGCGATATCTCCTACCCGCTCTACATCATCCACATCCCAGCGTTCTATTTCCTGAAGCCCCGATGGCCAGGTCAAATTCCCCCACCCTTGGCCACCCCAAATTCCCCCAGGCAGGACGACCAGATTATGACGACTCGGGTGTGATGGCGATGCGTGCGGCAGCCTCCTTGAGGCGGTAGCTCTTGCCCTCGAACTCCAGCATTGCGCAGCGGTGCATGAGGCGGTCCAGGATGGTGGTGGCCATGGTGGCGTCGCCCAGATATTTGCCCCAGTCCTGCACCACGCGGTTGGATGTGATGACGATGGAGCGGCGCAGCTTGTAGCGCTGGTGCACGATGGCCTGCAGCACCTCGGCTGCGTGCTCGCTGATGCGTCTGGCCAGGAACAGGTCATCGAGGATGATCAGGTCCGGTGAGACCCAGTCCTTGAGCAGCTCGGTGCGCTCTGAGTCGCTGGCCAACGCGTAGCGAGCAAACTCGGTGTCGGCTTCCAGGTAACGCGCGTCGTATCCCTGCAGCGTGGCCTGGTAGGCCACGGCCTTGGCCACATGGCTCTTGCCGGTACCGGGCTTGCCGATGATCAGCGCATTGGCGCCCTCGCCGATGAACTTCAGGGTATGCAACTCGAAGCAGGCGCTGCGCGGCAGCTTCGGGTTGAAACGCCAGTCGAAGTCAGCCAGCGAGGGCCGCTCATCCAGGCCCGAGCGCTTGAAGCGGCGCTCGGTCAGACGCGAGCGCCGGCGGTCCAGTTCGTCTTGCAGCATGGCCCCAAAGGTCTCCAGGAAGGGCTCCTGCGCGGCCTGGGCCTGCATCACGCGGGTGGACAGGGTCTCGGCAATGCCGGACAGACGCAGCTCGCGCAGCGCGCGTTCGATCTCGATCATGTTCATGGCTGAATTCCAGGTGCGTTGTTGGTGTTGTTGGTGGTGGTGTTCGCCGTGGCGGACTCGAGCGTGCTCGTGGCTGTGACGGCCGCAGCGTGCGCGAACAGATCGGCGTACTCATCGGCGTCGCGGATGAGCTCGTGCTGCTGGGTCAGCGTGCGCCCGCCGCCGGCGGGCGCACCGCTGGACTGGGTCTCGATGGCGTTGAGCGCCTGGGCAAAGATGGCCTCGGTCAAAGCCAGCACGCGCTTGTAGCTGTAAATCCCCTGCTCCAGGGCCTGTGCGCAGGCGGTGTCGACGCAGTGCGCTGGGTATCGCCTGGCCAGGCTGACGATGCCCCAGAGCTTGCGCTGGCCCACCCGACCCTCGATGGCAAAGAGCAGCTCACACAGCCGTTTGGCGTGCTCACCGATCTCGCCAGCCTGACGCAGGATCAGACGGGTCTCGCGCGAAGGATTGAATACCCGCTCCTCCATGGGCAGCACCACCGTGCCGGGCCGCTCGGCCTTGGCGTGGGTGCGCAGCAAGGCGCCGGTTTGCAGATCGCGGATCTCGATGCGCTGGGCATAGATGCGCACCAGCATCTTGGAGCCGATGTTCGCCGGGCGAGCGGCGTAGCTGCTGTGATCCACCCGCACGCAGCTGTCGTCGCAGACGGTGCGCACCGCCTCCTCGAAATACTGCATGCCCAGGAGCGGCAGAGGTTTGAGGTGGCTGCGCTCCTCCTCGAACATGGCCTGCACCTGGCGCCGCTCGGTGCCGTGGATGCGCTTGGCTGCCCAGCTCTTCTCCCAGTGCGCCAGGAACTCGTTCTGGGCCTCGATGGACTCAAAGCGCCGGCCCTTCAAGGCCGTGGCCTGGGTGTGGCCAATGGCATGCTCCACCGTGCCCTTGCGGTTGGGGTCTCGCACCCGCGCCGGGTCGGCCACCACGCCATAGTGCGCCAGGGTGGCGGCGTAGACTTTGTTGAGTTCGGGCTCGTACAGGTCGGGCTTGAAGACGCCTTCCTTCAGATTGTCGAGAACCACGTACTGCGGGCAGCCACCGAAGTACCGCAGAGCCTGCTCGTGCAACTCGGCCCAGATTTGCTGGCTGGACTTCCAGACCACGCAGCGGAAACTGGCGCGCGAGTAGCGCAGCGTGGCCACGAACAGGCGGGGCTTGCGGTACCGCTCGCTGCCCGGCACGCGGGTGGGCGCGCCCTCGCCGTAGTCCACCTGCATCTCCTCCCCAGGCAGAAAGGACAGGCGGTCGAACTGCTCGGGCTCCTTGTGGCGCAGCTTTGCACAGAAGCGTTTGACCGAGTTGTACTGACCAGTAAATCCGTGCTGGTCGACCAGGTCCTGGAAGATGGCCATGGCGTTGCGCTTCAGACGCAACTGGGCTTCGATGAACTCGCGCCAGGGTTCGCACAGGGAGGTGGCCACCGGCACAGCAGCCGGTGGCCAGGGTGGGGGAATTTGCTGGGCCGAGCCGGTGGCCACCCCGGGGGAATTTGACTGCAGTTGCTCCAGCCAGCGTTGGTGATAGCTCCTGACCGTCTTGCGGTCGATGCCCGTGATGCGGGCGATCTCGCGTTGCGATGTATTGCGCTCCAGCAGTGTCTCTATGGTGGCGCGTTGGTTGGACTTCAAGACATTCACTCCTTGGCCTTCCCTCGAGGAAGACCGGATCAATGTCCTGCCAACAGGTGCCGACGGCGCCGGCGTTTAACCCCTATCCCCGATCAGTTCAGGTGGGGGAGTTTGAGGTGGCCATAGGCGGGGGAATTTGGGTGGCCATCGGGGCCTGAAGCAAAGCGGGTTTGACTCCCCTATCCTGTACCTGGCAGCAGCCATCGTCGGCTCGTTCCTCCTATCTTGGGGCTTGGACAGGTATTCGCAGCAACGGCATCAGCGGTCCACCGGCAACGATTCGACTGCGACACAGCCCCAGGGGAATTCATAGTCGCGGAGTGGCTTTGGCGCAAAACCTAACGGCGCCGGTAGCGCGAATCCATTCTTTGATGGTAGCCAACTGGTTCCCAGTCGTCGGAGCCCGCTCGCTTCATCGAAATGCGAAACGGAGCGCTTGACCCCGCTTGAAGGGGCCCCGTGGTGAACAACTCAAAATGGTCGCTGTCGTAACCCTGCTCTAGGGTGTACTTGTAGACCTCGGTTCGAGGTGCCCTGGCCGGACCGATGCACTGGGCCACCAGCGCTGCGGTTCCATCTTTATACACAGACAGAGTAGAGCAGCCGTCCACTGCTTCAAAGCGGCCACACACGGTGCAGTCGGCTGTGCAGGATTTCGGTAATAGCCCGAATAAAATCGCCCCTGCAAGGAACAACTTTAGAGCCTCAAACATCGTGTTGCCGTGTGACTGCTTCCCATGGCAGAAGTCTACGTTGCCCCTTACTGTCATCCTTAAGCCGTTTGTCACGATTATTGGGGGCCGTTTGTCCTGCTGTGCTGGGCGCCAAGGGTCAGCCGGTGGCAAGCATATCGGCAACCCTTCCATGCCTTTTTTCCCCTGCGGTTTGGTCCGGGACCTCCGGGCGGCGCAGAAGGCTGCGCTCAAGCCCCTGCAGCCCGAACCCCGGCGCACTCGGGAATAGGAAAGCAGTTCTGTACACTCGCCAATCGGGAACGAGGAGAAGTCACCTATGCGCTTTTTGAAGGCGAGTGCGATTGTTGCGACGGCCTTGGTACTTCACGGCTGCGCTATCAGCTCGAAACCCATACCGGGTCCGAACGGGCGAACTGCATACACGGTCAAGTGCGGCAGCGCAGTTCTTCATGCTTGCTACGAGGAAGCCGCCAAGCTCTGCCCACAGGGCTACAGCCTCGTAGACCGGCAGGACGGGCCGAATGGAATCGTGACCCCGATGGGCGCCGGCGCCACGTTCGTGCGGGGACCGAACTCAATGTTCATTGAGTGCAAGAGCTGAACCGAGTCGGGGCAATCGGCGCCAATGGTCTCACAGGGGACCTAGGCGCCCGCGTCTCGGTGCTCTGGCTCGATACAGTCGGCGCCCGCCGGACGCAATGCGTAGCGGGTCAGCCTGGCGCCGTTCCGCCACTTCCGTTCACTTCGAAGGGTCGTTGCCAGCCACCAGCACGACTGGCTTCCCGTCTTCAATCACCTGCTTGCCGTCGAAGATGCTCACTTCCATCTTTCCAACCGCAGGCAGGCTGAGCGAGATTCGGTCGCCGTCCTGGGAAAAAGTACCGCCGGGAGAGCAGGTTCCAAACTCAGGCGTCCACTTCGCTTGGTTGTTCTTCTCCAAGATGACGAAGAAGTAGAGCGTTTCACAGCTATTGCCGCGGCCACCGCTGCTCGCAAGGAGTACGGCATCCCGGCCCCCAGAAAGCGCGAACCGCCGGACGATGCTTTGCCATTGGGCGTCCTCGCCGGTAAACAGAGGCGCACCGCCCAACGTGACAGCTCGCTCCCCAGAAGGCAACTCAGTGACCTTGAGCTCCCCGGCGACGGTGCCGAGCGTCTTCGGCCCGTCTGCCTCGATTTGCCCCACGACCTTGGTGCCAGCGGCGGGGTCTACAGTGGCAGCGGCCGCCGCCTGCGGCACTGCTGTCGTGACGGCCGGATTGGACGCGGGCACCGGGCCTTGAGCCGCCGCAGCGCTCTGAGTAGCGATGTACGGCGCTACGCTTGAGAATTTGAAGACAAGTTCGGGCGCCTCCAGCTTCCCGCGCAGGGTCACGCTCTGCTCAGCAAGGCAGTCCGCCTCGGTGCCGCGAAAGAACGAGCCGGAGAACACCGCATACTGACCCCTCTTCATCTGGGAGGCTGTTTGGAAAACCGGCGTGCCTGGCTCGATGAGTGTGCCGTGGAGCACGTCCGAGATGGCGTTGTTCCACGTCTTCACAGTGATGCCGGGGGCAATAGACAGCTCGAGAACTCCCTTTCCGTCACTGTTGGAGTCAATCTTCTCGACCTTGCCGACCCAGTTGCTTACAGCAAGCGAACGCATCTGTTGACAAATCAGCTTGTCGCGATTTGCCTTGGTGCCGCCTCGCTGCATGTCGTTCTCGGCGTCCTTCGACTCACGCTGAGCTCCGCTGATGACCCGAATGAGGTCTTCCTCCGCGGGCGGGAGCGTTACGACGGATTTCTTCGGGTCCTTAGCTTTTTCGCTGGAGGTTGTCGACGATGTGCTGGCGACCTTGGAGTCGTTCTTGCGTTCTCCCATGGAGGCCCCGACGACGACGACTGCGACCAAGGCCCAGAACCATAGGCGCTTGAAGAAGGGCTTCTTAGTTTTAGATTCCTCGCTCATGGCACTCCTCTTGTTTTTCTCGAACACCTCAATGGACGTTCAGAGCCGATTTGCCGGAACGAACCACTCGTGCCGGCCGCGGCAAGGCGAGTGTAGCCGGCCCGCATGCAGTGCGCCGTTACGCGTCTCACCTGGCATCGCGCGGGTCCCCGCCCCGAATGGCAGCATGTGCGGCCGGCGCGGGAAGCCTTCACCTAGCTTCCCCTGCAGCCGGCGAAAAGCCGGGCCACCCGGCTTGTTCGCACCTGCGCCGAGCTTCGACGTGCGGTCGCTACGACTTCAAGGGCCTGTGCGACCCGCTCAGCACGTTGGTCCACACCGGCCAGGCGTCGCCAGTCGCTCGCGACTCGCATCACCTCCATAGGGTTCATTGGCACCAACGAAATGTCGTCAGCGTCCCCAGATGGCTCAGGCACGAGGGCGCCTCGCGCGCGGCCACGCTGCGACATGTCGTTGAGGAATGCGTCCACGAAAGACCTTGTGGCGACCAGATGCGAGGTGATTGTTCGGTCCATGGCCGGATTCTGGCCAACGTGCCTTTGTCGCGCACGGTCCGAATGGACTGGTTGCGCGCCCGCACCCTCATTATTCCGTGAAATAAGTCCCGGTCTCCGCCAAGCGGCATGGTGAACTTCACAGCCGCCGGGTGGCGACATCGATTCCCTTGCGCACGCGGCGCAGCGCCTCGAGCAGAGCTGACGGGCTTAGCAAGCCTTCTACGCACACGCCTGCCACCGGCGAAAAGGCCTACGGACCTGAGAAATCTGCTATTTACCGCGACTTGCCCGCAAAAACATCTACACGCACTTGCTGGAGGATTCGCGAAGAAGTGACCGGATTGCGTCCGCCTCATCGACCTTCTGTGCCTCATATTTGCCATATGCGGAGAAGTGCGTATGGCTGTAGACAGTCTTCGTTTCTTGACGATATAGGATGTCGAGCGGTCCAAATTGGCCCAGCGGTCGCTTTTCCAGCCATCGGAAGCGCTTCGTGGCATGCATCAGGCGAGCCACCTTTTTCGACACGAAGACGTGCTCTGCGTCGCCATCCAGGACATAGTCGCTGAGCTTGGATAGATGGGCGTCGTCTAAGTCTGCTCGCACGAGGCGACTTCGCCCGACCGTAGGAATGTGCAGTAACTCTATGAATGCGACTTGGCTCGCATGCTCCGGCGTAAAGCCGATGCGGGCGAAGCTGCTGTGATAGAAGCGGCCGTCTCCTCGGTATGGGTACTGCTCTAGTAAAAACGGATGATGCCGTTGGTGACTGCGCCAGAAGGCGACTCCGTCTTCGTGGTACTCCCGCAGCTTCTTGAAGATTGGCTCGTCTTCTACTTCTGCGTGATAGTTCGCGTCGAGGCCAATGAACAGGAATTTTGCGCTTTTTGGATTTGCCCCTTGGTAAGGCTTATCGCGGAATAGCGCATTCAGAACTTGGCTGGGATGCTCGATGAACATGGACGCCTCGAGTGGTCGATTAGACGTTGAAGGTTACCCCACAAGACATCGTGCCGGCGGGCAATCGAGCACGGTCCCACTGCTCCATGCAGCGCCATGGCATCGTCGGCCCTAACGTTCAGCCTCCAGCGGGCATGGGTCAGGCCGCCATAGCAAGACCCTCATCGAGCAGAGCGCCGTCAGTACTGGACACATCCGTCTCGACCCGTTGCTTGGCTCGCGGGCCTGCAGGCTGCGCCACCTGGATTACCACTGGGGCGACGAGCGCTCGCTCGGCACTCGTGGCCGCCTTCTGGGCGTAGTCCACACCCGCGGTCGCTGCAATCG
The DNA here is from genome assembly GCF_901827155.1 of Variovorax sp. PBL-H6. NCBI lineage: Bacteria > Pseudomonadati > Pseudomonadota > Betaproteobacteria > Burkholderiales > Comamonadaceae > Variovorax > Variovorax sp. PBL-H6. The sequence goes on from NZ_LR594660.1 coordinate 590,381, forward strand.
CACGCAGGTCAAGCGCAGCGGACGTGAGGGCTTCCTGCTGGCTGGAGAGAGCCTGTGCAATGGCAGCAATGAGGAGGTTGCGGGCGTGCGCGGCATGGGCGTTGTATTCGGGCGCGCCCCTGACGTGGCGAATGTCCGCATACGAGTCGGCCAGCGCGAGCAGGTTGCGCGCGATGCTCGAAGTGCGCGCATCGGCCGCGGCGGCGAGGTCCTTCACGCTCCGGAGGGCAATGGTGTCGGTGCTCACAAGAACTCCTTTTCTTCTGGGTCAGGTCTCAGGCCTGGAGGCGCGCCATCCGAGTCGGCCAAGACGCCGGGGTCGCTCGGTCGACGAGATGGGGCGGGGCCGGTCGGGGTGCGCCGTCTTAAAACGGGCACCCTGGTGCCAAGTGTTCGCCTTATAGGTCCGGCGTGTCCACCGATTTTAGCAGCCAGCGGTCGGGGCTTGCAATTTAAATCGCTTAGCGGGAAAACGGAGCTGACTTATAGCCAGAAAATGGGGGTGTCCCGCGGTGCCTGTGCACGCATGACCCGACCCTGTTGGGCCCAAGCAGAAATGCGCCACCGATGAAGGTGGCGCATTTGAATGGTGGATTGCTACTGGGCAGCCATGGCCGCTCCTACGGCACCGCGTGCGGCAGCGTCCCGGACTTGACCCGGGGGCCGGGAAGGTTCCGCCTGGTCGATGGCCGGCGGGAGTTCGCGTTCGCGCCTCTCGCACTCCCGAATGGCGCGCGGCAGCCCCAGGTTGGGGCATTGCTCGGTCGCGCGGCCGATGCTCGCGACGCGGGTCGAGTGCGTCAGGCCTGTCTGGTACACCTCGAAGCCTTTCCGGCCGACGTCGAGAACCCAGAAGTTGGCAGTTTCGTGCTTGATTTGGTTTAGTTGGTACATGTTGCAGGCTTGCGTGGAGTTGATGGCCTGCGTTGTGTAGCCACGCGCGAGCCCGAGCCGCGTTTCCCCATGAGGCTAGAGCGGGAGCCGCCCTATATCCACGCCCCAAAGACCTTGGGTTTTAGGCGCTGGCGAGCTAAAAGGTGATTCGCTACACCTTCGAATACGCCTAAATACGGGCAATTTTCGCCCGCACCCTTGACGAGTTCCGACCCATGCGACCCTACTTCAAACGTGCCGTTTCAGCCTTGCTGAGCGCAACAATTGCCCTGCAACCCGTCCTGGCCGCTGCTTCAGAACACATGTACCGCATTCCCATCGACCTCAAGGTCGGTCAGAGCGCGGCGGACTTGGAGATTCAGCCCGCGGCCACGGACTTCGGGGATGTCGCGCGCACGCAAAGCAGCACGCGCCCTGTCAGGGTCGTGAACCACAGCGACGTGCCCGTGGCAGGTATGGCCGTACGCGCGGAGGCTCCTTTTGCCATCGACACGCAGGGCTGCTCGATGTTGCCTGCCGGTGGCGATTGCACGATGCTGGTCTCGTACCTCCCGCAGACGGCAGGCCTCCATACCGGCACCTTGACGGTCCATGGCGCAGGCGCCAAGGCTGAAGCGCAACTCCTGGGCAATTCCGTGCCGCTGCTGTCGGACGTGGAAATCTCCGACAGCGGCTGGAACTTCGGCACCTGGAAAGTCGGGACCACCAGCACCAGCAAGCAGCTCGCCATCAAGAACACGGGCACGGCGCCGGTTAGCCTGAGCCAGCCCTACTTGCTCGAGGCAGGCGGCGGTGACTTCAAGCTGAGCGACAACTGCGGTGGTTCGCTCGCGCCAGGCAACACCTGCATCGTGACCGTCTCGTTCACCCCGACGGCGCTGGGTCAACGCATGGGCGCGCTGCGCGTGAAGAGCGGAGAGAAGGTGCGCGACGTCTGGCTCCTGGGTATCGGCGGCACCGAGACCATTCCCACAACGCCGACACCGAAGCTGGTGACCTCCTCGACCGTGGACTTCGGGACCCTGGAACCGGATGCGGGCACGGTGACGCGGACCGTCACCCTCGTCAACGCGGGAACCAAGGCGCTGCAGCTCTCGGCGGCCGCGCTCAAGGGCGCCGACGCGGGCTCCTTCACCCTCCAGAACCAATGCCCGGAGGCGCTCGCCGAGCGTGCGACATGTGCCATCGACGTCAGCCTGAACCCGACGGGGCACAAGTCCTACAGCGCCAGCCTCGAGCTGGCGTCGGATGACCCCGCAAGCCCTGCCGCCGTCGGCCTGGTCGCGCGCTCGGTTGCACTGAACTCCAAGCTGGTCGCAGCCCCCACGACCGTGGACTTCGGCGAGACGACGCTCAACGCCGCGGTCAAGAGGACGGTGCGACTCACGAACACGGGCACCGTTGCGGCCAACGTGATGCAAACGTCTGCCTCGCCCGCGAGCAGCTTCGTGGTGCTGAGCGGCTGCACCGACGAGTTGGCGCCCCAGGGAACCTGTGACCTCGAAGTCCAGTTCTCGGCCGCCGCGCTCGACTACGCGGGCGGTTCCCTCACCGTCACGACGGGCGAAGGCCAGAACCTGCAAATCCCGCTCACCGGCTATGTCATTTCGCCGCGCATCCAGGTTGCACCTGCAACCGTGGACTTCGGCAGCGTCGGCGTCGGACTGACCGCCGCGACCAAGACTGTCGACGTCACCAATACCGGCCGCCTTCCCCTGGAAGTCAATGGCATCGGCGTGACCGACCCCGAGCGCTTCTCGAGCAGCAACAACTGCGGCACCCCGCTGCAGCCGAACCAGTCGTGCCAAGTCGCAGTGAGCTTCACACCGCTGGACGGAAAGCAGGCTCTCGCCTCGCTGGCCATCGAGAATAACGACCCCCGCCAACCCTTGGCCCTGGTGACGCTGAAGGGACAAGGTCTCGTCGGCGAGGTGAACGTCTCACCGGCGTCCCTTGAATTCGGCGAAGTGGCCAAGGACGTGGCTTCTGCCGCGAAAACAGTCACCGTGACGAACCCGGGCCCCGGCAGCATCCGGGTCTCGAGCGTGGGCGTTCGCGCTCCCGGCAACCAGGTCTTCAGTTTGGCCAACGACTGTGGCAGCGCCATGGATGCCGGTGCCTCGTGCTCCATCGCGGTCCAGTTCACCCCCAACGCGAGTGGTCGCAGCTGGGCCGGCTCCCTGGACGTCCAGACCTCCGACGGCACCGAAAAATCCGTTCTCCTGACCGGGGCGGGTGCCGCTATTGCTGGCAACGTCCGCGTGTTCCCCGAGTCGCTCGACTTCGGCTCGGTGGGCATCCCCCAGGCGGTCACCCGCAAGTTCACGCTGACCAATACTGGCGCCACCGCGGTCGCCATCGCCGGCGTGAACGTGACGGGCGCGGACGCCGCGAATTTCACGACCACCAGCACCTGTGGCGCCAGCCTGGGTGCAACGGCCTCCTGCGAGGTCCAGGTGCGGGCTGACGTGGCCGCCGCCCAGACGTACTCGGCTGAGGTGACGGCATCGCTCGGTAACGGCCAGGCCTTGAGCGTCCATGTGGCCGCCCAGGGCACCACGGCCACCCCCACGCTCCTCGCTGCGACGCCGGACGCCCTCGACTTCGGGGGGGGGAGCATTGGCACCCCGCTCGACCGGGTGGTGCGCATCGACAACGTCGGTACGACTGCAGTCGGCGTGGCCAGCGCTACGGTGACGGGCGAAGCCTTTAGCCTGGTGAACTCCGCCTGCTCGAGCAGCCTCGCCCCCGCCGCCTCCTGCGGCGTGACGGTGCGCTACAACTCCACCGCCGGCGGCGCCGAAGCGGGCATGCTGACCGTGCAATCCACGGGCGGCCAGCGCCTGACCGTCCCGCTGGCGGGGACGGCAGCAGCACCGGCGATGCGGCTCAGTGACGCATCCCTTTCTTTCGGCAGCGTCGCACTCGGCCAGACCGCCAGCAAGACGCTGACGGTGACCAACCAGGGCGATGCGAGCCTGGTCATCCGGACGTTCAAGCTCACGGGAACCGCAGAGTTCAACGTGATTGAGAACTGCACGACCACCCCGGTGGCGCCGCACGGCTCTTGCCAGTTGACCGTGGCCTACACGCCCGTGGCGGCCGGCCAACGCAGCGCGTCGCTGGCCCTCAGCTCCAACGACCTGTCCAATCCGACTGCCGTCGTGAACCTGTCCGCAACGACCCCCGGTGGCGGAGATGGCGAGGAAGGCACCGCATCCATCCGGGTGTCCCCTGGCCAGGTGACCTTCGCGTCGACCGCCGTCGGCAAGGTTTCCTCCGTGGTCTACGTGAACGTCTCGAACGTCGGCACTGGCACGCTGGATATTCGCGGCCTGGATGTCCTTGACACCGCTGCGTTCAACCAGAGCAGCAACTGCGGCTCCGCACTGGCTTCCCAGCAGTCGTGCCAGGTCGCTGTCATCTTTGCGCCGACTGGCGCGGGCCTCCACAGCTCGGCGCTGGTCATCGATTCGAACGACGCCAAACTGCCCCAGTTCCTCGTTCCGCTGTCCGGCGTGGGCAGCTCCGGCTACATCGAGGTCACGCCGACCACCCTCGCCTTCGGTGGCGTGCGCGTGGGCGAGCTCTCGCCGGCGAAGGTCGTCACGATGACCAATCGCGGCAGCGCCGTCACCAAGCTCACAGGCATCAGTCTGCAGGGCACAGGTGCTGACCAGTTTGCGGCCAACAACGATTGCGGCCTGGGCCTCGAGCCCGGTCAATCCTGTTCCGCCCTGGTTGCCTACCAGCCGGACGCGGCATCCGCCACGCAAGCCCGCCTCCTGGTCCAGACGAGCGCCGGCACATCCATTGCGGTCGCCCTGAGCGGCTACGGCACGTCCACGACGGCACCTGCCACCTCGGTGTCCCTGAGCCAGCCGGCTGTCGATTTCGGGCGAGTCGTCATCAACAAGTCGATTTCTCAAAAGCTGCGGCTGAGCAACAACGGCGACGTGGACGTGGTGGTCGACAGCATCAACCTCAACGGCTCGGACCTCGCCGCCTTCTCGCGCGGCCTCGACTGCGTGGTACGCCTGGTCCCAGGCACCAGCTGCGACATCGTGGTCAGCGGCACGCCCCGCGAGGAGCGCGACCATGCCGCCCAACTCGACATCCGCTTCAAGACGGCCGATGTGTCGCTGGCACCCGTGCCCCTGCACGTGCAGGGCGTCGCCAAGGCGCCCGCCGCCACGGTCACCGTGACGCCACTCGCGCTGACCTACGAGAACGTTGCACTGGGCACGCCCTCGAGCAAGCAGGTCCGGGTTGCGAACCAGGGGCCCGACGCCGTGGCCCTCAATCAGCGCATCGTCAGCGGCAGCGCCAGCTTCTCTGTGACCACCGGCTGCGACACGCTCATCGCGACCGGCCAGTACTGTGACCTGACCGTTCAATATGTCGGCAGCGGTTCCGAGGACCAGGCCGAGCTCACGCTCGTGACCGAGACGCAGCAAACGGTGAAGGTTGAGTTGGCCAGCGTCCAGACGCAAGTGACCGCTCCGAAACTTTCGCTCTCGACCGCCGCACTCGACTTCGGCTCCGACGACGTGGGCACGGCATCCGCCGAGCAGGAAGTCGTCGTGCGCAATACCGGCACGGCAGCACTTCAAATTTCCGGCATCGGCATCGGTGGCGAGTTCACCAAGCGCACGACCTGCGGCTCCTCCGTGGCGCCGGAGGGCACCTGCAGCGTGTTCGTGCAGCATTCACCGGTCACCGGCGGGACGCACGCTGACTGGCTCCTCGTTTCGACCAACGACCCGACGACCCAGACCGCCCGCGTGGCGTTGAATGGCGTGGGCCGCATCGGCGTGCTCGCGGTCAACCCGGCGACCTTGGGCTTCGGCGCACTCGCCATCGGAGCCTCAGCCCAACTGTCCGTCCAGGTGCAAAACGTCGGTACCGCGGCACTGCCTATTACCGGCATCACGGTTGAGGGCGACAGCGCCCAGGCATTCACCGCCACGCCGTCCTGCCCGGATTCCCTGGGCGCGGGCCAGTCCTGCACCGTGACTGTCGCCTTCTCGCCGACGATGGCCGGCCGGCATGAAGCTGCGCTGCGCATCGTTCCGCTCTCTGGCGAGTCCCGCGTCGTGTCCCTGGCTGGTGAAGGCCCGCCGGCGCACATCTCCGTGACTCCGACGAACGTGTCCTTTGCTGACCAGCCCGTCGGATTCACGTCGGCACCCCAGGTGGTGACCCTCACCAACGACGGCCTCCAGAGCGTTGCCGTGTACTCCGCGCAGGTGACTGCCGGAACCTCGAGCTACGGCGCGACTTCTGGTTGCCCGGGCATCCTGGCGGCCGGGGAGCAGTGCCAAGTTGCCGTCGCCTTCACGCCGGCCGGCGCCGGCCCGCGCACCGGCACGCTTCGCCTGTCGACTTCCAACTCCGCAGGCGCCATCGACGTCGCCTTGACGGGGACCGGCATCACCACGACCGCCCAGGCTACGCCGACCGCGGTGGACTTCGGGGTCGTCTATTCCACGGCCCCACAAGACCGCCTGGTGACCGTGAACAACACCGGGACCCTCCCGATGCGGGTCAGCTCGGTCTCGCTCACGAGTCAAGCCGGCTTCGCAACAGAAAACGCATGCGGCGAAGCCATCGACGCCGGCTCGTCCTGCGACATCCTCGTGCGCGCTACCGGCCAGGGCAATGGCGCTCTGAGCTCGTCACTGGTCATCATGACGACCGCCGGCCAGCTGACCGTCCCACTGACCGCGACCGCCTCGTCGCCGAGCATTGTTGCCGTCAGCCCGAGCATGGTCCCCGCGGCCGGCGGCGCGACCGTCGTCGTGCAAGGTACGGGCTTCTCCGACACGACGCAGGTCTTCATCGGCGGCGTCGAGGCCGCACCGGTGAACCTCGTCAGCGCCACGCAGCTGACCGTCACCGCGCCGGCGCACGCCGCGGGCCTCGCGGACATGCGCCTGGTGAACAACGGCGTGACCACGGCGTCGCGCGCTGGTGCTGTCCAGTACGTGGCTGCACCGACCATCGCTGACGTGTCCCCCGCGTCCGGGTCCCTCGCGGGCGGGTGGACGACCCAGGTGTCGGGGACCAACTTTGTTGCCGGCATGACCGCAACGGTTGAAGGCCGGCTTGCGACCATCGTTGTGCGCAGCCTCACGCAGGCTACTGTGACCGTGCCAGCGCGCACAATCGTCGCCGAAGGCAGCGTTGCCCTGAGCGTGACGAACGTCGCCGGCACCGCCAGCCTTCCGGCCGCCATCCAGTACGTCGCTCCGGCGGCCGACCTGGCCTGGGGTCCGGCCGGCGGCAATTTCGGTGCCGTGGCGCAGGGCTCCTCGGCCTCCAGCACGGTGACCCTCACCAACGCCGGCACGGCGCCGGTCATGCTCTCGAGCATCATCGTCAGCTCCCCGACGGCTTCGGTCTTCTCGCTCGGGACACAGGGCACCTGCCCGCAGGCATTCCCCGCCTCCTTGGCGGCAAAGGCCAGCTGCACCGTCGAGGTCATCGCCACCGGTTCGACCCTGGGCGCCGCGTCCGGGACCGTGGTCGCCGCGACCTCCGTGCCGCAGGGCGGCTCCACGGCGCCGCTTTCCTTGTTCGCAACGGTCGAGGAACCCGACTTCGCCTTGTCGAACTCCGCGGGTGGGCTCGGCCTGGTCAGCGGAAACTTCGGCGTCGTGGCCGCGCTTAGCGAAGCCGGCCAGGGCAACCCCGCGGTCGCACGCAACATCTACCTGCTGAACCTGGTCCAGGCAGCCGCTACGCGCATCAACGAGCCGGTCATTACCATCACCGGCCCCGACGCTCCCCACTTCCGCATCACGAATGTCGTGGCAGCTGCCAGCAGCGGCTCGAACAAGGTCAGCGGCGCTACGATTGCGCCCGATAAGTTGAGCGCTACGGGCGCGGTCGTTGACGTCGGCAACGGCGCCTACCCCCACCTCGCTGTCGTGTTGTCCTACGCACCGCTGGCCAAGGGCGTTCACAACGCACAGTTGACCATTCGGTACAACGGCGCGCGCCAGGTGCAACTGCCGCTGTACGGTGAAGCGCAGTACTTCAACAAGGCCGAGCTCTCCAGCTCGAGTGCCCTGCCCGTGGTTGCGCCTTCTGGGGACTTCGGGACGCTGTCGTACAACGAGGCATCCGAAGCTGCCGGGTCAGCAGTCAAGACCTTCTATCTGCTGACCACGGAATCGCAGGGCAAGCTGCTCAAGGTGAGCGACCTTCAACTCGTGGGCGCGGACGCGGGAGCGTTCCACATCACGTCCATTTCGCCGAAAGCCGCGGGCGACCGCCTGCCGGCGCAATCCATCGCGCCACTGGAGATGGCGCAAACGAGCGCCACTTCACCGCTCGGTGTCACCGTGCAATTCCAGCCGACCCGGATGGGCCAGCACGACGCGCAGCTGTTGCTTTCGCACAATGCCGACAACGGCTCTCCGACCATCCTGGCTCTCAGGGGAACCGGCGCGCGCGACGTGCGTGTGGTGGCCTCCGGCGGCGCAGGTGAGGTCGCGATTCCCTCGTTCCCGAGCGTCGGCTTGGGAGCCGAGGCCACCCTGACGACCTATGTTCGCAACCTTGGCACGGTGGGTAGCCTCACCGTGACGGGAATTCAGGTCGTAGGCTCGCCGGCCTTCTCCATCTCCGAAGCCGGCGCGGCTACCGTGACGAACAAGAACGGCGCGACGCCCTATCCCGCAGGTACGCGCTACGCCGCGTACACGCGAACGCTGACGGACCCGTCCGTTGCGAGCGGATGGACGGACATGTACACCCAGCTGAAGTTCAAGCCGACCACCACCGGGGCGCACACGGCCACCGTGACCGTCTTCCACGATGGCCCTGGCGGCAAGACGTCCTTCGAAATCAGCGGGGAGGGCGTGCGCGCAGCGGCAGCACTGTCTGAGACCGCCGGTTCGCCCGCAGCGGTGCCCAATGGCAACTTGGGCTCCGCCACTTTCAACGGCGAAGCAGGCGCGCCTGCCGAGGCGGTGGCGAAGACGTTCTTCGTCGTCAACACCACCGGGGTCGGAACGCTGCGCGTGAACCGAATCCGCTTGGCCGGCCCTGACGCAGCGAGTTTCAAGATTGTTGCGTACAGCGGCGCCACCTCTGTGTCGACTCAGGACGTGTCTCCGGCCAACATGGTCGAGGGCGCGTACCCGAGCCTGTCGTTTCGCATCCAGTTCACGCCGACCAAGTCCGGGAGCCACACAGCGCAAGTGTTGGTGGACCACGACGGCATGAACACGTCTCCGCTGGCACTCGACCTGCAGGGCCAGGGCGTGCGTGATGTCGTCCTGCAAGCCGCGAATGTCGACAAGGGCATCGTTGCCGTGGGCGCAACCGCCACCGGCACGGCCTTTGTGCGCAATGTCGGCACGCGCGGAAGCGTCACGTATACCGGCATCCAGTTGACGGGCGACCCCGCATTCACGGCGGTTTCGGCCAATTTCGCACGCCGCGGCGCGGAGACGCAGTATGGACCGACCACCACGTTCCCGGCAGGGGCCACTTCGGCAAGCTTCAGCATGCAGGGGGCGGATGTCGCGACGGCGCCGGCCACGTCCACCGACCTGGCCCTCAACTTCAAGTTCACCCCGACCCAGCGCGGCAGGGTCACAGCGACGGTGACGGTGTTCCATGACGGACCTGGCGGCAGCACGACGTTTCAGCTAGAGGGCACGGGCGTGCAGGCGACCGCGGCCTGGTCGGACAGCTCATCTGCCGTCGACCCT